>JANMVQ010000150.1:0-3757 GCA_031392845.1 Chloroflexota bacterium
AAATGGTGCTGCTAGCAATGCTGCGTGCTCCCGAATCTACCGGGCAACGCGCTATTGTCAAACTGGCCGAAACACGCGGCTTTAAGTCGGCTGATCTTGAGAAAGATTGCGAGGCCCAATTGCGTACGCGCGAGGGCCGCAGCGCCAATTTCAATTATTTGACCGAGCAAAACGTGACCGTGCCTCTATCCGATGAAATGCTGGTCGCACTGGACGAGGCCCGCAGCATTGCGCTGGCCAGTGGCGAGATTTATATCGGCACCGAGCACCTACTGGGTGCGTTGGCTCAAACGGGTGTCAGCACAGCAGGCTTGCTGCAACGGCGTGGCGTAACACCCACAGCACTAGCCACATTGCTGGTCGAAGGCTCCATCAGCAAACGCAGCACCTGCACCGATTGGGTGGCCGCTATCAAAAATGCGGAAATGACACCGGTCTTTGCCCGCGAAACATTGCTGCGCGACTTAAGCGGTCTGTTATCGTTGGCCCAAGATCGGCATGTGCTTCTGATCGGACAACCTGGTAGTGGGCGGCGCAGTTTGGCCCAAGCGTTGGCGTTTTTGGTAGCCGAAGGCAAAGGCACGCTGCATATTCAGTCGGTCATCGAGGTGAGCGAGAGCGCCTGGCTGGACAACCCCACCCTGGCGATGCAAGTGGGCTTAAAACAAGCACAGAATGGGGTTCTGTTTTTGCCTAATATACATAGGTTTTTTGGCAACGCGGTGCGCAACGATGCTACTACCAAAGAGCTGTTAAAAGCAATTGTACAAAGCAGCGGCAGCAGTGCGCCAATCATTATTGGTAGCACCACCGACGCGGAGTTCACTGAAAAACTCAAGCCGACTGCAATTGCTGATCATTCGCACCAGCTGCGTGTGCCGCCGACATCGGCAGACGAGTGCATGCAAATTCTGACGCTGCACAAACCCCAGTTTGAGCGCGATTACAGTTTGACCGTAGACGCCAGCGCGATCAAAAGCGCCGCGACACTGGCAGCGCGCTATGTGGGCGAGCAGCCGCTGCCCGGTTCGGCCATTACCGTGTTGCACCGGGCGTGCGCAATTGCGCGAGCGGCCGGGATGACCACGAATGGTGGACGACCGACTACCGATCAGCCGTCGTCCGTCGTTCGTCGTTCGTCGTCCATCATAGACGCTGAAGACGTGACGCTAGCGATCAGCGTGATGACGGGCATACCAGTGACCAAGCTCGGTGCGGATGAACGCAGCAAGTATGCCCAGATGACGCAAGCCTTGCAGCAGCGCGTGATCGGGCAAGACGATGCGGTGCTAGCGCTGGCCCGCGCAGTCAAGAGCGCACGAGTGGGGTTGAAGGATCCCAAGCGCCCGATTGGCTCATTCCTTTTTCTCGGCCCTAGCGGCGTGGGCAAAAGCGAGCTAGCCAAGGCGCTGGCCGAGTTTATGTTTGGCAGCGAAAATAATTTGATTGCGTTGGACATGAGCGAGTATCAGAAGGACGATACGATTAATCGATTGATCGGATCGCCGCCAGGGTATGTGGGTTTTGAGAGCGGTGGACAATTGACCGAGCGCATCATCAAATCGCCGTATGCGGTAGTCTTATTTGACGAGGTGGAGAAGGCCCACCCGCGCATACTCGACATTCTCCTACAAGTGATGGAAGAAGGGCGACTGACGGATGGACAAGGGCGGCAGGCCAATTTTTCCGAGACGGTGATTCTGCTCACCAGCAATTTGGGCGCGACTTATTTAGCGGATGTCACTTTGGGCGAACAAGCACGGGAGCTGGCAATGACCGATGTACGGACCTTCTTCCGCCCTGAGTTTCTGAATCGCCTGGATGAGATCGTAATGTTCAAGTCACTCACACCGGATGTATTGGCAAAAGTGTTGGACTTGTTGATTGGGAAAGAGGCCAAATTAGCCCAAACCCAGGGGATTACATTGGAAGTGACTCCACCCGCCAAAACATGGTTACTGGCACAAAACAAAGAGCCCGGAATGGGGGCACGGCCCTTGCGCCGCATCTTGCAGCGCAACGTTCGAGAGAAGTTGGCCGATTACTTGCTGAGTCTGGATGTACCGCCGGCAAAGGTAGTGGTGGACGCGGACTCAGCCCATTTAGAGGCAGGCTTGGTATATCGAAGTTAATCTGGCCTAGAATCAAATTTCAGGCTTCACTCTTGGGGTTGGCGCTATCGTTAGATGTGGTATTGACAGGTTGTAGCTGACTCTCGCCCTTAGCGATAGCAAGAATATCGTCGATGGTATATGGCTTTTGAGCAGAACTTGAATCAGCCACTATTTCTGTATCCGGCGTGACTTCGGGTATCTCCTTCTTCGGGGGGGCAAACTGGGAGAAGCTCAAGTCAAACCCTTCGGCAGCGGTGAGCGGTTCTGGGGTTAGGGCTGGATCGGCAGGTGGCAAAGACGCATCCCAGCGGGCGCGCACCTCGGCACGGCCCTCGTCACGGGCGGCTTCCAGTTTTTTGTCCAAGTCTTCGATCGCGCTACTACGGGCCGCATCGATCTGCTTGTTCATTTCGTCGCGGGTCACCATATCTTCGCCCCACACCTCGGAGAACATCAGCGTACTGGTGTCGCGTGCCCAAGTCAGCAGATCACCCCCAGCGGTGCGGCCTTCGGGCGAGTTCAGGGCATAGGTGGCGCTGGGCATATCGGCGAAGTAAATTTCGTGAATAAGGTAATACGGGGCTTCACCCCGCGGCGAACCGACGCTACGGCTCACAGCGGTGCGCTGCACATTGGGCATGGCCACAATCAGCTGCACATGATGCGAGAATTTATCTTCGAACGCACTGGCGTCCGCAGGTTTACGGAAGAGAATGTTGAGCTTGATCATTTGCTAAACCTAATGCTACACCTTTTGTCGTTTGTGACATTCGGAAAAGCAAAACAGACAGAGGATTAGTCTGTCTGTCGTCGAATGAGCCGCCTAGGAATCGAACCTAGAACCTACTGATTAAGAGTCAGTTGCTCTGCCAATTGAGCTAGCGGCCCGTCTCTGGGTGGTTGACTCAGGTTTTGGCCGAGTCAATTACCCCTCTTCGCGTTCAATCTCAGAGTCAATTGCTTTTGCCTCTCACGAGTTAATTACCCGTCTGATCGAACTTACGAAGGTGTATTCTACGCATTTTGGCCGACCGGGCAAGGGATTTTTCGAATCTGTTTTTTTTGAGTCAATTGGCCATGGGCAATTGACAAGTGTTCCTCTGCCCTGCCATTTGCTCGGATTTCCCGGAAATTGCCCCTTGCTCTACTTGCTCTATTGATGGGTGTCGGCCAAATATGGATGGTGTGGGTCTGTCTTGATGGCTACATTCCAAACGGCCATATGTCTGCATCCACCCCAACCCCCATGTCCGAATCCCTAAAGGTTCACATCGAGCGCTTCCTGCGCCAGAAGCGGCTGGAGGTGTCCAGCCCGGCGTCGATGGAAGACATTACCTACTTCACCAACCTCATCGTCGAAGGATTTACAGCGCTGTTCCCCGAGCTGACCCTCAAGCAACTCACCTCCGCGCATATTTTGTCGTACATCGAGTGGTTGGAGAGTGAACAGTCCGGCCATCGGCTCAGCAAGGCCACGATCAAGAAAAAAGCGGTCATGTATCTCAAGCACTTTCTGGGGCGGCTATGTGAGGAGGGTGAGTTAGATCGCAACCCTGCCGCCACGGTTCGGTATCGGCCACGGGTGAAATACACAGCCACACCGCGTATCGCGCGCCATCATCTCGTGCAGCTATACAAGACGG
>JANMVQ010000255.1:0-11180 GCA_031392845.1 Chloroflexota bacterium
TGCGTTGCAACGATTGTGCAACGCATCGAATGAATACGTCGGCAGCGAGGTGTAGTAATTCAACTCAGTGACTGGAAAGGGGAAGTCAGCCATCACTTTGATCCAGCGATGCCCTTCTGAAATCTCGCGTAAGGCAAAGTCAGTTAGGTGATCTTCGGACACGGGCAGACATATCCCCGGATAACCACGCCCCGGCGGTGCGATCATCTTACCCGTGGAAATGATACGGATTTGACCAGAACTTGACGATGTGATTGCCACTTGAGGCAACGCACCTGCATCGCGCACAGCGGTCACACCTTGCCGAAGCTTGTCTTGCACGTTTGCTTTGATCACAGCATCGCCCGCTTCGGGCAAGCCAAAGATACCCATGTCCATGCTGAGGTGCGTGTGCGCATCGACCATGCCGCTGATGGCATATCGGCCGGGCAGAGTCACTGCGTCTTCGAGAGGCGTTTGGCTCCAATGACCGTCGCGGATCCACCAATCCTCAGCGCGCTCGCCATCTGGCAAACGAATGGCGTGAATGTGAAAGGCTTGCTGTGACGAATCGACAATGAGCGCCTGATGTTTTTGTGTTTGCTTAACCATATGAACTCCTTAAAATTGAAAGGTGCCACGCAGGCGATTGGAATCGCTGAAATACGTGACACCAGATGACGTGTCCCTTGAGGGTTAGCAAGCCCCCGTCGGCTGTGAGTTGCTGCACATATTGCGCTTAAACGTCACATTGCTGCCCGTGCCATCCCACAACACATCCACCGGTATGTTGTTTTGCAGCGTGTTCTTTTCGATGGCGACGTCCGCAGGTGCCGCACCACCCATTCCAGTAGTGTCGATGATGACGATGGCACCTGGTGGCAAATCCACATCGTTTGTGGCGGCATGGCCCTTGATCACATTGTTGCGCACATTCACCTTACTGGCGCCTGCCACCAGCACGCCGATGCCAGAGAACTGTGGGTTGCCCTGCCCATACTGATTGCGCACCGCCAAGTTGTTGTTTTGCATGATGACGTTGTCGCGCACACTAATATCACCAGTAGTGCTAGGCAGCACATCAATGTTCACGATGAACACGCCACCGGCGTTGCCGCTCAATGTATTGCCGCGCACACTACCGCCAATCGTCTCCAAAAACAGGATGCCCTCGCCGCGGTTGCGATTTGATGTGCTTTGCATGACTTTGTTATCGCTGCCACCGATAAACGCAATACCGCTATCGCCGTTGTCGTTGCTGGCGCTGGCCTGAATTGTTGTCCCTTGCGAGAAGCGCACACCAATGCCCACAAATCCATTCTTCGCCACTTCCACCGCGCGCAGGGTCAAGTTGCGCGCCGCCTCAACCGAGATGCCGGTGCCCACAAAGCCATGCACGCTGATGCCGGTGATGCTGACATTCTCGACTGGGTCGGCCACGCTACCATCGGCATTCATGGTTCCGGCAATACAAATACCGGGGGCGGCTGGTGCGGGCTTGTTGGCTGCATCGCAAACGGTGGGTGCAAAAGTCGTAGGCGGTTCCAGCCGCACCCCTAGGCCGCGCAACTTCAGGCCATCCCTGGTAATCAGCAGGTTCTCTTTGTAGGTGCCAGGGCGAATCACTACCGTCTCGCCCGGTTGGGCTGCGGTGATCGCGGCCTGAATAGACTCGCCCGGGCCAACGGTGCGCTCGGTCATCGTCTGCGCGTGTGTGGCCGTAGCCGTTGCGGTGTTTGCGAGTGTCACAGCAATAGCTGCCGCCATTAGAAAGTTTTTGGTCTTCATGTTTCCTGTTTTCTCCTTATGTTTCCTAACTCAGTTTTGAGGTTGGGAACACAATAGAGGAAACAAGACCAGTGCGCATCGGAGGAAATTCCCGATATGTCAACATGTGCAGGCCGGTGACGACGATGTGAGAATAGGAAGAATTTCCCATTGGCGGTTGGTGGGTGGCTAGGCGACAGGCCTAAGCCAATCCTTGTCGCACTGCAAACGCCGTCGCGCCGGCGCGATTCTCCACGCTCAAAATGGTGAAAATGTGGGTGATGTGGTTGGCCACCGTCTTCTCACTCAGCAGCAGCGTTTGTGCAATCGCGCGGTTGTTGTGGCCTTGCGCCAGCAAACGCAACACCTCGGCTTCGCGAGCGCTCAAGCCGGCAGGCAGTTGGGTTGATGGGCTGCCAAGTTGCGTAAAAAGCGTACGCGTACGGTTGGCCTCAAATGTATTCCCCAGCAGCTGAAACAGAGTGAGGGCCTGCGATTGCTTATCAAGCGCGGTTGCAACCGCGCCTTGCTTGTGGGCCAACTCCGCTTGGGCCGCCAACGTTTGGGCCAACTCCGGCTTGGCATCCTGTCGGCGTGTAAACGCCTCGGCCCGCGCCAGCGAATGCTGTGCTGCATCCAAGTCGCCGAGCGCCAACTCTGCACAGCCCAACAAACGGTCTATTACCGCGTCATGATACTGTCCGCGAAAGGCGTTTAACATTGCGTAATAGCGGGTCAGGCGAACACCATCGTTTAAGGCCAAGGCAATGGTGACAAGATGCGCGGTGGGCTCGGCAGTAGGCATAGTGCCTGCCGGCAACACTTGCAGCAACGCCTCCAATTCATCGGCACAGGCCGACGCCTCGGCCCGGTTGCCTTGCAGGGCTTGGCTTGCGCCCACTAGCCCCAAATACCAAATCACCGCTCCCGGCCCAAACGAACGAAAGACTTGCGAAGCCTCTTCAAACAAAACTTCTGCCGCCGAAAATTGCCCGCGATAAAAGGCCAGCACCCCACGAATAACCGTAACCACCGCTGTCGGATCGGCACTTGCCAAGTTTTCGGCAATGTGCTGCGCCTTATCCAAGCTAGCTTCGGCCTGCGCCCAACGCCCACAAACAATATGGCCCATCGCCCGCATGGCATAAGTGTGGCGCAGTTGGTAGCGATCGTTGCTGTGTTTGGCAAAGCCCTCCCATTGCTCGCCAATCTGGTTGGCGCGGTTAAAGTCTCCTGACCAAGCCCACGCCAAGCTGAGATTGGCGCAACATTCGACGGCCTCGGCAAAATCATCCTCGCTAGAAGCCAAAGCCAATGCTTGCTCCAGCAATGGAATGCCCTCGCTCAGCTTGTTGGCACGCACCAGCAAATTGCCCAGTGCCCGCTGGGACGAGGCCATCAAGCGCGGCTCCTCCAGTTGATGAGCTAAATTCAGTGCGCGCCGCACATGCCCAATACCCTCTTGCTGTTGGTGCAAACTCACGGCCAACAGGCTGCCCAAATCAATGCCCACTTGCACGGCCTCGCGAGCTGGTTCCAATTTCAACGTGCTCAGCGCCATCTCAAAGGCAGCGCGGGCTGCGGGCAAATCTTCTAACCGCCATAGCGCCAAGCCGCGTTGATGGGCCGCGCGGGCGCTGGCTAGTCCATCACCGTTGTATTTGAACCAAGCTCGGGCCGCCTCAAACGTTGTTACCGGATCGCGCTCGTGCCCTGTTAGCATATGGGCTTGGCCCAAGCCCATCAGCACTTCGCCACGTTGGGCATGATCCGATGGCATCTGCGTCAACGCTGATTGATAGCTATGTGCAGCTTCTTCAAACGCATATGCGGACATGGCCTGTGTGGCCGCTTGTAAGGTGTAGCCAATCGCTTTGTCGTGGTCGCCACTTTGGGCAAAGTGCAGCGCCAGCACAGCAGCCTGCTGGGCCAACGGCCCGCGCAGGTTGGCCTCCAGCCAGTGCCCAATGGCTGCATGTAACTGTTGGCGACGCACGGCACCAACGCCTGCATGTAAGACCTCGCGAATACTGTAATGTTGAAATGCAAACGTACCGTCGCCTGTGGGCTGGATGAGATGGGCGCGAACCGCCGCTTCCAACAAAGCCTCGATTACTTCAACCGGTTGCAAACACAAATGTGCCAACAACGCCACATCAAATGTTTGGCCAATGATGGATGCGGTGTACAAAACCTCTTGTGTTTGCTGGGGCTGGTGAGCCAGACGGTGTTGAATGGCACTGGCGATGGAAGAAGGCAGTGCAGTGGTGCTGTCCTGCTGAAGCTGCCACGCGCCGTTTAAGTGTGTGAAGGCGTCCACTTCAACCCATGCGCGCAGCAATTCCTCGGCAAAAAATGGGTTGCCTTCGCTGTGTGCAAACAACGCATCACCCACAGATGCGGCACAAAGGCCATTCACCTCATGCATCGCCATTTGCAGCAATGCTGTGGTGGGCAGTGGTTTCAGGGTGAATGTGGTCATCACACGCAGACGATTCAACTCGTAGATCGTGCGTTGCAGGCCTGTGTTGCTCGTTGCCTCATCCAAACGATACGCGCCGAGAATAAACACAGGCATTCCGCGCAGATTGCGGGCCAAAAATGTCAACAACTCACACGTGGCTGATTCGGCCCAGTGCAAGTCATCCAATATCAGCACTACGGGGGTCTCATCCGAAACAATCTGAATAAACTGCGTGATAGCCTCGAACAATCGCAGCTTGGCCTGCTCCGGCAGGATGGGCGGGCTGGCTGGAACATCGCCCAACTTTTGAATTAGTTCGGGGAAGAGGCCGCTCAGCACCCCGGCAATTGGCCCAGTTTGTTCACGCAATCTGTCGGCAGGGGTAAGGCGAATGTAGCTACCTAATGCTTCGAGGAATGGCAGATACGGCGGCATGCATGCCTGCATCGTCGGAGGCACGCCCACGTAGACACACCACTTTTTGCGGATTGGCTTGCTTGGTGATGGCGGCGAACGCAGCTTCGATCAGCGCGGTCTTGCCGATTCCCAGCTCACCAGCCACCAGCGCGACTGAGAATTCACCTTTCTGCCATTGGCTGCGTAGCCGCGTTAACTCGGCCTCTCGCCCAAAAAGATTTGGCATACTAGATGCAGTTATAGTGCCTTATCTGTTCACACACCAGCTCAAAAACTACTCACTTAAGCTGTGTGCTTACATCTTGAGTTTAGAGCCGCACTCAAGGAAAGCTGGCAAACTTGAGGGCAAGATGATTAAAAAAAAAGCAATCCAGTTTCGAGACGAATTGTATGGGGTGTTTAAGAAACGTGCAGACGCATCGCAAGAATTGATCGACGGTATCGCGGGCAATCGCTTCAACCATACGGCACTGTCCGCGCTCAAGGACAACCAGCGCAAAGTGCTGTCTGCCCCAAAGCTGCTTGAGTGGTTGGTACTATGGGAGGTTGGCGATGACCTCAACATACTCATAAAATCCGACGAATCACAAGTGCTTTCAGAGCTATATCAGTTTGTCGATCAGGTGCTGACCGCCAAGAAAGTAATAGGTGACTTGCAATTCTCTGACTGAGATGTGTCCAATATATTAATTGATACGGTTTGGGAAGAGCCATTACCCAGGCGTGCCGTGCAATGGTGCCGCTCCACAAAAGAGATGGTTCTCCCGACTTTGAAGAGACTGAAGAGACGTTTGGACAAACGAGGAATGCCAGTGATATTCGATCCCTATCGCTCACGCTTTGATCCCCTTGAGGTGCTGCTTGACAATATTTTCCCAAACGCCCATGTCATCCGTCGGGTGATGGATGAGCAGAGTTTGCAATCGTTGGTGCACAGTATTCAAATCGAGGGGCTGCATGTGCCGCCGCAAGCGCGTGAGATCGCAGGTAGAACCCGGCTGCTATGAATTGGTGTTTGGCCATCGCCGCGTCGCGGCTTATCGCATCCTGCATATGCGCGAACCGGAGAACCCGCGTTGGGCGCGCATCCCACTCCTGATTGTGTGTGCCAGCGATCAATCGGCGTTTGAGGCGGCGATGAGCGAAAATGTCCAGCGCGACAACTTCAACCCGATCATCAGGGCCCGCTACATTCAGTATTACATCGAGGCCTATGGCGTGACCCAATTAGAAGCTGGTCGGCATTTCAAATTTTTTTCGCAGGGCGCGGTGAGCAACATTATGCGCTTGCTGAAGTTGCCGTTATCGGTTCAAGACAAAATCGAGCGCGGCATTATCTCCGAGAGCCAAGCGCGAACCTTGCTGCGTTTGTCGGCCGAAGCTGCCACCCGGATTGCCAACGCGATGGCGCAATTGTCGGAAGAGGATCGGCAGGCTTGTTTTGGCAAGCATGTCGCACAGTGTTTGCGCAAGGTGCCCAGTAATAAAAGTGATCGTCGGCGTGGGCCACGTAAAGGCTGTCTGGTGAAGGGCGGCATCTGCCCGACCTGTCGCCAGCAGCCGGAGAATTATCGGCGGGGTGAGGACAGTTGGCTATGTGGGGCATGCGGGGCGACGGTGGCGTTGCGGGTGGCCTGAACACGCTCACTCGCGCCAAGCGGCCAAATGCTGATACATCGTTGGATCACTCTTGTTGTTCTCAAACAAACGGAGCACCGCTGGCCGCAAACGTTTGTAATCCTCGATGGCGGCTATGCGCTGCTGTAGGTCAATCAACTGGTAATGTTCCAGAAAATCCAGCCATGCAGGCAGCACCTCAAACATAGCGGCTGCTTCGTAGTGTTGGACGTTGAAAAAATTGAGCAGGTCGCCTAGAAAGCGATCAAGGGTTGCGTAGTCTGGGCAGAGCACGTGTTCAAGATTGCGTATTTGGCGTTTACCGGAGGTTCGGCCCCGTCGTGCTCCCAAGTCAGCCTTCGCACGGCGCCACAGATATTGAAACACGCCCCCTCTCGCAAGTTCAGCCTTGAAATAGGCCACGCCGGAGATGGTTCGGAGGTAGTGGGTGAACGCCAGTGTTAGGTGACGAGTGTTGTTGACAAAATCATTGGAACTTGGATCGAAGTCAGCCAATGTCCATGCCCGATCATCTTGTCCGCTGACACAGCGAATGTAATTTGGTAGCTTCTCTTGATCAATTTCGGGCATATATGCTATGAATTGATCAAGCAACCCCTCTTCGTCCAGAGTGACCGACTGCATGTGGTCAAGACGATCAAATATCAGCCCATCGATTGCGAAGGCGGCCAATTTATCTGCGGCACCCGGCATGGCATTTGTGGATTGTCGCAGCAGGGGGAGTGTCGTATCAACCAGTTGCCGCAATGCCTGGGTCTGACCATGATAGGCGAGTTTGTTGACCAAATTGAACAACTCATCAGTATGTTCCGCCCCGGCGATCTGCGCATAGTCGCCGGTCAGCCGCAGCACAGCCTCATCCCGCTGGGTCGCCAGCGCGTTGGTGATCTGCCAATCCAGAAGAATATGCGCTTCTTCTAAATATTGGGTTGGTTGGGTCTGACGTAATACATCTACCAGTGCATCGAAACGGTCCCGTCCGTCACTATTCGTAGTCGCATAAAAGATTGCGCTAAACGATTCGAAGATCAATTCACTGTCGAGCAAATTGGGCAGCGCTGGTTGTGTAATGGCTGAATAGAGCAAGTCGATCTGTTGATCGACCTCGGCTGTTTCGAATTCGGCCCAATAGTCATCACGGGCGAGATCAATAGGCTTAGGCTCAGGCTTTGGTTTGGCTGGGACTCTATCTGCTGCCGGTACAACGGCCGGGGAACGTGCCTCACGCGCCTGTTTCAATTGCGCAACCTGCTCGGCCGCTTGCCCTGTGACCTGCTGCTTTTGGGCCGCACGCGCAGCTGCTTCATCTTTTTCCATGCAACAGGCCTTATATTTTTTTCCGCTGCCGCAAGGGCACGGTGCATTCCGAGAGGTATTCATTCTGGATATTTGTACGCCGGATTAATAATTAAGCAAGGGGCGGCTCGACAGTTTGAGACGCGTGTGCTCGCAGAAAAGGGGAACCTGTGAAAAAACCTGTCAGGTGTGCGCCCGCACATTTGTGGCAGGACACAGCTTTGTGGCGCACACCTGACAGGTTTGCCCCTTTTTGTGAATGCTCCCGGTTCCAGAGTTTGAGATGGGATGATGGATAATTGAATCAGGATGACAATTGCAGATCCACCCATCCCAGCACAGATTGATGAAGATGCTCACGTAAGAATCACGCGTGTGAACCTCCTCATGGCGAATGCGCATTTGTCCCTCGAAGACAAAATCCGACGCGCAATACGTGCGGCTAGGTTTGAGGAAACGCCTAAAGCGGTTTGGCTGAAGTTGTTGCCAACAATTCCTGAGGGTGTCAGTACTACCCGTGCCAATGAAATGTTCTGTTGGGCGCGCAGTTTGATATTGGATAGCGAACTGAGTAGTGGTTTGTCAGTAACCGAAGCACATCGAAACACCGTTCAGCGCCTTTTGATAAAGAATGACTACTGAACCGAAAAAGCTGCCTGATCAGCGCGAGTTCAACGAGCGCATTATTAGTGCTTTCGAGCGCCTCAATATTCCATATGGCATTGGTGGATCAGTAGCATCCATGTCTTACGCCAAGACCACTCGCTTTACCAACGATGTTGATTTGATGATGGACATCGATGTTGAAAAGCTTGAGTTACTGGTAGCTGAGGTAGAACAGTGGCAGGTATACATCGATCCGATTGAGACTATTTTCGAATTTAATCTGCCTGCGCGACTACCGATCAATATCATTGACGGCATCACTGGCACTAAAGCAGATCTTTTTGTGGTTCAGCAAGTAGGGCTGGATGCAGCCATCATGGCGCGCTTGCGTAGACGAAAATTGTATGTACAACCTGACTTTTATGCGTGGTTTTTGTCTCCGGAGGATGTGATTCTGTATAAACTCATCTATTTTAAAAAAAGTGAAGGCACCTCGCAGAAACATCCGACAGACATTCATGCAATGTTGCGGGCGGCAGAACACGAGATTGACTTGGCATACCTTGATAACTGGGCAAGCGAAGTTGGCGTGCTGGATTTATGGCAGGCGGTTTGGGATGAGTTTCATCGGCCCTAGCATTTCCACTTTTGGTCAAAATTTGGCCGTCTACCATTTGCCACTCGCCTACACCACCCCTAAAATACCCCCGCATGGCACTCTATGGCAGATAAAACTACTCCCCACGGTGATCACATCGCAGGCGACAAAATTGGCCGCGACAAGATCGACACCCAGATCAACCACTATCACCGCCATTACTATGGCGCCGATAAGCAACGCGAGCACGAGCTGCACCGGCTGTATTTGCGCGGTTTGTTCCAGAAGACCTGGGCTGAAGTTTCATTGGCCGAGTTTGGTACCGACAACCAACGCCCGCACTTGTGTCAGGTGTATGTCCCGCTGCCGGTCGACCTGCAATTGACCGTGCGTGTGCACAACGACCAAGTCATCGACTGGTGGGTGGGTGGCGACTCTGAACGACCTGGCAGCGAATCGGCGGCACGCGAGAAACAAACAGGGACCACCCTATCAATGATATTGCGCAATTCTGACGGGCATAAACTCGATGTCGATCAATTGCAGCGCATCGTGGATGGCATCCAGCGTCAGGTTACGGCCAACGCAGCGGCCCGCCAACCGGGTGAGAAACCCGACAAAGAACCACGTAACAGAACCTACACACTTAAGGCCGAAGACATCGCCAGCTTGAATGACGCACTGGTAGTGCTGGGTGCGCCGGGCAGCGGCAAGTCCAGCTTTGCCCACCACTATGCGCTGCGCATGGCCGGTGATCTGTTGCGTAGCTTTGGCGAAAGACCTGAGCATGCTAACGCCACTCTTGGCGACCTTTGGAATGGCGACTGCCGCCCGGTTACCCCAATCTATATCGAGCTGCGCGACCTGATCGCCACCGAGGGCATCTTCCCAGAATTGCCCAAGGATGACAAAAAGCCAGCGGCGATGCCACGCGAAGACGCGCTCTGGCAATACCTGCGCAAGAGCGAGAATGGCTTACCGGAGAACCTGCATGGCCTGTTGGAGCCCTTGCAAAAAATGCTGACCGAGGGTGAGGCCTTGGTGATCTTGGACGGCTTGGATGAGGTCGACCGGGCCTCCGACCGGCGGCGGCTCGATCAGATACAGGCCTTTGTGCGTGGGCTGCGCAAGACTTATCGCGCCCGGGTGCTGGTAACCAGTCGCCCGTATGCGTATAACACCCGCACCCAAGCCGGCGAGCAGCCATGGCGATTGGAGGGCTTTGGGGTGGCCAATCTGATCGATCTCGAATCGGACACCATGCGGGCGTTGGCCGAGGCGGCTTTCCGGCCTGCATCTGTTGATGGTGATCAGGCCAAGACGTTGGCCGAACAGTTCATGAGCGAGGTGGCGCGGGTGCCGGATAGCCTGCGCAGCAACCCGCTTTTTCTGACCATGTTGGCTGGGCTGTGGTGGGGGCACAAGGACAGCCGTGCCGAAGGCGAGCGTCTGCCGCGCACCGAGGCAGACCTGTATCGCCAGTCGCTGGAACATCTGCTTACCCGTTGGACGAGCAAGCCAGGCAACACCAAGTCGGTTGAGGAAGAGCTTGGGCTAACGACGGGGCAACTGCGGCTGGCCTTGCAGGTGGTGGCGCTGGAGACGCAGCGTGAGAGCGCGCTGGGTGAGGATAGCACCATCTTTGACAAGAAGCGCCTGCGTGAAGCATTGCAAGACATTAACGATGACATCGGCACCAAGAAGCCGATTGACTACTTGCAGACCAAGGCCGGGGTACTGCTTTCACCCAGCCCCGATCAATTTCGCTTTGCTCATCGTAGTTTTCAGGAGCATCTGGCGGCTTGTGAGTTGTTGGGTGAGTCGGACCAGCCGCCGACCATTGGGCCTTTGGTCGGATTAGTGTGCGAGACACCGGCGCTGTGGCGCAATGTAATGCAACATGCCGGTGATGAACTCGTCCGGCGAGAGCGGGTTGAAACGCTATGGGAGCTGATCCGCGCCTTGACCGACCCATGGCTGGCGGGCGCTCAACAGACGACGGCGGTGCAACCGGCTTTGCTGGCGTTGCAGAATGCCGAGCGGCATGGTTTGCTGACAAAGGAACGCAATCGGCGTGATCCACATCGGGCTGACCTTGAGGATTTGCAGGGCATTGCGCTGGCGCTGATGACGGATTTGCGCATGGTGGCCAAGGAGCGGGCCAGTGCTGGGCGCTGTCTGGCCAAGCTGGGTGACCCACGCGTCGAGGTAATGGATGTGCGGGCGATAGCATGGCTGCCGGTCCACGCCGGACGGACGAGTGACGCCGGCGGCAGCGGTGGACGCAGCTTCGTCGCTGCCAGCCCCTGCCCCCACACGCCCATCCTCGGACGGTACGCCGCACTGATCTCACCCGGGTGAGATCAGTGCGGCGTACCGTCCGAGGATGGGCGTGTGGGGGCAGGGGCTGGCAGC
>JANMVQ010000306.1:0-7744 GCA_031392845.1 Chloroflexota bacterium
CCCTTGATGAGGTGTAGGAAGATCGCGATGACGATGACGGCGATCGCCAGGCCATGCACGGGCAATGCATTGAATGTTTTAGATAGATTGGGGAACCAAGTCATCCCCGCCAACGAAAGTCCGTCCCTGCCACTGTCTCGCGAAAATCGGCTTGCACGCCAGACTTCTCCGCAATCGAATATTGCGCATCTTCACCCCCACCGCGAATCCAGCGATACAAGATTAGCGCAAGAATCTGTTGCGCATGAGGTTGTTGGTTCCAGCGGTTGATCTCGCTATAAGCTGCCTGCACCCAGCCATTCTTGTCGCCAGCCCAAGCCGGTTGGCCGTTATGTGGGGTGGCATTGGTTTCGGTGATCAACACCGGTTTGCTGCGCCAGCGGGCCGGGATGCAATCCATTAGCGTGGTATAGCTGCGAAAATTAAAATATTGCCAGCGTAATGGATCGCCCCCAAACAAGCCAAGATCGGTCACCAATGCCGCCTCCGGCCCATGTGTGTAGCAATGCAGCGCCAAGCCATCCAGATCCTCGATGTTATTCAACATACGGGTAAACCAATCCAGGCAACTGATCTGTGGCCCTTGATAGGGATCGATCGCGCCAGGAATCACCCACGCCCCCGGTTGCACAGCCTTGATTGCCCGCCGCACCCGATTGAAACAATCGGCATAGCGCTCCGGGTTAATTTCTTTGGCTGGGTTGTTGCCATTGTCCGGCCATTCGCGCTTGTTGTTCATCTCGTTGCCGATGATCCAAATAAAGCAGGCCTTATTATTATTCACCCAGGTCGCGCAACGCTGAGCAAACGCATCATATTGATCGGGCGTTGGTACTGTGCCGCTGCCGCCATAATCATTGTTGAGCCGGGAGATCACGCCAAACCCTGCGTTCGCCCAATCGGCATACGGCGGGATCACACTGTCGCCGACGAGTGAGGTAAACAACGCCCAGCCTTGCTTGCCGCCAGAATATAAGCTGTGCTTATGCGCATCGTGTATGCCGTAGAGCCATGCCGAAAGCCCTTTAGCCAGCGGCGCATCTTCGACCGGTTTGCGCGTGTCGGCTTGCACCGGCGCGCGCAACATGTTGCCTGGCAGTGCGCCTGTCTTAAGCGCATGCGTACGAATCTGAATAAATTGATTGGGCTGGTCCAGCTTGGCTGGCCAATCGCCTGACTCCAGCACCTGCACCGGCGTGCCAGCAGTCACACGCCATGGGCCACTGGGCGTATCAAACTGGGCATCGCTGGTGGTGATGAGGGTGCGCTGCGCGATGACCTCCGGCGGGATCGCAACAGACACCGAGGGTGGGGGGGGCGTTGGCGCAACCAAGAATCGCACAAACTGGGCTGACACAATTCCGACCAAGCCATCGAGCGTGCAGACTGGAACCCATTGTCCAGCCACCCCAATTTTGGGCAAAATTGCGTCGGCGCGCTCCCGCCCACACAGAAATGTGCCATCGACCAATGTGCGCAATATCTCTACACCGGATGCATCGCGTAGATTTAAACCGCCAGTGTCGGGCGGGACGACCAAGATCGGGCGTGCGTCTGGCTCAAGTGGCGCCAACACTGGCGCTGCTGCAATGGCACGGGTGCTACGCTTCTTTGCGATTGCTGCCGGTTTCTTTTTTTGCGCCATGTCGATTCTTCTGCTCAACCCTTCGCCTTTTTTGTTCCACGCGTCGCGCTCTCCTCTTGTACAGCGCTACCAGACACATAGCCGACATTGCCCTTGCTATCGCGCACTTTGATCCACTTGCCACGCACGCCGATCTTCTTGCTGGCAGCTTTACTTGTTTCTAATACTTCCAACATGCTGTTGGCCTTGAGTTCGACGATGACTTTCCCAGTGCTGGGCTTGGCCCGCAGGGTAATGACTGGCGTTGTCTTTCCCGTCACTTTGACTGGGCGTTTGACCTTTATCCGCAGCGGGATGCGCAAAGGCGGTTGCATGACGGGTGGCATGTCCGGCTCACTGAACATGTGCGCACCAATGCTGCGCGCATGTTCAGTGGGTTGCTTGGCGGCAGATTTGCCAACGGCACGGGTGGCCGACTTCTCCTGCACCAACCAAGCGGCAACAAAGCCCTGGCTGCCATTGGTCGCCACATTCAGCCATTGATTGGGCACGCCAATCTTGGCGCGGGCGGCGGCGTTGGCTTCCAACACGGCCAATTCAGTGCCAGCGGCTAAGCGCTTGATCAGGTTGTTGCCGACGACGGGTGTGCTGCGCAATGCCAGTCCGCCGGCCGCTACGATGTCCGGGTCGCTGTTGACCACAACCACCAGTTGCTTGCCGGTATCGGGGGTGGGGCGAGGGGGAACGGGCTTGCGTGGGCCGTCGTAATACACCACAAACGAAATGGTCTGCTCGACCGGGCGACCCAGACCATAGCGTGCGTTCACCAGTGCTGCGCCGCTTTCGGCGGGCACTGGGAACGGGTCTCGCATCAAATAATCATTGCCTTGTTTGCCAATCAGCACCACCCAGTGAAAGTTAGTGGTTGGCCCTGGTGCTTGATCGACTTCCACTACGACGGGTTTGCCCGCCGCTAGCGCTGCGTCAATATCGCCCAAAGGCGCGGGCACATCCCGGCAGTTGACCAACCCCAACACTTCCATGCCCGGGCAAGCGCGCTTTAACCCAGCAAACACGATCAGCGCATCGATAAAACCACCGCCCGGGCCGAGCGCCTTTAGCTTGTCGTTAAGCGTGGCCGGGGTCTCGTTAAAGCCAAAGCCGTTCGCGACCATGGTCAGGCAGGTGAGGGTGCAGCCATCGGTGCCGATGGTGCGGCCTTCGCTGCTAAACCCCAGCGGGATGTCCTTCCAGCGTGGGTCGCGTTGCGATAAAGGTTGAGTGTTGAACATGGTGCTTATTGGGTTCTCTTCTCCGTTTGTAAAAATTTGGAACTGGCCATTGCTCACGTTTAGGGCATGGTCGCGCGTATCTGGGCCGGGTGGCAGATCCAACGTCGGCTCATAAAGTCCTCGTGCGTTAAGCAATTGTGGCTGATAAATGAAATCCAGCAAGCCAAAATTTCTGCCCGGCACTTGGCGCAGATACATATATTGAAAAATCTCTCGCCCGCTATCGTTGGCCGTGACCGGGAAACGGGTGTATTTCTGCCCGGTCGCGCCATCGGTCGCTTCCACGCCCGGTTGCACCGTCACCTGATCTTGGCCCGGGCCAATCCCTTTGTGAAATTGCAGGGCAGTGTTGAACATAGCCCCGCCAAAAGTATCGATTACCCGGCGCGCACCAGTGGGCCCGGCGTTATAAGCCAGCCCGGCCAGCGCCACGTAGCCGCGAAAAGTATTCAGCTGTTCGCGAATATATTGCGCCCCGGTCATCACCTGCACCCGCAGGTTGCGCCCAACATACGCCTGCGCCATGAGCGTGGTCAGCGTCATGTCGTCGATACTGGGATCATCCAGCATGCCCAACGCGAACAACTTTAACGGACGTGGCATGCGCCGCAACACCACGTCGCGGGTCGATGCGGTCACCTGGATGACTCCATCCGGGTGATTGATATCGCCGCCTTCCACCCCGACAAATGCCTTTAGCAAGAGCGGTGGCAGCGCCAGTGTCGGCGCAACGAGGTTAATGGCTTGGAGGAGGGTGTCCATACAGATTACGAAAGCGCGTAGATGCGCACTTCTTGTTCGAGACGGTCAACTAGCTTGTCTTTCTCAACTTCTAGATCGTAGCGCGATTGGAGATTCATCCAAAAGCCATCTGACAGACTAAAGTAGCGCGACAATCGTAGCGCAGTGTCAGGGCTAATAGCTCGTTTGCCAAGAACAATCTCGTTAATACGTCTCGCGGGTACGCTGATGTCACTGGCAAGGCGATATTGGCTTAGCCCCAGTGGCTTCAGAAATTCCTCCAACAGAATTTCGCCAGGATGGATGGGCGGAAGCTTATTTGTTGCCATAGTTTTATTCCGAGTATTAGTGATAATCAACAATTTCTACTTGCTCGGCGTTTCCATCACGCCACACAAAACAAATACGCCACTGATCATTAATTCTGAGACTATATTGTCCCTTTCTGTCGCCTGAAAGCTTTTCCAACTTGTTTGAAGGAGGATTGCGCAAGTCTGCTACTGTTTCAGAAGTGTTCAGAATTTCTAATTTGCGCCGTGCTGCACGTTGTATATCCTGCGGCAGTCTGCGCGAGAGCTCACGATTAAAAATTCTCGCAGCTTCCTTGTCCGCAAAGCTTTGGATCATTGCCAGAATAATAACGCGACGCGTTATTGCTGTCAATAAGTAATTTGCCCAGCAATATACTCGCCGATCGCCAGTGACGCCGTCGCTGCTGGCGAAGGCGCGTTTAGCACATGCAGCATACGGCCTTGTTGGATGATCTTAAAGTCATCGACCAACGCTCCATTGATAGAAACGGCTTGCGCCCGCACGCCCGCCTCGCCCCGCACAATGTCTTGTGGCTGGATCTCCGGTACCAGTTTTTGTAGTGAGCGTACAAACTCGTTCTTATTGAGCGAGCGATACATCTCATAGGCCCCGACCCGCCACCACTTGCGGGCCACTTTGTGAAACCCTGGCCAGCTCAGGCTGCCCCACAGCTCGCGCAGGTTGATCGCACCCATCGTGTACCCCTCGCGGGCAAACGCAAACACTGCGTTCGGCCCGGCCTCCACCTCACCATGCACCGTGCGGGTGAAATGCACGCCCAGAAAAGGAAAGTTTGGATCTGGCACCGGATAAATCAACCCGCGCACCAGATTATGCTTCTCAGGCTTAATAAAGAAATATTCTCCGCGAAACGGAATAATTCGCACATCCGGTTGCGCGCCGCTCATTTGCGCAATCAGGTCGGATTGCAGGCCGCCGCAGTTGATCAAATACTGAGAGCTGACACCTGACACCTGACACCTGATACCTGACACCTGACACTTGACACTTGTTGACACCTGATCGACCCCCGTCACCCGCGCCCCGGTCATCACACCCACACCCTGGCTTTCCAAAAGTTCGCGCATTTTCTCGCAGACTTGTTTGTAATCGACGATACCCGTATTGGGCGAGTGAATTCCGGCGATACCCGCAGCGTGCGGTTCGATCTCGTGTAACTCGGTCTGGGTGATTTTGCGCAGCCCCGGCACATGGTTGGCGATGCCGCGCTCATAGAGCGTATCCAGCCGGGGCAGTTCGTCCGGCGCGGTGGCGATGATCACTTTGCCGATTCGCTGAGTCTCGATCGCGTGTTTCGCGCAAAACGCATACATGCGGCTGGCCCCATCCACACATAGCTTGGCTTTGAGTGAGCCGGGCTTGTAATAGATACCACTGTGAATGACACCGCTGTTGTGGCCAGTCTGGTGCGCTGCCACGTGCGGCTCTTTCTCTAATAGGATGAGTGATCGATCAGGGAAGCGTGCCTTGACCGCCAGCGCGGTCGCCAGGCCCACAATACCCCCGCCGATGATGGTGAAGTCAAATAATACTGCTTGATCAGCCATATGAACTCAGTCGTTGATGAATACTCCGAAGCAAGGCAATACGTCATCTCTATGCGTGCTGATTGGGATTGTCTGTCGTCAACCCTTCCCTAGTTGCAGCTTGCAAAAGCCGTGTGTCAGCGCTTACGAATATAAGCGCAGGTAGGCTGGTCATAGTGAGCGAGGTATTCAAAGTAAGTGCACACGCGAGTTGAACAGCATCGTAGCCACGTAAATATTGGCGTTTAGCCAGATCGGCGGCGAAGTCTATAGTGGCTTGGTTGATTATTACTGTTTGATATTGCAGAAGAAAATCGTTGGCGATATCCAGTTCGACTGCATAAAATCCCGCAAGTGACAAATTGTCATTGCGTTGTTTGGCGGCCAGTCCTGCAATCAATTCAACTTTGGTGATGAGACTTACCGCAAAGACATGAACAGGCGAAGACGCACACAATGTCAACATCCAAGTGCTGCCTGCTTCACGGACATAGCGTTTCACCAAAGCGCTTGTATCAAGGTAATACAACATGGCTTAACGCTAAAACTCACCACGCTGTTCAATCACAATTTCGCTAAGCGGCTTGCCACTAAGCTCTATAAGCGGATGCCGCTGATAGGGTTGCGGCGCAGGGCTCGGCAAAATGAGCTTGCCTTCGTGGGCAAGCTTTTGTAGCACAGCTTGCATTGTCTCAGTATCATTTTGCGGAGGCTCGATTGTGCGTAAACCGGCCTCAAGCACCTCAACCCAGCGGGCACGATATTGCATCAGCCGTTGCGCTAATTCGTCGGGCACGTTTACCTGAATCGTTGTCATACCTCACATTTTAACGCCGTATTGTTTTGGACAACGCCCACATACCTACACAATCCTTCGCAATATTTTCAATTGTGTGTTTCTGCGAATCTACTCCCAAAAGTGTAGAGCCATTTCACTAAGCCCTTCGATAGAGACACTACATCAAAACACCTTTGTGTTTCTCCGCCTGCCCACACCATCCAAATTCGCAGTGCATGCCAGCCTAAATCCGCACGAATATTGCAGCCGGAAGTTGCGCACCGATATACATATCTGGACGGATTGCAAGCACTCTTTAGTGTTCTAAGTTATCCCGGTATTGCGCACCTTTTTGCAAGGTGTGCTGAATTTGTCATTTTATTTTCGGAACACGCAAATTTCATCAGGCTGGGCTGCCACGATATAGCCTCATTTTTATTAGCCAGCCGCATGCAATTCAAAGTCAAGAGTTCCAGGACGACTGGAGAACGAATGGGTTACTTAAACAAAACTTCAACATCAGATTTCTCGTTTTTGCCCAGATTATTAGGGGCGATATTGGCGCTGGCCCATCTCACGCTGCTGGGTACGATTGCCAGCTTGCAACCGTGGGTAGGGGATGTGGCAGTGTGGTCGCGACGACGTTATTTGAGCCGCGTCAGATCGGGGATAGCGTCGAAATCGGCGTCGAAACTGAGGAGGGTGTCAATGCCCAGTTCGCGGCAAGCCACCACAATGAGTGCATCGTTGAAGTTGAGCCTGCCTTTGGTTTGCTGCACCAACGTTACAACCTCATCAAACCACACATCCACTTTCGTAAATAGCCGCGTTCTTTCTGCAATCGGTGCTTGTGCAAATAACTTTTCGATCTCGGCAGCAAACTCATCCGAGCGTTTTTGCTCTTCCGCTCGACGCGCTAAAACGCTGATTGCTTCCGCGATGACCACATCGCAATACACCAACACAACATTGGCGGAAATAGCAGACCGAATCGCAGCGATTGCTCTGGCGTGCTGCGAGTCACGCACGTTAACGACTGCCACCAACACACTGGTGTCTATAAGCGCACGTTGGGGCATTGGGTTAATCTCGGCCATCGTACAGTCGCTCGCTATCTTCGAGTGCGTTGCCTTCGGAATTGAACAGGCCAGTCAGGCTCAACAACGATGTAGCGGGGAAGGTGACAACTTCTACCCCATTGGCGGCGACATAGGTGTGTCGCTCATCAGGCCGTGCAACATCATTGGCCAATATTTTTTCGGTTTGCGCCGTTTGAGTCTGAGGTCGAACCACCCACCTACCCGCTTGCAACATTCGTGCGAACTCGATCAGCAACGCCCAGTTTTCGGATGGCAGATCGGCTATGGCGTTGATCACATCCTGGTAAGTGACCGAATTCGTATTCATACTCAGTATTTTACAGCGGCCAACTGATTTAGTTTGCCTCGCAATCTTTTTTGACCTGAACCCAATGATTCCCCTGAATCCA
>JANMVQ010000323.1:0-5016 GCA_031392845.1 Chloroflexota bacterium
AAAACATCCACACCCGCCCAGTTTCGCCGCGCGCTACATGGGCAAGGCACAGGATCAGGAGCGTCACAAAACAACTAAGGGCCAACGCAAATACGTGGGGTTGTTGACGCCGTTGTAACCCAAGTAACCCGAGAGCGACAAAGGGAATGCCGATAAACGTGATGATGTCCCAAGCATGCCACAACACAAATGGCCAGAAGGGGCGCTCAAGATCGAGATGGGTGCTTAGGGTGGCGCGCAGCATGCCGATGGGGTCAAATCCAGTTGGCAAACACAGCAACCACACGCTTGCAATGCCCAACAGCACCAGGCTGGCTTGCAGTAGTCGCCAGCGCCATTGTGCCAGTCGCTCCTGCCGCCACACCCGACTACCCATATAAAAAGCACCTATCAAAATGATGGGCAAGTTGCCAATGCTCATGAACGTAGCGATGGAATACACCAGACCGGTGAACAGCGGCCAAACAATAGTCTCGCTAGATTTTTTGCTTTCTATCATGCGCTCGCAGCCGTATAACCCCAGCACCGTAATGAGGCCAAACCCGCGATCGAATTGGGCTGTCCACGCCAGTGCACCGGGGACCAAGGCGTACAGCATGGCGGCGAGTAACGCAACTCTAACGCTAGCAATGCGCCGGAGCCAAACGAACATGACGACCGGGATCAACCACACCATCAAGCTTTCGATCAATATGCCAAACAGACCGCTGGCGATTTGGGCATCGTTCAGTTGGGCTGCGAGTGGATCAAAGCACGTCATTGGTCGGATCGCTGCGGCGATAGGGCCGGCTAGCGTGGGCAGCCCCTCAAACAATCGAGTGCCCATCCAAAAGAGAAGGGGCAAGCCGGGTGGATGCCGCTGCGCATGCACGGTGTAGCTCGGCATGCGCTCGGCAAATTGATCGAGAAAACTGCCAAGATCACTTACACGTGCTCCCACATTCCAATAACCGCCCGTAAATGGCGAGAGCTGCCGGATGAGTGTGCCGCGCAGTGGATAGGGCTCGACCACATGCACTGCTGCTGTCTGTAGGGCTAATCCTGCTAGCACAGTGCCAGCCAGAATTAGGGTAACTTGCCAACGGGATGGCGCTTCGGGCAGACGGACGAACGCCCACCCGCTAACGAGTGCCCAAATGCACAAACCTGCGATCAGCGGCCAAGTGCTGGGCCAATCGAATTGCCCGGTGCGCTCCCACAAGACCAAACTGCGACCTGGGTCAAATAACAGCGCGGCCACATAGATTAGGGTGGGCAACGTGATCAGGAGCAAAGGCAGGCGGGTCGGTTTCATGATCGCTAAAGTGGAGTTCGTTAAACCTATTGAAAATCATCCCGGACGCTCTGAGCGTCCGGGATGATTTTCACGGCCTCCACCTGAATTGAAGTTTCTAATCTTTGTAACGATAAGCATCGCCAGCGCAGTGATCAACGTGATGACGCTAATTCCTGCACCAATATACAAGTCGGAGGGACGATAACTCAGCTCGATGCTGTTGTTGCCGGCGGACAGTGCTACGCCCAGTAAGGCTCCATCAACCTGCATTGGCGTGACCTCAGCCCCGTTGACCACGGCCACCCAATTGCGGTGATACGCACGGCTGACGACCAGCACGGCAGGTGATGCAGCATAGCTTGAGATTTTGAAGTAACCGGTGCTGCTGCCTTCAACCCCAAGTTGTGAGGTGATCGCTTGAGATTCGGCGACAGCGGGCAGGCGAGCGCGATCCTGGGCCTGCACAACCACATCCATATAGGGATCAAAGTCATTGGCGTTGAGGATGGCATACGTCTCATCCTCATCTTGGGCATAGTGTGGACGCACAGCCAGCCACGCCTCTCCTTTATCGGGTGGCTCCCACAGCAGTTCAAACAGATGCACCTCGATACCCTGGTATTTGTCGTCGGCCAGCTTGCGCTCGGGGATCCTGCGGCCGTTGTCGAGCCCCAGTCCACCCCGCCAAGTGACGGTATAGCGCACATTTAACAATTTACTGAATACATCTTCGGAAGTGCGTCTGAGAAACGTGGCGTAGTGTTTCAGGACGATGGGGGAGCCGCCACCGATATCGCGTAGGTCGTTGATGCAGGCCATGTTGAAATCCAGGCCGTAATGGTTGTAGAGCCGTCCAGCGCTCTTATCCGTGATTGCGTTGATCAGTTTGGACTCGGGGAAGGGTGGGGCGGTGGGCTGGGTGCTGGTGTAGCGGGTGATGCTGAATAAATCGAAGACAAGCAAGCCAAGGACGAGAACCCCCCAGCCCCAGCGCGGTTGGCCACGCCCTTTACTGGATGCCCGCAATAGCAGCGCCGCGCCCAGCCCGAGCAGCCCAATCAACACAATGCTCATTCGGTTCGCCAGCGCTAGCAAATCTGCATTCGTGGCGGTGCCGTAGACTCGAATGAACACGACGCTAGCAGCGACGACTGCGGCCCATCCCAGTAAGCGGTGCCCAGCGCGACGCAAGCGAACCAGGGCGCGCGTGCGCAATGGCAGGAGCAACCCATCTAACCCAAACGCAGCTAGATTACATAGTGCGAATGTGGCGATGGCCGCGTGGCGCTCTTGGCTGCGAAATTGGCCGTAACCCGGTGCAATGAGATAAGCAATGTCGTAACCGAGCACATTGGCTCCAAGGCTTAATACTAGGGCGGTGACTAAAATTATTAACCACAACCAGCGTTCATCGAAACGTCGGTTGCGCAGCCCGGCGATAGCCAGCAGTAGTCCCGGCACACCGATGTAGATGGGCTGCCAAAGGCTGAAATTTTGGTTGCTGACCAACAGCCATAAGTCAGAAGGTTGGAATCCGTTGCCAGCCTCGACAAAGCCAATCGATGCGCGGGTCGAAGCTTGGGCAAACAACACCTGCGGGATGAGTTGGGCGGCGGATAATCCAATCGCAAGAAGCGAAGCGATGGCGATGCGAGTGATGGCATCCCGCCAGGGCAGTTGCGCTTGCGCTCGCCAGAACAGGAATGCGGCTGCGCCTGTATAGATGATGAACAACAAGCTGTGCGGATGCCCGGCAGTAAAGGCGCATGCGACGCACAGTGCTAACAAAACGGCACTTCCCAACCAATGAGATCTATCCGGCTTGATTGGGTTTAGCACGCGCCGCAGCAGAAACAGGATTAGCGGTGTCCACGCAACCGTTTCCAGAATGCCGGTTTGGAGTATGGCATAGCCGGTCATAAAGCCACCAAAGGCATAGGCCAGCGCCCCAAATACAGCGGCCCAAATATGGATGCGTTTCCCGTCACGCAAAAACGCAAACATGCCCAGCGCAGCCAGCAGGATATGCAGCATCACCTCCCACTCCAGTGCCCGCAGTGGGTATTCGGGCCAACCCAGTGCCCGGCCTAGCAACAGCATGCCCATGACTGGCGGATACAGCACCTGCGATTGTGGATCGGCCTGGAAGGGATAGCCGCTGTAAAGGCAATCTTCAAAACTAGGGAAGTGACCCGCAACGATTTGGCGGTAGGCCATTTGCCGATAGGCCAGAAACTGCTGGGTGAAATCGCCTTGCTGAAAGGTCAGCCGATCGGCTAAGTTGGGCGTGAGGATGCGCCAAAAGAATAACAACCATAGCACGACGATGACTGCAATAGGTGCGATAGGTGCAATGACCTTAAGCCATTGGCGGCGATTACTTGTTGCGTTCATAAAGCAAAAAGACAGTGCTCTCGCCGACGTAAGTGTAATGGGTCTCGATGTAGGCGTGAATTGGTGCAGCGGCCTGCAATGCGCGTTGGGCAGATGCGCCAGGGGTGGGGTAATCGTCTTTGCTGATGACGACGTACTTGGGCAGGTTCGTGGTCATCTCCTGCACATACTGATTCATCCATAGGTCACGGTAGGCTGAATCATATTCGAACGGGATCAAAAAGTTAAAACTGGTGGCGTTCTGGCGTTGGCTAACAAAATATACGTTGGCGGCGACGCCCCAGATGGCAATGCGATCTTGGGGGGTGCTGTGTTCCTGCAACCAGTCGCTCAGCACCAGTTCGTCGTGCATGGAGGTGTCGTCGTAGACTTGGCGTGGGGTTTTGCCCTGCGCGATGACATTGGATTGCCAGTCAAGGATGCCAGGTAGGCAGCCTATCAGTGCTACGACGAGGGTGATAGTGAGTAGGTAGGAGGCTAGAGGAGCGTCTGTCGTGAGTTGTGGGGCGTGAGGCGTTGGGCGACGTGGGAGGGCGAGGCTGGCGGCAGCGACAAGTGGCAGCAGCAACAACATGGTGTGATAGGACGAATAGCGACCTTGCCAAACGATGCCGACGAAACCCATCAACCCGGCTGCGGCCCAATACCAGTTCGCTGTTGTGCGGCGGTGTTGCCACAACCCGTAAATCGCCAAGACAAACAGAATGGGAAACCCGAACCCGGCAACATTCCAGATGGGCACGGTTGGTTTGGCGACCGGGCCGATGTGAGAGCCATCGTTAATGTAATTGCGCAATGCTAGCCAGGCCAGATCGATGGCCGTACTGAATTCGTGGTGCACAGCGAATGGCCCTTGCAGAAAATAGAGGTGGCGCAGAAAGGCTGGGAACGCACCGCTGAGGGCAAGATAGGCCAATGGGAGGAGCGATAGCGCGAGTGTGCCGGCGAGAAAGCACGCACTATTCTTGAATGGATTGACCTTTTGTTGGTGGCATTGCCATAGCATCACTAGTCCCATACCCAGTGCAAGGAGTGCATAAGTGTATTTGATCCAAATGAACACGCCTGCGCACACCCCAGCTACAAACAGCCAACCGGATGTGTTGCGCCACAGACCATACGCGCATAACGCGATGAAAAAGGCGGCAAAGGTTTCGGATTGCAGGGTGTTCCAGAAGCCAGAACCCATATACAGCGCCCAGTAGATCATGGCGGCCAACCCTCCGATGCGTGATGAATCACTCATACGAGTGATGACGCGCCCAAGGGTCAACGCAGTCAGGGCTTGCCATAGCACATCGAACAACCGCACTGCGATGATCGTCGGCGAGATGGCAACCGGCAAC
>JANMVQ010000346.1:0-7657 GCA_031392845.1 Chloroflexota bacterium
GGATACCGATGACGATCAGCACAACTGCCAAGCCGAAGCTAAACGAGACTATCAGCCCCAAGCCGAGCAAGATGCGGTTCAACCCGATGGCGATGACCATGATTCCCAAGGTTTTGGGATAAGGCATCAACCCTCATCCACAAGCTCCCGCGAACATCGTTCCAGATAGATTGCAGATCAGGCAGCACGCTGCGTTCAATGCAGTTGAATTGCATGCCATGAATATGGAATGGATGTGGCATGCCAATAGGCATTTTGCTTATTTATGGCTGGACACACCTCAAGCAATCTGATAAAGAATCCCTCTAAAAAATTTGAGATAGCTATTGACAACGATGCGTAAAACAAATACACTGAGTAGATTAGTTGTAATGTCGAACTAATTTGGAGTGATTTGTGGCAATCGAAGTAGAAATGACTTTCCAAGAGCAGATCATTGAATTCGTACGTGCATTTGGTCTTCATCGACCAGATCAAACGCCGTGTGGTGAGCCTATTTCTGTTGCAGAAGCGCATGCTCTGATGGAGTTGTCGCGCCACGAGGGACTCTCACAAAAAGGACTAGGTCAATGGCTGCGCCTTGAAAAGAGTACGGTTAGTCGGCTTGTAAGCATTCTCGAACGCAAGGGATGGGTTACGCGAACACACAGCGCACAAGATGGTCGTCTGCATGAGCACTACCTGACCGAGGAAGGAAGGCGGATATCACAACAACTTGCACGCGCACGCGAACAGAAGTTCGCACGAATCCTAACTAAGTTGCC
Source organism: Chloroflexota bacterium (assembly GCA_031392845.1). Taxonomy (GTDB): domain Bacteria; phylum Chloroflexota; class Anaerolineae; order J036; family Brachytrichaceae; genus JANMVQ01. The sequence goes on from JANMVQ010000346.1 coordinate 765, forward strand.
TGAAGACCAGCGTGTCCCCGTCACTCAGGCTCTCCAAAAACTTATCGAGGCGATTTATGAATCAGAACAACATGCATAAGCTTCGGAAACTCAAAACGTCCTTCTTGTTCGCACTTGTAGGAGGTGTGATAGCAGTTGCCTTGATCGCTGCAATCATCATTTACTATCGCGATAAGCCCACATCTGCGCCCGCAAACCGGCAGGAAATGGTGCATGTGATGGGACAGAATGTCATGCCCTTTGACCTCAACAAGACATCTCATGTCTTTCAAATGACAGACAATGGCGGTATCCAAAAAGTTGTAGTAAAAGATAGGAGTGATAAAGAGCAAATCGAGCTGATTCGACAGCATTTGCAGCATGAGGCAATGAACTTTAGTGCGGGCAACTATGTCGACCCTCAGACGCTACACGGCAATGAAATGTCAGGAATCAAGGACCTTCAGGCAGGTGCGACTAAGGTCACGGTCCAGTTCGAATCATTAAGTGATGGGGCGCAGATTGTTTTTACAACCAATGATCAAAATCTCATCACGGCAATCCACAAATGGTTTGGCGCACAGTTGTCCGATCATGGTGCCGACGCTCTGAGCAAATAGTTCTACTTCTGCTTACTCGCCTCATCGCGTTCCATCTGCACCGCTTGAGTCTCTAACGACCAGGTGCTCTTGATATAGGCCAGCGTGGCCCAAATCTCACTATCACTTAACTTGCTGCCAAATGCGGGCATGTTGCTTTTGTAATTCGCGGGTGAGTAAGCCTGCCCGCCGTTTTTCACGATATTGAAAAGCAAGTTATCGGCGTGGTGCCAGGTGTGTCCGGTTGTATCGTGAGGCGGAGCGGATTTGCCGCCAGTCGGCAGATCATCTTTCCAATTGGGTTGACCTTCGAGGTTTGCACCATGACAACTGGCGCATTGTGCGGCATAAACCTGTTGGCCTTGCGCGACCAGGTTCGTGTTATTTGGATCAGCCTTTGGTGTATTCAATCGGCGCGAGATGGACATGACCAGTAGAACGCCTATAGCAACCGATAACATCACAATGAGCGTAACCAGAATGGGTGTGTTGCTTTTATTCAGAGTGATTCTCCTTGGGTGTGATCCTATGGCAACGCCGTTTTAAGCCAATAACCTGGGTCAACCGTCACACCGCCGACCGCTAGATCAAAATGCACATGGTTGCCCTGACTTCGACCGGTTGTGCCAACTTCACCCAATTTGTCGCCTATGTCCACCATTTGCCCCACCTGCACATTTGTCTGTCGCATATGGAAGTAACCCGTGAACACACCGCGCCCATGATCTACGATGACGGTGTTTCCACGAATGTCCAATCGTTGCACAAATGCCACCCGCCCGGGTGCGGCTGCGGTCACGGTCATACCGGCGATGGATGAGATGTCGTAGCCACTGTGATAGGTGCCCAGATCAACCCCGTTGTAAACGCGGTGGTTGCCATACCCCGCAAGCAATTTGCCACGAACGGGCAGCCGAAAAGGTGCATCCCACCATTGTTGCGAGGTGAACTGGCTATAGACCGCCTTTACTTTCATTTCTTCAGCTTTGCTCAATGCAAGGTCAAGCGTTGGCTCAAGTTCTTTGGGGAGGGCAACCCGCTCGATCACATAGCCCCCTGCTTGCACGCTCACGCGACCAGTGGCATCGCCGACACTGCCGGTACTTGTTTTGGCGCTGATGCGAATGTTGTATTTACCCGGCTGAATCAATCCATCCACACCGATCAGGCCAATGAAATGGCCTGGCTTGCCATCAGAATCAGAGGCAAAATTGATGCGATGTTCGGCAAACGTGCCTTCAACGGAAGTGGCATCTTGCGTCGCCACACGCACAATCAACACGTCTCCTTGCTCTGCTACATTGGGCGTCACATGAATTGAAAGCAGGGGGGCAGGCAGCGCATCGGCAGACACTTTGGATGAGTCGGTCAGGACGCGCAACGATTGGCCGACCACCAGACAATTGTTGCAGGCCAATGGGTTCATCTGTGCCAGAAGCAGGCGCGATATACCGTATTCGGCCGCAATCAGACTCAATGTCTCACCCGCTGCCACGCGATGCAACTTTATATTCAATGCGAGCGGCTGGGCCACGTTGATTTGTTGACCTTCTATCAACGTATCGCCACGTGTGATTGCGTTTATTTCGGCCAGATCAGCCTCGGTTGCATTTGTGAGTTGTGCGATTGCTGTCAGGGTCTCGCCAAAGCCGACGATGTGCTGCACCAAGGGTTCGGCGTATGCGTTTCGTGGTCGCGATAGTGAAGCGCTCGTCAGACCCAGTAAGCTAATGGCGAGCGCAAGCACGATGCGAAGAATCACTGCACGTCCAGCTTGGTTTCGAGAATGCCCTGCGGCAGACCAGGTTTATCCACTTGAACTGTGAATTTGAGGTTACCGGCATGGCTGAAGGAGGTCTTGATGGTATAGCGTCCTCCGCCTTCGTCGATGGCTTTGCCGGAGGTATTACCCATGTTCATCGTCGTCATGCTGTAGCTGATGTTGACCTCAGCACCTTCGACCGGCTTGCTGTCTTTATCTTTAACAGTTACGATCAATTCAGCATCGCCCACTTTGAGCGATGTTGGATTGGTCTTAAATTCGATCTTCGGGCCAGATGGATTTGGCGTCGGCACTGGTGTTGGCGGTTGGCCACAAGCCGCCAGCACAAAGGCAAACGCGGCACTGGTTGCAAAAAACGTCCTGCTGTTCATTAGACCAATATTACTTAAGAGACCGCTTGTAGCCCTATAGGCAATTATGCCTATGGCGCATTACTTGCTTGTATCGTTGCTAACGAGCTGAGCCAATGCATCAGCCATCCCACCGTGCCAGCTAGCACCAGGGCACCCGACCAGAATGGCACGCCCCAGCTAAAACCGCCGCTGAGCGCAAGTGTGGCAAACAGGGCCACAAAGAAAGCGATGGGCGTGATCACTGCGAACAACCGTGATGCGCCTGTGGTGTGCATCAGCACATCCGCCAGCAATCCCACGACCAAACCTATAGGGATGAGGTTCCAGTTCTCGTGCGGCGCCACGACCAACAGCACATGCAGGGTCAGCAGCATCGTCCAGCTGCCAAATGGCATACGCCACCGGCGAGCCAATGCCAACATCAACCCCATCAACACCGCCGTTTGCACCAGCACCCCCGCAATGCCTTGGCTGCGGATTGCCTCGCCCAGATCGCCGGGGATGGCGCGTTGCAAGTTCGCTGCTAACGCAAGCACGCTGGCGTATTGGGTGAAGAAGGCCATAAGTGAGAGCAACAGTGTGGCCGAGAGAATCGCTGGCAGAAGCTGTGCCAGTGTTGGCGTATTCTCATTGCGCACCCAAGCCGCACGTAGTGGGCCGGTCACAATCAACGCACCGCCAAAGGCCAGCAGCAAATGGGGCGGACTGAGCAACGCTTCAACGTCCACCTCGATGCCCAGCAGGGTGTGCCAAACACCATCAGCCATGCCGCCGAACATAAATAGAGCCGCACCGACTAGTGACAAGCTGTAACCCGTAGGAATCGCAGCCTGCCACGATGTACTTTGCGCCCGGTTGCGCCACACGCCAATGACCAGTGCAAGTGCGGTGACGACGAAGCCCGAATAAAGAACCCCATGCCACAGCGTAAAAAACGTCTCGACTTGTTCGTGATGATGTGCCCATTCATCGAGGTGCAGCCCGCTAACGAACCACAGGCTAAACAATGCAATCACCCAATCGAACTTGCGGCTAGCTGCAAATACCGAGACACGACTGGCGTTGGTGGGTTGAGAAAGTTTGATTTGTGTCATGGCAATGAGTTTACGAATTCTTATCCGGGATGACTTGAACGACGTGGCTGAGTTTGAAAATGTCCGCAGCCCTGAGGCCAAATGAAGCCCGAAAGACACGCGAGAAATGGGCAGCGTCGGCAAAACCAGCAGAGTGTGCTGCCTGTGTCAGCGTATATCCAGCGGTGGCACCATCTAGCGCACTCAGCAGCTGCTGCCATAACAAGTAGCGTTGCGCCGAAAGCCCCATCTGTGCCTGGAACAAGTGTCGAAAGCGACCCACCGAAAGATGTGCCTCTTGCGCAAGTTGTGCTACTGTAGGCAGGTCTGTATTTTGCTTTATCGCTCTCACGCGCTGAATCGTTTGTGCGATCCGATCATCCATTTGTCCGCTCTCGCCCAACCCAGCCGCGGCGAAGATGCGCTCGAACAATACCCGCGCGGTTGCCTGGTCTGGTGTTGACGTGTCCGTAAAGGGCTTGAATTCTGGCCAAGCGGCAATTGGTATGTCTGGCAGTAGTACCAGTAATGCGTTGGCGCGGGCGTAACGCTTGATCTCGCTCCACGCGACGACGATGTTAGTTGCGCTTGCATCAATTTCGTGCGCGGCGTTGGGCGACAATGCAAAACACTGCGCCAGCGTGAAGTCAGCATCGCTGGCTAACCTGATCTTGAGCGGCTTATCCAACCCGATACAAACTTCTGCAGCGAAATGCTTGTGGAACTGCGATGGCATGCCCAGGCCAACAAAGAGCGCTTCGCCATGCCAATGGAAGAGACGTGAACGGTATAGAGACACAGCTCCACATGATATTTCTTCGCAATTGCGACTCTATAGGCAATTTTGCCTATGCCATTTTGAACAGGCTCGCACACTCAAGTCTCTGGCTCTATCTCTACCGGCTGAATCTTGACGTTGAGCAAGTAGCTCTGTCCATATGGGGTCATGCCCCGCGGCTTATATACCGCCAGTATCGTGGCCACGAGTAGCGCCAACAGGGCGGCACCGGCGGCGACCATCATTTGAATCTGCAGGCGGAGATCGACGCTGGACAATGTCGTCTTTGCTGCTTCGCTCGACAAGTAGGTAATCGGCTGCATATGCACCAGCAAGATGATGGTGGAAAGGATGGTTATTAGGAGTTTTGCCAGGATCCAGTAGTGCCGGAACAAACCCCACGGGGTGCCCAGCGACAGGATCGGCCCGGTTAGCAGTGGAGCGAAGCTCAATGGGACGATGACAAAGCGGGCGATCAACGCCATTGAGAGATAAGTGGATCGCACCGTCAGTGCATCCCGACTGATCAGACCGGTGATGGCGAGCGCCAGAAAGGCAGCGACTGCGCCGAGCCATCCGACCGCGAAAGTGACGTGCGCGGTGCGCACGAACTTGCGAAGGTGAGGTGTCAGGATCATGGTTGTTGAGTGCTGTTGTTTGTTGACATGGTATGTCTGCCGGGGCCGCCCAGGCTATTTCCGGTGAGGTGTAGGGCGACAAACAACATGACCAAGACTATGAAAATGATCCCAAACACCTTCACCCAGCGCGGTATGCTGGTGGGCGATCTGTGGTCAGGCTTTATGGGAGTTTGAGACATGGTTATTTCTCCGAGTATGATTTGAGACGTGCTACAGACTATGGCGTTTTGCGGTGAACTTCAATAATCAAGGCGCGGGATTTGTTCGTTTGTGAACAAAATGAGCGAATTGTTCAGAAACTTCATCTTTGGCACGTTCCCCACACGCGGAGACTATGATTGCATTTGAGGATACTTCATGACGAAGACTGACCGACGGGTGGAGCGGACGCGCGAACTATTGCAAAAGACGATGATCGAGCTGATCCACGAACATGGCTATGCTGCGATCACGATTCAGGACATTGTGGATCGTGCCAACATCGGGCGCACCACCTTCTATTTGCATTACACCAGCAAAGACGATTTATTCATGGGCTGCCACGAAGCCATCGTCAGCGACTTCCATCTCGGGCCTGTCCACCTCCTTTCCCGAGAAGAACTATTGTCATCGGAAGCGCCCCTTGGGATGATCTCAGCGTTCCGGCATCTTGAGGAAGCACGGACGCTGATGTATCCCATTTTTCATGGCAAGGATAGCCTGCTGATTCTGCAGCGAATCCGCGACCAGAGCGCACAGGATATCGAAGCGAGTTTGCGAGCCGCCTTTGCCGAAGCCGATAGCACCATCCCGATTGACGTGCTGGCGAACTACCTGGCGCGGGCGCGCATCGCGCTGGTGCAATGGTGGCTGGAGAAGCGCCAACCCTACACGCTTGAGAACATGGCGCAGATGTTCCACCGCTTGCAACGGGCGGCCATCTGCGATGCATTTGGGCTCAGGGCTAGTGACAACCATTCATGATATTACTGTGCAGCTTGAAGCACCATAAGCATATTTGCCTAGGCCATTTTGAACAGGTTAAACATTTAATGATCAGCATTTGAGACTGTAATTCGGCGTGTTCTGGCATTCGGCCTGATGCAGCTTACCGCAATTTTTTTTGCCAGCAACCATCTCAGCGCACCCGCTGGGCAATTTCACCATCAATCATTACAGCAAGTAGCGTTGCGCTGGAATTTCCCATCTGAGAGCGTTGCAGAAATCGCTCCGAGGGGCACTCTCAGCGACAAAAGGCTGATATGAAGAGCACTTATCTGCTGGTTTGGAGGAGGGTTTAAGTCATCATATTTGGTCTCTGAACACCAGACGCAGTACGGCAAGGCCAGGTTCAAGTAAGGATTTTTTCGGGCGAAGCGGTCGAGAATGTGAGCTTCATCCAAGCCTTGAGATTGAGGGCCATGGCACACATCTTGGCTTGGAAGTCGGATTTGGCGAGACCGATAAAACGGGCGACACGACCGCCGTTGTAACGGGTCTGATGGGCAATAAGTTGTTCGACCTGAAAGCGCAATTTCATGTCAGCTTTGAAGTCATCAGTCGCGTTGTAGGCACGGGCGGCTTCAACTTCGGGGCGATAGTCGGAGATGAAGACTTGGCGCATGGCATTGGCGTTGGGAGCTTGCTTGGCATCGCGACATTGCCGCCAGAGTGGACAGTCGTGACATTGGGCAGCGGAGAAACGAAA
>JANMVQ010000372.1:0-36927 GCA_031392845.1 Chloroflexota bacterium
CGGCAAGTTGCACTAGCACCGTCGGCTGCTACAACTTGAACGTCCGCTGGTTCAACTTGCACATCTCAGTATGCACTAAGCATGTCGGCGCGTTGCACTACCACCGTCAGTTTGTGCAACTTGCATGTCTGCTGGTTCAACTTGCACGCCTCAGCATGCACTTAGCATGTCGGCGCGTTGCACTACCACCGTCGGCTGGTGCAACGCGCCCGCCCGCCAGTTCAACTTGCACGCCTCAGCATGCACTAAGCATGTCGGCGCGTCGCACAGTCACCGTCGGCTGCTACAACTTGAACGTCCGCCAGTTCAACTGACATGTCCGCCGGTTCAATTCGAATGTCTCATAAGGCAAGCGTAACCACGCGCGGTGATCTCATCCAGCGCCAGCACGACTTGGACGTACACGCCAAACAAACTCACCGGTTCGATAGTTCCTCAATGTTGACACCTCGTAGTGTTTCCGCCCGGATAGGTTGTAATACATCAAAAGATGGTTGCATCATGTATTGCTTTGTGCATGATTATTCACATAGTGACAGGGTTGTTGTCTTCAATGTCAGATCCTGTACTCAACCCAAGTATGACACCGCTCCGTGCCGCCCCTGAAACGCTGTTGCGTGCCGCCTTGGCTAATAGTCTGGCGCTGTTGGTGTGTATTGCAATGGTGTTGGGGTCATTGTTGGTTTTTGCGCTACCTTGGCGTGTTCCTTTGGCCATCGGAGGCGCTACCCTGGCCCACTATGCGCCATTACGCGACGGCGATGCCCAACTCATGATCGAGTATGGGCCGACCAACACGCCAGAAAAGTGGGTGAGTCAAAATCATTATGTTCTTCTCAGTGCAGCAGACCTAACAACGCAGCTTTCACCGGAGTCTGTGCGGTCCATTGCGGCATTGTTTGGGGGGTCAGCGGCTGGCAGCGCTGATCTCACACAGCGCTTGCGCGACGTGCAAATTGCACAGACCCAGCAGCGCGTGTTGCAAGCCGATGGCAGCACCCACAGTCACCTGTTTGTCACACTGCGCGACCTACAAGGCGAACGTATTTTGAGCGAATATGAGCCTGACATTCAGCAGGAACGCATCTACGATCCACCGCTGCTTAGGTTCCCGGCTAATCTAATCATGGGTGCAGTTTGGCATAGCGCAGGCATCCTGCGTGCCGCCGACGGTCTCAGCATGACGTATGCCTATACCGGACAGGTGGCCCTGCATGACCAACACCTGACCGAGGCTTATCGCAACGATGATTGTCTGCGTGTCGACACTACCCTCAGCCTGACCCCCAACACAGCCCAATCAAGCCTGTCTGAACATAATAATGCCACGGCCAGCACCACAGACAGCCAGGATTGGTATTGTGCGGGTATCGGCTGGGTGGAATCGCAGTTTAGCAACGGGCCGCAACAAAATAACCAAGGCCATCGGGTCTTGGCGCAGTCGGCGGCCAGGCCCGCTTTGCAAAAAGCCCACTTGCCGAGTCTCGATACTGCCGCACTGATTGGTTCTGGAGCCGAGCCTGTCACCCAACCGGAACAATGGACATTGACCCAACTCGAGGCGCTGCCCTATGGTGGCCCCAGTACGTGGCCGTTGGCCTACATTGCCGGTGAGCCAGCGTTACTGTTGGCGGCATCTAATTCAGGCGAGTTAATTGCTTATGATGCTAGCAACGCGTTGCACGATGTGGTTTGGCGGTTTCATTTAGGCGGGCCGGCCTCTGGGCCCATTACCCACGACGCCAAACATGGCCGCATTTTTCTGGGCAGCAGTGACAAGCATATCTATGCGCTGGATCAACGCGGGTTGTTTCTATGGTCTTTTGCGACCCACGACACTATTGCAACCCAACCATTGGTCGTGTCGGCGAATAGTCAAAATGGTTTGACTACGGACTTGCTGGTGTTTGGCAGCGAAGATCATCAAGTGTATGGGCTGGACGCCGATACCGGCGAACTGCGCTGGCAATACGCTACCGGGGGTGGGGCAGTCTCAGCGCCCACGTTGGCAGACAATAAGGTGATCTTTGGTTCACAGGATGGCCAAGTGCGCGCATTAGACGCCGCCACTGGCCACGAGCGTTGGCATTTCGCAACCCACAGTCCAGTTGAAGCACCCATCGCAACAGCAGATGGCGTGGCCTATGCAGTCAGTCGCGATGGTGCGGTGTATGCGCTAGAGGCCACTACTGGCACCCGATTATGGACCGCCCACAGCGATAGCGTAGATTCCCTAAGTGCGCCTGTGGTTGGCAAAGCACAGCTCTATCGGGTGGGTCTACACGCTGCGCTATATGCCTTTAACCGCCGCACCGGACAACAAGTTTGGCGCAGCACGGGCGAAAACTATGTCGACAGCCCGCGAGTGTTGCAAACCCAAGGGAGCGAATCGTTGTTGGTGAGCCAACGCACTGGGGCGGTTGACCTGATCGATTCAGACGGTCATCTTCTCAAAACATGGTCAGCTGGCGCGAGCACGCCAGCGCTGACCTTTGGCGCAACCGTGGGTCAGATCGGGCAGGTAACGGTGGCTTGGACGATGGACAACACGACCGGGGTGCGCTTGTTGGCCCCAGCGACGGCCCGCACTCACATCCTTAAACCCAACTTTGTGCAGGTCGTCGGTCAGCCAGTGCCCGAGACCGTCTTAAGCCGCTTTGACACCAACCCCGCCCGCTATCAAGATCAGGCGCTGGTGTTGGACTCGGCTGATCAGATTTATTTACTTGATCCATCTACAGGGAAACGCAGCGCGCTATTGGCCCCCAAGATCGACGCCATCGGCACGCAGATCGACCCACTGGTGACGCACGATCTGGCGCTGATTGCTCGGGCCGATACGTTGCTCGCGTTGCATCTGCCGGAGGGTCGCGAGCGTTGGCGTGTGACCAGCGCCAACCCACTGTCGCGCCAGCGGCCCACTGTGATCGGTGATACCGTGTTGTGGATGACCTCGCGTTTGGCTGACAGCGGCGGGTTTACCAGTACATTGCAGGCACTGGACTTAAGCACCGGTCACCCCCGCTGGCAGATCGACCTCGAAGATTATTTGGCGCTGGGCAATCTGCTTTCGCATGACAGCAACACGGTCTATCTCAGCTCGCCGCCGATTGCACTGGACTTAATAACCGGCGACGCGCGCTGGCAAGCCGTCCTCGACGACAATCAAACCTTGGGCGGCGGTGCGCTCAGCCCGGATGGCAGCCTGCTCTTCGTGTGTGGCATCCACGGCAACCAAAGCGCGCTCTACGCTTTGAACACCGCCGATGGCAGCATACGTTGGCACGCGCCCTTACCCGAAAGCATGCACTTCCAATCCAGCATCAAGAGCGATGGCACACGCCTGTTTATCCGTAGCAATGATGGCAACCTGATGGCGGTGCGTGCCGACACTGGCCAGCTGCTGTGGCACTATCAGCCGCGGGTAAAGATCAGCGGCGACATTGGGTTGCACGATACGCAACTCTGGCTGATGAATACCGCGGGGCGGGTGAGTGTGCTGGACACGGCCACCGGCCGCCAAACCGCAACCTCTAGCGATAGACGGCTGCACTTGGGCCCAGAGCGCACCGGCTGGCTGGAGCCCACTTTTTTTGATGGCACTGTGTTGCTGCCGATGGGTGATCAACTCGTCAGCTTGGAGACCCCGTGATCAAAAGCAAGTTGCAGCCGCTGCCAATCCACCCGCCTAACCCATTCAAGGCTATCGTCGGCATGTTGCTGGCCGCCGTAGTCGAGCCCATGCGCGAGGTGATCTGGGCCGACATTCGGGTGAGCGTGCTTGATTTGCGCGACATGCCGCATGGTGCACGCGCATTGGTCATCACCGCCAGCCTAGTGTTACTGTCTCTATTGGGGTTGTTGTTCTTTGGGGACGAGTTGCGGGCCAGCAGTGTGCTGTACCCCTTGCCCCAAACCCTGAGCGGGCGCGGAGCGACGCTTCCATCGGGTCTGATGCCTATCACGTTGTTGGTGCTGACGGTGGGTTGGAGTTTGCTATTGCTCGGCGCGCTGCGCAGCCACTGGGCGATCTGTTTGGTCGGGTTGTTTTATGGCTTGTCTGGGCCGGCCATCTGGCTGGTGATGGCGCTGGCAGGCGATTTGGGCGCCGGGATGGATAGCCCGCGCACGCTGGCCCAAGCGCTATTGGGCGGCGTGGGTCTGCTGGCATTTCCGCTAATCGTGCTGATCTTTCGCCGACGCGCACCCCGCCCGTTAGTCGAGTTTGGTGTGTTGTTTGCGAATTTCACCCTGATCTATGCCATTGCCCAAGCCGCCCACATGGAACACGGGCGTGCGACGGGAGCCCCAATTGTGTCGGGCAGTTTTTTGTTGACGTTGGAATCGATGAAGTTTTTAGCGCTGCCGCTGCTTTTAGTGGTGAGTATGCACGGGGCGGGCTTTGCACGCACGACATCAGGTTGGCTGGGCCGCATTCTGAGCGAACGCTTGTCACCCGCGCTGGCACGCATCGCACTGCTGGTATTGGGCGTGGCGTGTGTGTGGCGGGTGGTTAGTGGGTTGATGGCTGCGATGAGCGACGACGCGCTACTCACTTTAATGCGCCCATATCTCGGCAGCGGCATCCAAGTGGTTGCGATTGTGGTGGCCTGCGCGGGCATGCTCTATCTAGGGCGCAGCACGCTAGCGAGCCACAACACCGGCGTTATTGTCGCGCGCAGCGCCGAGCATTTTGCGCTGCCACTCATGCTGCTCTTGAATGCGCTGCAGCTTTTGGCGCTGGTCGTCACTCAGGCAGATGGCGTGTTCGCGCTTGGCTCGCACCGCACAGTGCTGGCTCCTTGGGCAAGCTGGCTAAACACGATTGCTAACCCCTATTGGCAGCACTTGCTGTATGGGCTGGCACTTTTGGTCGGGCTCTGGCTGGCGCGTAAAACCCATGTTGGGCTGGCGTGTTATCTGGCTGCGTTGTGTGTGACCTACACTTGGAATGAATGGGTGCGTCCGGGTCGCCCCCTTGCGCTGTTGGGGTGGCATGGCAACAGTCCGACTGACTTTTGGCTGGTGGGGTTAATTTTAGTGATCGCGCTGGTGTGGTTGTTGCGTCGGCAGCTCAGTGCGCCGCGCATCGGCATCTTGATTGGCGCATTTTTTACGACAACGCTGCTTCGGCAAACTGACTTTATCGAGAATCCATTCAGCTCGGCGACAAGCAGCGGATTTGGGTTGGGCGGGCTGGGCTTCATGGCCGTTGGCATTCTTTGGGGTGCCATCAATATCGGCGCGTGGGCCAACCACGAGAGCAAATCGTTGCCGCGCTTGAGCCGTATCTTCCTGTATTTTGGTGGGGTGCTGCTGGCGCTGGGCTACATCAACTGGGCGCTAATTACCCACGATATGAGTCGTTTGAACCAGCTTATACGTGATGTAGCGGTGGCCGGGTTTGATCATTTTGGCAAACCGATGCTGTATGCCTATATCATCACCAGCCTGCTGCGACCCGGCCCAGTGTCACCGACTGGGAATGGATAATTTGAACCACGCAGGGGCGAAACGGCGAAGGTTTAAGAAATCTGGCTCTCCCGACTTTAGCGGAAAATGAACCACGAATCTCACGAACCTGCGGCACGAATTATTTGTGAAGATTAGTGAGATTCGTGGTTTATTCCGCATAATATCTATTGCTCAAATAGCGCTTTGAGATTTTGATCGAACGGCGCGCGCACGATGCCTTTCTCGGTGATCAGCGCAGTGACGTAACGATGGGGGGTGACATCGAAGGCCGGGTTGTAGACCTGCACGCCGTGAGGGGCAGTGCGCTTGCCAAAGCCTTCGGTCACTTCCTCCGGCTTGCGCTCCTCGATGGGAATCAGATCGCCGGACGCCAGCGACATATCAATCGACGACGTGGGTGCGGCCACATAGAACGGCACCCCAAACTCTTTGGCCAGAATGGCCACACCGAGTGTGCCGATCTTGTTGGCCACATCGCCGTTGGCGGCCACCCGATCCGTGCCGACGATGACGCCTTGCACTCGACCCTGGCTCATGACGGTGGCGGCCATGTTGTCCGTAATGAGTGTCACTGGCACACCCACTTGTTGCAACTCCCAGGCGGTCAGGCGTGCGCCTTGCAGAAGCGGGCGAGTCTCATCGGCAAACACGTGCAGTTTTTTGCCTTGCGATAAGGCCACATAGATCGGCGCGGTGGCGGTGCCCCATTGGGCGGTGGCCAGACCGCCCGCGTTGCAGTGGGTCAGCCACGAGTCGCCATCGTTGATCAAGGCTGCCCCAAAATCACCGATAGCTTTGCACACGAGGTTGTCTTCCTCAACCATGGCGATGGCTTCGGACAGCAGGAGGTTCTTGAGATCGGGCACCGATAGATCCACGTTGTCTATTGCCAATTTTTGCATGCGGCGGGTGGCCCAGAACAAATTGACAGCGGTGGGACGCGAGGTGTTGAGATAACTCGCTGCTTGATCGACATCGATCTTAAACTGGGCATAGCCCATAGCCGTTGAATATCGCACACCCAAATACACCCCAAAGGCTGCCGCGATACCAATGGCAGGCGCACCGCGAATACGTAATATCTTGATGGCTTCCCACATTGCCTCAATATCTTGGATATCCAAATACTTTAATTCGTTGGGCAACAGCGTTTGGTCGACCAGCCGCGCCGCTTGGGCGTCGGCGTTCCATTCAATCGTTTTAATTGGAATCATGTGTTCGCTATATCATACGCAGAAATGATGAAAGCCATACGACTCCACGCGATCCACGACTTACGGTTGCACAACGAAAACGCCCCGACCTTGCAAGAGAATAGCCGCTTCGACACATTGCTCAAGATCACATCGACCGGTGTGTGTGGCTCCGACCTGCACTGGTTTGAGGAAGGCGGTATAGGTGATGCCAAACTCAAAGCGCCGTTGGTGTTGGGGCATGAGTTTGCGGCCATTGCCGAAAATGGGCCGTATAAGGGGCGGCGGGTGGCGGCTGATCCGGCCATCCCCTGCGGGCGTTGTGAGCAATGCTTGGAGGGGAACAGCAATCTGTGCAACCATGTGATTTTCAGTGGTCACGGCAGTCAAGATGGCTCGTTGCGCGAATACATGTTATGGCCGCACGAGAACCTGCACTTGTTGCCCGATGAAGTTAGCGACGACGATGGCGCAATGTTGGAGCCCCTCGGTGTGGCAATTCACGCAGTTGATCTGGGCCACATCAAAACGGGCATGCGGGTGGGCGTATTTGGGGTGGGCACGATTGGCCTGCTGACTCAGCAGGTAGCACGCGCAGCGGGTGCTACCGAGATTTACGTCAGCGACCGTCGCCAACACCGGCTGGACGTGGCCGAAGAATTAGGCGCGCATCACCTGTATGTGGCGGACGATCATTTCACCGAAAGCCAAGCTGTATTAACCGATACCCAGAAGCGCGGCTTGGATGTCGTGTTTGAGTGCGCAGGTGACAATGCCGCAGTTGAAAGCGCTATTGCGGCCTGCAAACCCGGCGGCACGGTGGTTTTAGTCGGCATACCCGGCGATGATCGCTCGGCGTTTACTGCGTCGACCGCCCGCCGCAAAGGATTGACGATTCGTATGTCACGCCGGATGAAGCCGGTGTATCCACGTGCCATCTCACTGGTGCAGTGCGGCAGGGTGAATGTGCGGGCGCTGGTGTCGCGACGCTTCCCGCTGGATCAGGCCCAACAGGCCTTCGAGGTGGCGCAAGCGCGCCAGGCGATCAAAGTGATGATTGCGGGGTAGCTATGACGTTTTATCAGGGTTGTCCGATGTGGGGGCTAAAAACTTGGGTTGGTTCATTCTTTCCAAAAGGCACCAAACAAAAGGATTTTTTGGCAACCTATAGCCGCCGCCTGAATACGGTTGAAGGCAATACCACGTTCTATGCGCTGCCCGATGTCGCCACAGTGGAGCGCTGGCGTGATGAGACCCCACCTGGGTTTAAATTCTGCCTAAAAGTGCCGCAAGAAATATCACATCGCAAACGGCTGCGCCAAATCGAGGGTGACTTGGCTGCATTTGTGGATCGGTTGGGGCGGCTGGGTGAGCGGTGCGGGCCAAGTTTCTTGCAGTTGCCGCCGACGTTTGGCAGCCAGCAATTTGCCCTGCTAGATGCGTTTGTGCAACAGTGGCCGAGTGAATTTAGGCTGGCGATTGAACCACGACATGCCGACTATTTTGGCCAGGGAGTTGCTGCAGCACGCTTTAGCGAACTGTTGCAGCGGCATAATATTGCGCTGTGTGAGTTTGATACGCGTGGATTGCGCAGCAACACCGTCATAAATATAGCGGATGAAGTCCAAGGAGCGCGTGAACGCAAACCCGATTTCGACCCACAGTTTGCGCGAACGGCCACGTTTGCGTTCGTACGCTACTGCGGTCATCCACAGGTCGATCAGAATGACCGCTGGCTGGGCGAATGGGCCCAACATGTGGGCGCATGGCTTATCACCGGCGATGATGTATTCTTTTTCACGCATCACCCCGATGACACCGACGCACCGCGTGTGGCCCGTCGCTTGCACGACTTGGTTCAGGCGTATGCGCCATTGCCCGGATTGCCAGAATGGTCGGACGAACCTCCGCAACAACAGTCGTTGTTTGACGCGTCGAATCGTTGACGACACAGAACAAAAGTTCTATAATTGCGTTGCTTATTGTGGGCGCACCTGTGAGGTTTCGCAGTACGTCACTTGAAATCAGGAGAATCTATGAAAACAACACTTGGACATCTAGTATTCGGAATTGATCCAAAGAATATCCCGTTTTATCGCGAGCTGCTGAAGTTTCTTGGCTGGCAAGTGATGTACGAGAATGAACAAATTATTGGCGCAAGCTCTGGTGAAAGCAGTGTGTGGTTTGGTCAGTCCATCAAGAGCCACGCCAATGACTACGATGGCCCTGGCCTTAATCACTTCGCCTTTCATACCGAAAGCGTGGCCGATGTCGATGCGACGGTGGATTATCTTAAAGCGCAGGGTATTGATGGGCTATTTGGCACGCCACGCCATCACGCCGAGTTTAGCAACGAGACCACCGACTATTATCAAATTATGTTTGAGACCCCGGATCGTCTGTTGGTTGAAGTGGTTTACACCGGGCCGAGGCAATAACTCGCTTGAACTGTCGCGGTCTCTAATAGATTCCCTAAGCTGGACAAAGTCCAGCTTAGTAAACATGGCGCATAAACCCTCCCGATCTATAGAGACCGGGAGGGTTAAATGAGTCATCTCTATATGGGAAATCTATAAGGCCGCGTCTTGTTGGGTATCTCTACAGCACCCGCCACTTGCGGCCATCGGCCTGCATAAAGTCATTTGCTTCTTTGGGGCCCCAAGTCCCAGCCCGATATTGCTCGATAAACGAACCCACACCGGCATCCCAGTTGCGGGTGATTGGGCTGACGATCTGCCACTGGGCCTCGACCTCATCGCTGCGCGTAAAGAGGGTGCTGTCACCCAGCATGCAATCCAGAATCAAGCGCTCGTAGGCATCCGGGGCCGACTCTTTGAACGATTCGTTGTACTTGAAGTTCATCACGACCGGCTGAATATTCTCGCCACTGCCCGGGACTTTTGAGCCAAACTTCAGCGCAATGCCTTCGTCGGGTTGAATATTAATCACCAGCACATTGGGCTCAATCGCTTGGGCAGTGACATCGCTAAATAACATCAGGGGCGGCATGCGAAACTGGATCGCGATCTCGGTGACACGTTTGGGCAAACGCTTGCCGCTGCGAATGTAAAACGGCACACCCGCCCAGCGCCAGTTGTCGATTAGCAACTTCATCGCCAGGTAAGTTTCGGTCATACTGTCCGGGGCAACCCCTTCTTCCTGAGTGTAGCCTTTGGCGACTTCGCCACTTACTTTGCCCGGACCATATTGGCCGCGCACCGTGCCATCGCCATTGGTGGTGTCCACCCGGATGGCTTTAAGCACCTTCACTTTCTCATTGCGCACCGCGTCGGCTTCAAATTCTGAGGGCGGCTCCATGCCGGTAAGGGCGACCAGCTGCAGCAAGTGGTTTTGCACGATGTCACGGATCACGCCCGACTTCTCGTAGTAGCCGCCGCGCCCTTCGATGCCCACAGCCTCGCTCACGGTAATTTGTACGTGATCGACATAGCGGCGGTTCCAGATCGGCTCGAAGATGCCGTTTGCAAAGCGGAACACCAAGATATTTTGAACCGTCTCTTTGCCCAAGTAGTGATCGATACGATAGATCTGATCCTCGCGGAAATACTTGTGGATATGCTCGTTTAGCGCACGGGCAGATTCTTGGTCATGTCCAAACGGCTTCTCGATGATCATGCGCAACCAGTGATCTTGGCCGACGCTGGCTACGCAGCACTTGCCCAGGTTTTCAGCGATGGACTCATAGACTTCTGGGGGTGTTGAAAGATAAAACAAGCGGTTGCCACCCGTGTTGTGGCCCTGATCGATAGCTTGTAAACGCTGATTCAATCCTTCATACGCCGCCGAGTCGCTGTAATCTCCTTGGTGATAGTGCAAAATCTGGGAGAACTGGGCCCACACGGCTTCGTCTATTGGCTTGCGTCGCGAAAATTCCTTGACCCCTTCATAGGCTTCCTGGCGAAATGAGTCATCTGTTTTTGGTTTGCGTGCAAACCCGACCACCGCAAAGTTTTTGGGCAGTAACCCATCTACAGCCAAGTTATATAACGCTGGAATCAGCTTTCGATGCGTCAAATCCCCCGAAGCGCCAAAAATCGTCATGACGCAGTTATCTGGGAAGCGTGTTGAAAGAGTCATATTTTTGAAGAAAATTAAAATTAAAAAGGCAAAATTAAAAAAGAAACTTTTACCAAATCTCTTTTTTTAATTCTGCCTTATTAATTTTTAATTTTGTTTAACGGCATGCCCGCCGAATTGTTTGCGCAATGCTGCGTTGACTTTGGCGGCAAAGGATTCGTCCTGGCGCGACATAAAGCGTTGGAACAACGACATCGTAATGACGGGTGCAGCCACATCTTCATCGATGGCAGCCTGAATCGTCCAGCGGCCTTCACCACTGTCGCTCACATAGCCTTTGATCTTTTCTAACCCGTTGCCGTCTTCTTCGAAGGCCAGGATTAACAGCTCCTGTAACCAACTGCGCACCACGCTGCCCTTGCCCCATACCCAGGCAATATCACGTAGATTTAGATTAAATTCGCTCTTCTCAAAAATCTCAAACCCTTCGGCATAGGATTGCATCATGCCGTATTCAATGCCGTTATGCACCATTTTGACAAAGTGCCCAGCACCCGCTGTGCCGCAGTGTAGATAGTGTTTACCGTCTGGCGCGAGCGAAGCAAAGGCTGGCTCAAGTAGCTTGAACGCATCGGCCGCGCCGCCAATCATCAGGCAATAGCCGTTCTCCAGACCCCACACGCCGCCGCTGGTGCCTTGATCCATGAAGTGAATACCTTTGGCTTTGCACTCTTCAAAGTGGCGCTTGCTGTCCTTCCAGTTGCTGTTGCCGCTGTCCACAATCGCGTCGCCGGGTTGCAACAACGTGAGCAACTTTTGGATCATCTCGTCCGTTGGTGCACCGGAGGAGATCATTACCCAGATCGCGCGGGGCGGTTTTAGCGCTGCGATCAACTCTTCAATCGTGTAGACACCGCTTAGTCCTTCGGCCATGAGTTCATCAATGGGACCTTTGCTGCGGTTACACACAATGATGTCGTGTTCGTCGCGTTTCCAGCGACGCGCCATGTTGGCACCCATGCGCCCCAAACCAAACAAACCTATTTGCATGATTAGATTCCTTGTGATCTTGTCACTAAATAAAACCAACTAAGCGCTACGGTTTTGATTCCGACGGCTTCTGCCTGAGTCGTTGGCCGTTCTAACTTGCTGGTTTTATTTAGATAGAGTGAACAGAATTTTTCTGTATGCCTAGACTGTACTATTGGTTTTTCGTCTTGGCCTTTGTTGGGGCAACTTTCTTTTTGGTTGTAGTAACTTTAGATTTGGTTGCGGTCTTCTTTGGCTTCGTGCGTTTTGCTGCGGCTGACGTGCCGGCCTTGGCGGCGCGCACGCTGCGCACTCGCTTGGCCCCATTATTTAGCACCTTCAATACTTTGCGGAAGCCTGCGTTCACATCTCCGCCCAGATGCAGCCGTATGCTGCGCCGCCCGTGTGACTTCTGCGATTCAAAATCACCTAGCGTTTGACCGCGAATGAGTGTGGCAAATGAAAATGGTTCGCCCGGGATCAAGGCTTCGTTCTCAGGTTCGTAGGTCAGTTGGATCGCGACCACGTTATTCGCCCCACCCTTATGCAACTGCCCGGTGCTGTGCAAAAAGCGTGGTCCATAGCCTACAGTCACCGGTACGCCCGTGCGGTCGCGCAAGAGCACCCGCATTTTCGTGAGTGCATCGGCTACTTCGGGGGTGTAGGGTAAATAAGCCTGGATTGATAGATAGTCGCCGGGTTTGACCAGACGCACAAGTTTATTGAGTTGCCCATTGGGGGACTTGCTCTCTTGCTCGCTAGAAAACTCGCCGTTGCTTTCGTATTCATCGAGCAGCTTGCGAGTATTCTGTTTGCTCTCGGTGACATTCGGCTCATCAAATGGATCAACACCCAGCACCGCACCCGCTACCGCCGTGGCGAACTCCCAACGGAAGAATTCTGCGCCCAGGTCATAGACATCGTTCAAGGTCAGCTCAACCACGGGTGCGCCAGACTTCTTTATCGCAGCGATTAGTTTGTCGTTGGCCACTGTGGCGGCGCTGTCGTCTACTGCCAAGCGCATGTAAACATAGAAACGGTCTTCACCCAAGTCAGCTGTAGCGACCTTTAGTGGGCCATTTAAATCAGAGAGGTCGCCCTCAATCGGCACAATGCCACGATCCTGTTTGCCGGTGCTCTCGGCGATGAGCTGTTCCACCCAGTATCCAAACGTATGAATCTGCGGGCCAATAATGAAACTGACTTTGTCCCGACCGGCTAAGGCCATCCCACCCAGCAGTGCGCCTAGCCATAGCCCCGGATTCGAGGCGCTATCTGGCTTACACCAACTCGCCATTTGTATTGCGCGTTTCAACAGCTTTTCGATGTCTATGCCTGCCAGCGCAGCGGGGATCAAACCGAAGTATGAAAGCGCCGAATAACGTCCGCCGATATCGCCGGGGTTGACAAATATTTTGCCAAAGCCTTCGCTGTTAGCCAATCCTTGCAACGATGTGCTGTCGTCGGTAATCGCTATAAAGTGTGACCCAGCATTGTCATGATCGTGCGTGTCCACCTTGGCCCGGAAATACTTGTAGAAGGCGTTTACTTCCAGCGTGCCGCCTGATTTACTAGACACGATAAAGAGTGTTTTGCCCAAATCAAGCCTGTGTTCCAGCGCCAATACCGTTGTGGCATCGGTGGTGTCCAGCACATGCAGATTCATGCCGCCCTCTCCAGCTCTGGCAGGGGAAGCCGCGGCGCCAATATTGGTGGGTTGGAACTGGGGCGCAAATGTAGCACGCATTACATCGGGTGCCAACGAGCTACCGCCCATGCCCAGCACAACGACATCCTTGATCCCTTTGGCCTTAAGCTCGTCGCGATAAGTATTGAGCTCTGCCACATGCGCCAGCATTTGCTCAGCTACTTGGAGCCAGCCCAGCCGATTCTTAATAACTTTGATGTGCTCAGTTTGATCCGTCCAGAAAGACGGGTCGTGTTCCCAAACCTTGGTCGCACCCTTTAGCTTGATCACTTCATTGATATAGCCGGTTGCCAAATCGAGATTACTGCCCACGCCCCGCGCATGAATGGCGGCACGTTTGTTCTCAATGCCTTTCATCAAACTGGCAAATGCATCAGCGAAGAGCTTCACGCCGTCGTCTTGCAGTTTCTGCCAGACCTCGGGCATGGAAATGCCTGCATTGGCCAGCGCAGTGAGCGTTTGTTGCGCCTCATGCATATCTTGATCGAGCGTGCGCGCCACCACGCCGTGATCGGCAAATGCCTTCAACGTAGCCGGCGGCAAGGTGTTTACGGTGTCTGGCCCAATCAAGGCCTCTACGTAATAGGTGTCTTTGTAGGCCGGGTTTTTTGTGCCGGTGCTGGCCCATAACACCCGCTGTGGGCGCGCTCCCTTGGCCTTCAAATCAGCAAATTGCGGCTCGCTAAAAATCCGCTGAAAGGCGGCGTAGGCCAGTTTGGCGTTGGCAATTGCAGAGGTGGCTTTTAAGTCTTTCAGGCGTGCCTTACTATCATCTGAATCGGCGACATTGATCTTTTCATCGAGCAGCTTGTCAACAAGTACGTCGACCCGGCTTACAAAAAACGAAGCCACCGATGCAATATTTAGCGATTCGCCTTTGTTGGCACGCATGTGCAAGCCAGCCAAATAGGCCCGCGCCACTGCCTCGTAGTTATCCAACGAAAAGATCAGGGTCACATTGATATTGATGCCATCGGCAATCAACTGTTGAATGGCAGGCACCCCTTCGGGTGTGGCTGGCACTTTGACCATCAGGTTTTTGCGCGAAACGGTTGCGTGCAATCGGCGCGCTTCTTCTATCGTACCTTGTGTATCGTGGGCCAAAGTGGGCGATACTTCGAGGCTGATGTAACCATCGACGCCATTGCTGTGCTCATAAATGGGTTCCAGCGTATCGGCTGCGGCCTGAATATCCGCAATCGCCAAATGCTCGTAGATTGTCTTCGTGTCCGCATTCTGGCCAACCAGCGCAATCACATCCGCGTCATAGTCACTGCTCCCAGTGATGGCTTTCTCGAATATGGAAGGGTTGGAGGTAATCCCAAGCACACCATATTGATCGATAAGCGTTTTAAGTTCGCCTGACGCGATGATGCCACGTTGAATGTTGTCATACCAGAAGCTCTGGCCCTGGTTTTGGACCTCTATGTTTGGATTAGTCATGATTCGCCTATTTATCAACTCCGTGGAAACCGCTTTCTAAACTCTAACTCTAATTGCTTAGCTTAATAGATTCAAAAGCTATTTAAAACTATTTTAAGATCGTTCGCCGTAGAACAATCCAACTCACCAATTCTTAACACCAACTGTGAACACGATGAGATGAAAGTAATGTTTGAACTGAAACGCCCCTGCCTAAGGTGTGGGCCAAAACGCCAATCCCCAAGTTTTTAGTGATGAGCCTAGCGTTACTGTATGACACTATGTTAATCCGTCCAGCCTATTTTTTCCATAGGCGCTTCCGTTCTTCGGGTGAACGGCCATTTTTGCATAATTTGCATAATATGAGAGAGCAAGCCCTGCGGCGGAGATCTTGCCAAGCGGCAACCCTATTATGCGCTCAAGCATTTACATGAACGTATACCGGTTTACAAGCTGAGTTAGAATGTTGCACCTTCAGCATAGACAACATCTAAAAAAACTTGCAAAAATCTAAAAGTTAGCCTACGTGGGTTAACTGTCTTACAACCCAAATCGGAGGAAAATTTTGTCTGAGATCATCATTGATTCACTGAGAAATAATCTGCCAAAACGTATTGGCAAGCTAGCCGATCTTGCATACAACCTATGGTGGACTTGGCATCCAGAAGCCCAGGCTCTGTACCAACGAATTGATTCAGTCTTGTGGGAACAGGTGTATCACAATCCTGTTAAGATGCTTAAGCAGGCCTCTAAACGTGCGCTAAGCGCTGCGGCTAAAGATCGCCGTTATCTGGATGTCTATGATCGCATCATGAATGACTTTACGTCCTACATGATGGGGCCGATTAATCACGAGACTTGGCACCACAAAACTTACGGCACCTGGCATGGGCCAGCCACTTATTTCTCTTTTGAATTTGGCTTGCACGAGACGTTACCCATGTATGCCGGTGGTCTAGGCATTCTAGCGGGCGACCATTTGAAGGAAGCCAGCGATCTGGGTGTGCCGCTCATTGGCGTGGGCTTCTTGTATCTGCAAGGCTATTTTCGTCAGCGTATTACAGAGGATGGCTGGCAGGAAGCCAATTACGACCAGCTCGACTTTTCGCAGCTGCCCATCATGCCTGTGAATAATGAAGCAGGCGTCCCTATGACTGTCTCGCTGGATTTGGCGGGTCGGACGGTGCATTTGCACGTCTGGAAGGCCCAGGTTGGGCGGGTGCCGCTCTACTTGATTGACAGTGATCTGCCCGAAAACGGCGAACAAGATCGACAGCTGACTCAGCGGCTCTATAATCCCAACCCCGATACCCGCATAGATCAAGAGTTAGTGCTGGGTATTGGCGGGGTGCGGGTGCTGCGTGAGCTAAAAATTGAACCCGCTGTTTGGCATATGAACGAAGGTCACCCTGCCTTTAGCACCTTGGAGCGTTGTCGCCACTTTATCAAGACGCGCGGGATTACGTTCGAGCAGGCGCGTCAGTTGGTCATCGCCAGCACCGTGTTTACAACTCATACGCCTGTGCCGGCGGGCAATGATGCTTTCCCAACCTGGCAAATTGACCGCCATTTGAATGGCTATTGGAACGAACTCGGCCTGACCCGCGAAGAGTTCATGAACATTGCCGATGACAAGGGCACTTTTGGCATGACCCCGCTCGCGTTGCGCATGAGCAACCGCAGCAACGGCGTCAGCCAGCTACACGGCGAAGTGGCCCAAGAAATGTGGCAGTGGATGTACCCAAATGGCAAAACGCCCATTCGTTACATTACGAATGGGGTCCATACCCAGACCTGGTTGGGCCGTCGCCTACACCGTTTGTTTGACGAATACCTGAGCGTGAACTGGGTCAACCGTATCGATGACACTGCAATGTGGAGCCAGATGCGCGAAGTGCCGGATGATCAGCTTTGGTCGGTCCGCAAACACTACAAGCGCCGTCTGGCTGAGTTTATGCGCGATCGTGCCCGCATCAATTGGGCCACCCACAGCAAACACCCGGTGCAGACGATTGCCAGTGGCGTGATGATTGACCCGATGGCGCTAACGATTGGCTTTGCCCGCCGTTTCGCCACCTACAAACGTGCTTCACTGATCTTGCGCGATGTGGACCGCTTGATGCGTATCATCAACAACTCGGCGCGCCCGGTACAGTTTTTGTTTGCTGGCAAGGCCCACCCGCAAGACGAGCCTGGCAAGCTGCTGATCCAGCAGATCTATCGGCAGATCAAAAATGCCGATAGCGCTGGTCGCATGGTCTTCATCGAGGACTATGACATGAATGTTGCACGTTATCTGGTGCAGGGCGTAGATGTGTGGATGAACACCCCGCGCCGACCCTACGAGGCCAGTGGCACGAGTGGCATGAAGGCGGCTCTAAATGGTGCGCTGAACTTTAGCGTGTTGGATGGCTGGTGGCGCGAGGCCTACAACCAGAAGAATGGTTGGTCTATTGGCGACGAAAAGGTCTACACCAGCTATGAGGAGCAAGATGCAGCCGATGCTATCTCGCTGTTCGATACACTAGAGAACCAAATCGTCCCGCTGTTTTATGACCGCGATGACGATGGCACTCCTCATGAGTGGCTGGAATGGGTCAAAGAGTCGATTAGCACCGTTGCGCCGGCCTTCAGCACCCGCCGCATGGTAAAGCAATATGTCAATGAGATGTATGCGCCGCTTGTCGCCGAAAAGACGCTGGCCTGAATCAGCACAATAAAGCCTGTCGGAGAAGCCACTGAAAGCCAAATGGGACGCGGACGCTTTGCGCGGATTTCTTTATAAATGCTTGCTTCAAATCCGCGTTTATCCGTAACTATTCAGCCACAATTAAAATCCGCTAATCACGCTAATCTTCGCAAATAAAATTAGTGTAAATTCGCGTTATTCGCGGACAAAAACCAAATTTGGACTGAATAGTTACGTTTATCCTGAAAATCCGCGTCCTATATCTCTTTCTCCGACAGGCTGCTAGAAGCGCTTTCTAATAGCGGTCAATATTGGTGATGCATGGAAAAGCAGAACGGCACCAATCTTTCAATTGGCGCCGTTCTTCTCCGAAATCCTCTGGTAGGGTTCGGGTCTGTTTGACGAGACCCATGAGCACCGCAAGGACACAAAACAACCAAACAACAACTCAGGACAACTACACAGGCTGCGTGACGCTCGACACAAAATTCATCTCGGCTGTGGTGAGCTGTCGGCCTTTGAAGTCATAGTCAAGGCTGGTTGAAGCATGTGAAATCTCACCAGTCCAACTGAGCGACTTCTGAATCACAACACGATTTGTTGCATAGTCAAAAACTGAGACACCGTTCCTGGAGCCGTGCAAATCCAGGTTGTTTTTCATGCCTATATTGGCTTCCGTACGTACAATTGCAGCTTCGCGGGCCAACAGAGTTCGGAGTGTTTCTAGGTTCTTGATAATGTTCTCAATCATGGTAGTAGTTTCCTCGTTTTGGATGAGCAGATGATTCAGCCTTTTGACTTTCCTCCGCTCCATCTATTGTCTAGCGTTCCTACACCATTAGTCGTATGTAGATGCCAATTTGCGCGGTTTTTTCAAAACTTCATGCTACTTTTGGCTGAGATTTAGCCAACAAAAATGCCTACATTGCCTATTGGACACTATTGTTGCGGTTCTTGTGAAAAATGATAATATGAACACGATATGAATCAATGATTCACTCGGATTTCGCCCAGCTCGACCAAATTGTCGGTGTGGGTTGGGACGGTCCTGAAGCGCACCCCTTCCGCTGTGTAGAACCCGGTCACGACACGCAGCCTACCGGTAGCGGTGATTGGCAAATGCAAATGAAAAGACTCCGTGTCGCACCAACCGGCCTGCCACAGATCAGTCGGGAAGGTTCCGGCCGCTGGCGCGTGGTCGTCTTGGGTGACAAGCTGGCCCTGCGCGTCTAGCACGTGGACAAATGTGCGACCATCCTGATTTGACGATTGCGCAGTCTCATAAGTGAGCTGCAACGTTACGGTGCTGTCGGCGCTGGTCGTAATCGGTAGGCTGGGTTGCACATCCCGCAGCGCAATATGACCCATTTTGGCCATTGGCTTTTGCCAAAAGATATAGTGCAGCGGCCACGGATCTACCCGAAAACGTCCGATAACAGGCGTGGTCGCTCGACCTTCGCCGTCTAGGGCGCGTAGGTTCTGTGGAGTGAATGTCTGGCCGGAGCGGGTTAAATTTTCGTCGAAGGGGAAAACCGCGACCGATACGCGCGCCATTGTTGGCAGTTGGGCGCACGGTTTCATGAGCTGCACATCGTAGCTGTCTTGCCAGTGGTCACCAGCGCGCCATAGCGGGCTGGGGTGATTGCCCTTGGCTGGAAAGACATTTACTTGCCCCAGCACATCGTTGTTGCGCCCCAGCACACTGATGCCAAAGGCCAATTGTTGCGTAATGGGCCGAAGCACCTGCCAATCTAATGTCACCCGCGCATATGGACGCTGGCCATCGGGATCATTGGCAATATAGCTGCTACCGCTGACTTGAGTGACTTGCACTACATCGTCGAAGGTCAGCAGCGCAGCATTATTATTATTGTTAATATTGTGGGTGATCGGCGTGTAATAGGCCGGACCCAGGGTAAAGATTGGTACGGCGATGGCATTGAGCGCCAAAGCCCCACTCAGTGCGAGGTGAAAAAACCTGTGCGCCCGGTGGGCCAACCTGCTGCATAGCGTGCGCCAGCCCAGCGCTAGCAACAAAGCTACTGGACCCAGCGCTGGCATGAGATAGCGCCCGACGAATAGATCGGGGTTTTGGAAAAACAGCGCCTGCGCCAATGGCAATGCCACCGTGCATAGGCAGAATACCATCAGCGTCAAGACATCCGAGAGAGTTGGGCTGCTGCCGCCCTTGTTCCTTCTCAGTGACAGCGTTGTTGGGTGGGAGTCCGTTGGCAACACCTTTGATTTTTGGAATGACCTAACGCTCTGCACCAGTGCAACGCCTATCCCTACAACCCCCAGTCCCACAAATACCGCCAGTGCCCAGTACACCCATTCCGCCATACGCACGTTGCCCCAGCCAAAGGTTCCCCAGAATGTTTGGTGCCCATTCACCAATAGGCGCGGCAGCCAGCCATCGCGCCAGGCCACCCATACGCCCTCGGCGGTAGTGGCTAGGCTCGGCGCAACGGAAAAAGGATTGTTCTCACTGCGATCGGCAATTATGCGGCCATACAGGGTCAGGTTGCGCACAAAATACGGCGCTCCGATCAAGGCCGCCAGTCCAAAAGTGAGCGCGCCATTCGTCAGCCAGCGTTGCCACGACCAGCGTGCCTGCCATCCTATCCAAAGCAACAACAGCCCACCAAACAACAGCAAACCATATGCCGAGCGCTTGGTTAAGACGGCAAATCCCAGCAACACGCCCAACCAGATCCACGTTCTAAGGTCGTAGGTGCGCAGTGCCCGCACGGATAGATATACCAGCGCTGCGCCCAGCAGTGCAATCAGGGCGTCGTTGTTGACCATCGCGCCCATGAAAATGGCCTGTGGGTTAAAGGCAGCTATGGCGGTGGCCAGCTGCGCCACGATGCGCTGTGATGCAAACACGGTGCTGGCGCTTAACGCTATCAAAAACAGAGTAAATCCGCCCATCAACGCGGAGACCAACCGCGCGGCATGCAAGGCCAGTACAGTTCCACTCGTATTTGTGGTGGGTAATATGATGCGCGCACCGCGTCGGTTACTGCCATCGAAGGCAAACACATTCCGCTGCGGCATAAAATGATCATTGCGGTCGATCCAAAAGGTCAGCGCAGCCACGCTTAAATAGTAGAGGGGCGGTTGATGGCTTTGATCAAGAAACACTGGCGATGACTTCTGAATCACCGGCAAGCTGTGTGCGGTGACCAGATGATCGATAAAGGCGCTATGTCCGGTTTCATCGTGCGCCTCATATGGCGGGATGACTACACCATAAGTCAGGGCCAGCACCACATGGGCCAGCACGATCAGCCATTGCACTTTGGAAATCCGGGTTACGCCATTTGCGCCATTCGGCTGAGCTGCCGAATCATGAGACAACATTTGGGTGGATTATCGCAACAAATATCTCCAAATATCTTTAATTCTCAACGATTCTCAATGAATCTCAACGAACCATACAATTGCGACAATGCTCTCGCTCTTGAAGCGCCACCCTAGGCTGGTATTGCTGCCCGCGCTATTGATCTATTTTGGGATTGGTGCGTTTAATTTGCACTTGCCAGGTCTGCAATATGACGAAGCCGCCGATGCGGTGCCGGCCTTGGAGATGTTGCGCGGTTGGCCGGTCAGCTCGCTCAGCACGTTTCACTGGTTTGGCCGCGAGTGGCCCCTGATGATGCTGCACCACATTGGACCCGCCTCGATCTACACCAGTTTGATGGGGTTTGCGCTGCTGGGGGTGTCGGTAGAATCGCTGCGACTGGCGCAACTGTGTGTGGGTACATTGTCCCTGCTGTTGCTATTTAAACTGAGCAAAGACTGGTTTGGCCAAGCTGTCGCTAGCATTGCTGTGTTGGCGTGCGCCAGTGCTCCGGCCTTTATCTGGTGGAACCGAGCGGGTGCCAATTGGACGGCTCCGTTGTTGCCCCATGCACTGGGGATGCTCCTCGCTTTGGCATATTGGTGGCGGTCCGACCGGTCACGGCCTGGGGCGCGTTGGGCACTGGTGCTGGCAGCGTTTTTGTTGGGGGCGGGATTCACCACCAAAATATTGTTTGTCTGGTTGCTGGCCCCCTTAGGATTGACAGCCCTCGTAGCCGGACCCCGTCGTGTCGGACAGGCGTTGTATGCGACTGGTTGGCTTATGTTGGCTTTGGCGGTTCTGGCCTTGCTTTTGGGACTGGCTCCGTTTATCGCACACAATATTCCCAATGGCGATACCTTTCGTTTTATTTTGTCCAACGCTGCACAGACCCGTATTTACGGCCACAATAATTTAGACTTTGGCAATAATCTTGTGCGCGTGTTGAACGAATACGCCCGTATGCTCGGCGGCGACACACTGCACTTCCAGGCGAATTTTTACCTGCCAGTGGGCGCACTGTTGTGGATCGGTGCGTTAATTGTCGGCGTGTTTTGGCTGCGGTCGGCCGAGCGATCACTGGCACGCTGCTTCTTGTGGTTTAGTCAGGTGGCGGTGTTGCCACTCAGCACCATCAGTACCAGTAGCATTGGAGCGACGTATGTATTTATTCTGGTGCCTTTTGCCTGGCTGTTAGTCGCGGTGGCAATATGGGATGGGGTGCAATGGTTTTTGCTGCGCAACCGGCTTAAGCCTCGATTGTCTATTTCGTCTGCGCTTATTGTCTTACCCATGTTGTTGATTGTGGCCAACCTGGCCACAAATATCTATCTGTTGCAGTTCTTGAACCAAACCGGTGGGCGTGGCTTTTGGTCGGATGCCATTTTTGAATTGGCCACCACCTTAGAAACCCGTTATGCCGGGCGACCTGTCCGCGCCATGGATTGGGGTTTCTCGCGCAATATCGCGCTACTCACCCAGAAACGGGTTGATATTCAGGATCGTTTTGAACTTGCCCCCAAGCCCTCACAGAAGTTTGAAGACCTGTGCACAGTCATGCTACGTGATGAGCCACAAAACGTATTTCTCTTTCACACTCCTGAGACGACGGCTTTCCCTGGTGCATGGGAGGTGCTGAACCGCAGCGCACAAAAACTACACCAACAATTGGTATTGCAAAATGTGTTATATGAGCGCGATGGCATCACCAATACTTTGATCTACACTGCGCAACCTGCGCCACGCCAATTTGGTGTGCCGATGTTGCCCAACCCACGTAACGCCACTGTCGGACCCGATCGACTATTGCTTGGGGGTGAGGTGCAATTTGATCCCAAGGCGCACGAAGTGGCGGTGCGGTTATTTTGGCAGGCCAAACAGGCCGGGCTGCCTGATGACACGATCTTGCTGCATGTGGTCAACCAAGCCAATGGTGAAGTCATGCAGAACGGCGATCATCGCCCGATCTACGACACATACCCATTCCCACAATGGCAAGCGGGTGAAGTCGTGACGGATCCCTATTGGATCAAGCTGCCGGCTGATTTGCCGCCCGGTGTTTACCAGATTCGGGTGGGTGCCTACGACCATGCCAGCGGCCAACGCCGCGAGATTACTGATCCGCGCAACGATGCTGCCGGAAATAGTTTGATGCTGGAAACGTTTGAGGTAAAGTAGTCAACGTTAAAAGTAATTTATGCTCATCCGGCCTCAACTAATTTCATACGCCATACGCCATCTGATCGCGCATCCGCGTTTTTACCCCTGCGCCGTGATTGGGTTAACCCTGCTCACCACCGCGTTACGTCTCATCGATGTGGACGCACGGGGCGTCTGGCTGGACGAGAGCTTCACTGTGTTGCGGGTTTGGGACACTTGGGCCTACCTCTTTGGCAACATCATCAACCGGCAAGGCATTCTCACTTTGGATATTCATCCATTTGGCTATTTCGCCGCGCTGAAGATTTGGTCAATTGGGCTGGGCAGTAGCAGTTTTGTGCTGCGGTTGTTTTCGGCATTTGGCTCGATCTTGACGGTGCCGCTGACATGGATGCTAGCCAATCGCTTGCTTTCACGGCGTGCAGCATTGCTGGTGGCGTGTTTGGCGGTATTGTCTCCATCCAGCCAATGGTTTGCCGGCGAGATTCGTATGTACGCTTGGTTGCCTGCACTGGCCAGCCTAAGCACGTATCTGTTTGTGCGGGCCACCCAAAATCAGAATCGCGCGCAACATTGGTGGATCAGTTGGTTGGCGCTGGCGGTGGCGAGTGTGGCTATTCACTATTCCATGGTGGCGCTGCTGGTGGCACAGGTTGTCGCTGCGTTGGTCTGGCTTATTCGACAGCGCAATCTGCCGGTACGTAACTTGCTCATTGCTGGGGCCATATTTGTGGTGCTGGCCGTGATCGTGGTGGCCACCAATCAATCCATGGTGCGCCAAAGTCTTACGCGGCTTGAAACGGGCTTGCTCGAACCAGCGGGTATGTTGGCCTTGATTTTTGAGGTATTGGGTGGGGCTGTCTTTGGTTTGAATGCAGCCGACCCGACCGGGTTTATTTTGCTGTCTTTGTTGATTGGTTTGCTGGTTGCAGCGGCCTGCGTGCCTCGCCAATTCCATGCGCGAGCGATGCTGTTTTACATCGTTGTTTCATTTGTAGCTTGGTGGGTGCTATCACTCTTAATTGCCAACCGGCCCACGTTTCGCTATTTGGTCTACATTGTTCCGTTCTTGCAGATTTTGCCTTGTGTACTGATCGATTGGTTATTGCGGCTGCCCTTTCCATCGACCTCGCATATGGTGGGTGTGGCCTCGAGAGGGCTCGCGGGTTTTCTGGCGCTGTTTATGTTGGTGGCTACCGGATATGGCCTAGCGTGGTCGTTTATGCGTACTTCTAGTTGGCAGGACGACTGGCGCTCGGCCGCTCGTCTGATCCGCCAGAACTGGCAGCCCGGAGACGTGATCATCGCTAACTTATACACACCCGAAGCCACCCTGGCGATGGAACTGGGTGATGTGCCCATCCAACTGATGCCTTCGCGCTACCTGCGCGAAAATAACTTGCGCGAACAAAGCCAGCTCTGGATTCAAGCGCATGCGCGCCGTGTGTGGTTTGCCAATACCGGCGAGTCCGGGGTAGGGCAGGGCAGTGAACTGGATGGTCTCTTGCCTGCACCAGTGCTACAGGCGATCTACGCCTTTCCCGGTCGCAGTCGGTCAGTGCAGGTGCAATTGATTCAGTTGCAGTCACAGCGCATGCAGCAGCTTCCAGTAGAGGCAATCGCTATCCCGAAAGATGCCCCCATTCCTGAAGATGATGCTGCCATTGTGGGCTATACCTTGGCCCCTGGCAACGTCTATTGGCAGCAGCCCAATGCGGCGTTGTCGCTGTTTTGGCGCTATGCTGGTAATGCCGATCAACTAACCAGCCACAAAATCACGCTACGGCTCGTTCACGATAAAGTCATCTGGTGGACATGGCAGTTGCCCGCGCAAGTGTTGGCGGGCGTCGCTGATGGGCCCATTCAACGGGTGGATTATCCATTGCCATTGCCCTTGGGCCTACCGCGCCTGCCTTATCAAATGACTCTAGAAGTGCAACGGGGTGACAAAGCTGAGACGTATCAGAAGGTGGCGTTTGTGCTGCCGGATCGTGAGGTCGAGTGTTGTGTGCGTTTGGTCAAGTGGCCTCCTGGCGATAGTGCCTCAGCGGCCACGATTGCCATGCAACCTGCCTCACCGATCGTGTCACCTGTGTTGCCAATGCAGCCGATGCCTCGGCAACCGCCGCCTTCTGCACCGCAGGCCCACTGTGACCTCTGGCGGGCCGACGATGTTGCACTGATGCACGTCGAGTATCCTCAGACCGTGCGCTATGGCGATAACTTGCCTGTGGTGTTGACTTGGTGCGCACAATCCCCGAATGGCGCAGGCAGCGCCTGGGATACTCGCTTGTCTTTACAAGGGCTTGTCAGCGAAGTGACTGCCACTCAGCGCACTGCCGGGACGGAGGGCTTCCCAGTGTCGCAATGGTCGCCGGGCGAACCGGTGCGTGACCAGTATGCTTTGTCTGTGCCACCCACGCTAAATACAGGCTGGTACCGCTTACAACTGGAGCGTTTGCGTAACGGGCAGCGTGTTGATCAGGTGCTACTGGGTCTGGTGCGGGTTGAAGGTTATGCTGCTACAGCACTTCCTGATCCAATGAATAATCGTGTTGCTGGCAATGCCGGAGCCTTCCAACTATTGGGCTATGGTTTAACCCAGCCGATCACCCGAAGTATGACCGTCGATGTGCATACTTACTGGCGCGTGGCTGCTCAGCCCGATCGTGATGGGGTGCTGTTTTTGCACGTCATAGGGCCAAGCGGTGAGCTGGCCACCCAGGACGACAATCGACCGGAAGCGGGCACGCGTTCGACCCTGACCTATCGCGCAGGTGAGCAAATCGATCTGATTCATCGGGTGGCCCTGCGCGAAGATGCCCCGCCTGGCGAATACAAACTGTATGCCGGCGTGTATGACCGTGACAAAGAGTGTTGCCGCTGGGAAGTAGCCCAAAGCGGCCAACGTCCACCCGATGACCGCATCTATCTCGGCTCATTTACATTGCCGGCGTTGCCCGACCCCACGCCTTACGATAACAATCTGTATATGTCGATGCTGCTAAATCAATAACCATGTCTAGTTCACATGTGCGCAGGTGGCTTGCACTGGCTATCGTGCTGCCTGCGCTGATTTATATTGCGGCGCTGCTGTTCTACCCTAATCGCGATTGGCTGATTCTGTGGCCGCGCGCGTTCGATGTGCCTCTTCCCACCGTTTTGATCGTGAGCGTGTGCGTGTTGAGTTACGCAGCTGGGGCGCTATGGCTAGGACAGCGCAGTCGGATCTCGTGGGGTGCTGTGATGGCGTTTGTCATCGTGGGTGGCCTGCTGCTACAAGTGGTGTTGACCCTACCAAGCGAGCCAGATCCATTAGCGGGAATCGCCCGCCGCACTTACGCCGTGTTTACCGGTGGCTATTTCAGTGTGGGCGCGCCGGTTGTCGATCTGCCCGATTTTCTGGCCAAGTATGCCGAGCGAGCAGCTAGCTATCCAGTGCATCAAGCCCGCCATCCACCTGGGTTATCGCTCATATTTTGGCTGGGGGCGCAACTGTTTGTGGCGTGGCCGAGGTTGGCTGAGCCAGTCGCCAACCTGTTGCGCTCACAAAGTTGCCTAAGCTGGCTCTCGGTAAATCTGCCCGCTAATCAGATGGCTGCTGGCTTGTTTGGCATCGTTGTTGAAATTATTT
Organism: Chloroflexota bacterium; assembly: GCA_031392845.1. Taxonomy (GTDB): domain Bacteria; phylum Chloroflexota; class Anaerolineae; order J036; family Brachytrichaceae; genus JANMVQ01. The sequence goes on from JANMVQ010000372.1 coordinate 26,695, forward strand.
TGGCGATGGTGGCGATTGTGCCCTTAGCAGCACTGGTGCGGCGTTTGGCGGGCATGCGTGCGGCGTTGTGGTCAGTACTACTGTATCCACTCATTCCCGGCTTTGGCATGTGGGTCTCGCAATTTGACCGGGGGCTGGCCCTGATAATGAGCACTGCGTTGTGGCTGACCGAACGGTGGGTGAGCGAGCGGCGTGCGCGGTTTGCTTTTCTGCTGGGCCTGACACTATCGGTCGGTACGTTCTTGAGCTTTGGCATGGCTCCAGTTGTGCTGGCTGCGGCTATCTATGCAATCGTGCGTATTTGGCAGATGCGACCAGTCCAATCGCTTGTCAGTTGGTTGCGTCCGATTATGATGGCGCTGTCGTTGGCGTTGGTAGGGCTGAGCACGGTCTGGTTAGGGATGTGGCTCATCTTTCGTTTGGATCCGGTCGCGTTGTATCACGCGGTATTCACCAGCCATCTTGGCATTCCATTCCCATTTTGGCCGTTTGTATTGTGGCACCCGTGGGACCCGTTGACGTTTATCGGGCTGCCGCTGGTGATGCTGGCCCTGACATTGGGATGGCGCAAAGCCGCGCCGTTGAGTGCGGCGTTTGCCATCACGTTAGCCGTGTTGTCGCTGGCGCATGTGGCGCGCGGTGAGACTGGACGGGTGTGGATGTTTTTTGCGCCGGCAGTGGTGGGTGCAGCGGCCATTGTGCTGGTGGAGCGCACGCGCCGAGCTCAGGCTGTATTAGTCGGTTTGTTGGCGATGCAGACCCTGGTCATGGGGCTGGTGCTGCGGGTGTTGGGCGACTATGGCTACATGCCCGATCAAATGCCGATAAGCACTGTCCCAAACAGCGCCACTAAGGTCGACACTCGTTTTGGGGCGAATGGCCACATCACATTGCTGGCCTACGAGGTTGGGCCGTTATATGCAGGGCAACGTAGCAATATCGTGCTGTACTGGCAGCGCATGTCGGATGAGGCCATCGACCCAGCCTATCGTGCTTTTATCCACATCGCAGAAGACGAGAGCGATCAGAAACGGATCGGTCAAGATGATCGTATGCCGGTGGATTGGAAATATCCGACCACATGCTGGCAGCAACATCAAGTCATCGCCGATATACATCCGCTCGAGGTGCCGCTCAATGCGCTGCCGGGTGACTATCCGATCTTCGTTGGATTCGATGATCCTGTTGTCGGACAACGCCCGCCTACCTTCGCCAGCTTACCCGCCAAACAAATGCATGGCAGCGTGCTGCTGCCGACTAAAGCGGTTGTACACAAAGAGTAGGTCGCCTCTGTGTTAAATAGCCTGATCTTCATCAGTAAACTGCTGTGTGATCTGGGCCCAAGAAATCTCAGCGGCAACCTCAGACATGCGGTCTTCGATATGCTCGATCTCGGCGACACGTTGGGCCAATTCGCTCATCGTTAGGCCATTCAGCACGCGGGTTGGCCCGATGGTCATCCACACACTCAGCAGCTCTTTGGCTTGGGCCAGCACAGTTTGTGAATCCAGCAACAGTGGTTCAGACGCGAGCGGGATATTGCTTACGGACATGGTTGTTCTCCAGTGATTTGAAAACGATGAAGTGTTATTTTTAATGTTTCGTTATTGTTTTAGCAGTTTTATTCGTATTGAAGCAATACAGATAAAGATCGAAATAAAAATAAAAATAAATGAAGCGAAGTTTTGGGTGTAAATCGCTTACACCGCTTCGATTAGCGTGGCGTCCTCATTTTTGGGTGAGTTCACCCGGCTGGAGATGGGGTAGGCTTTCATTAACTCGGCTGGATAAGCCTTCAACAAGGATTGCAGAAAGGGCAATTCCTCTGGGCCGCTGGTCAACCAACTCTTTTCGTCAGTGGGCGACAAAATGACCGGCATACGATCATGAACTTGGGCGGCCAAATTATTAGGCGATGTTGTAATAATCGTACAAGTACGCAGCGCAGCGCCTTCGGGCGTGTTCCAGCTGTCCCACAGCCCGGCAAACGCAAACGGCTGGCCCGATTGCAACATAAGCCGCATCGGCGTCTTGCTGCCGTCGTCGTTTTTGCGCCATTCGTAAAAACTATCGGCCAAAACCAGACAACGCCGCTTCTTTAGCAGGTTTCGAAAAGCGGGCTTTTCTGCCACCGTTTCGCCTCGTGCGTTAATCATGCGGCTCCCGATGCTGGGATCCTTGGACCAAAACGGGATCAGCCCCCAGCGCGCAGACGAGAGGGTCTGAGGTGATTCGTTGTAGATCACGGCTACTGGCTGCGTGGGTGCAATGTTAAAACGCGGTGTGGCCACGACATCGGCTGTGGTCAACTCAAAGCGATCCATTAACTCAGCCGGATCGACGGTTAGGGTATATCTTCCACACATTTGCTTTAATTTACCTTGCGCAATTCATATACACTGGGTCGAGCTTGGCCGCTTTCGTCCAGCAGCGAGAACCATTTCATTTGCTCGCACTTGTCTGGATACAACGGCGACACGCTAAAATCATAATTCCACAAAAACATACGTTCCATCCAAGGCCAGTTTTGTTTGGCATATTCAAAGGCCGCATTCATGTATTTGGCCTGCGTCTGCCGTGAAACCTTTTGCCAATCAAAGTCGGGCCAATTGCAATTGACGCCTTCTTCCTTTGGATCGATGATCCAGCCAAACTCGGTCGCCCACATTGGTTTTTGGGCCAAGCCATATTCTTCCATGAGTTTACGATGCAATTCCGCTCGGCGGAAAGTCAGTCCATTTCGCACATTCTTATCAGCCGGGTCTTGCTCAGGTGCATATGCAAAGCCATAGGGGTGAAAGCCATACACATCCATAGCATTACCGGCGCCAGCATCCAGTATGGCCCGCGCATAGCTCAGATCATCGGCAAATCCGGTGCCATCACCGCCTGTGGGTGCCAACCCCGCTGAGACAACAAGTGCGGTGGGGTCAGCCTGTTTGAGCCGGGCATAAGCGATCGTGAGTAGTCGCGCATATAGCTTAGGATTGGGCTGCTGGCCCTTCCACTCGCGCGAAAGATTTACCTCATTGCCGACCGAATATGCGTCGATGAACTCACCATATTCGATGGCTACCCCTTCGACCACCCGCGAGAACTGCGCGATATCCTCTTCTTTGCCGCTTACCGCATCGCCCAGCGAAATCCGATACAGCACCTTAAACGGCGCCAGATTCACGGTCGGTGGCAGAAAAGTTTGGATCCAAGTGAACCCTAAATCTTGCAATGGGGCAGTGTGTGCACTATCGCTTTTGTCCACGTTGATCCCACGGATAGGATCTGGTGGATGTGGGGGCAGAGTGGGTGTCGGTGTTGGAATCGGTGTGTTGGGAATGGGTGTGATTTGAGTCGCAGGAGTAGGCGTGCTGATGGGGCTTGAGTTTGGGGTTGACGTAGTCACAGCGATGCGAGCAGTGCTCGTCACACTGTTGGCCGGGCCAAAAGTCACTGCCGGTGTGATGTCGGACAGCACAGGTGTCGGACTGGTTTGTGTGGATTCACCACTGCAGGCCGATAGAAACAACCCTAGTAGCAGCACACCACGAATAAACTTGCGATTCATAACTTGTAGATCGTGTTTTGTTGTGACAAAACACGATCTACAAGGCTAGCTGAAAGACCTTAAGCCAGCCTTTGTGAGTTTACTTGGCCGTATACGGCATAAACGTATCCAACAAGCGCCCCGGAATGCGCCCGCTCAGCAAAATGCTGCGTTCCTCAGGAATTTCCTTGTCCACTGCGCCTTCACGGCGGAACAATGCCATCAGATCACCCGCCTTATACGGCAAGCGCACCGTAATAGAGTTGAGCCGCTCAAACAATACATCTTCGACTTCGTTCAGCAATTGTTGAAAGCCCAGCCGCTTCACCGCAGAGATAGGAATACCTTCGGCCAGAATGCCCACCATACGCTCACGCACTTCCTCCGGCGTCAACTGATCGATCTTATTGAGCGCGATGATCATCGGTTTGCTGCCTGCACCCAGATCGCCCAACGTGTCGATCACGGTCTGTGCCTGCTCCAGCGCATTGGGATGCGTCAGATCAACCAAATGCAAACACGCGTCCGCCTCGGTGATCTCTTCTAATGTGGCTCGAAACGAAGCGATCAGCTGCGTTGGCAACTTCTGAATAAACCCGACTGTGTCGGTGAACAACACATTGTGCTCACGTGGCAAGCGCACCCGGCGGGTGGTTGGGTCCAGTGTGGCAAACAACTTGTCTTCAGCGACCACTTCGGATTTGGAGATCGCGTTCAAGAATGTTGATTTACCGGCATTGGTGTAGCCGACGATAGCTACTGTGGGGGCCTCGGTTTTGCGCCGTTGTGCCCGGTGCTGTGCCCGCTGCGCTCGCACGCCTTCGAGATCGATCTTGAGTTTGCGAATCTTGTTGTCAATCAAACGCTTGTCAATTTCGAGCTGTGTTTCGCCCGGGCCGCGCAGACCAACACCTGCAGTGCCACTCCGTCCACCGCTGCCGCCACCCTGGCGTGCCAGGTGCGTCCACTGGCGCGTCAGACGGGGCTTGCGATATTCGTACTGGGCCAATTCCACTTGCAGCGCCCCTTCACGTGTGCTGGCGTGTTGGGCAAATATATCCAAAATCAGCGCAGTCCGATCCAACACTGTGACGGTTAGACCGAGTGCTTCTTCGAGTTCGCGTTGGTGGCGTGGTGATAGTTCATCATCGAATACAACCACATCATAATCAGCAGCATCGCGCCAAGTGACCAGCTCCTCGACCTTGCCCGATCCGATAAAGGTATTGGGATTGGGCGAATCCAGTGCCTGGGTCATCTGCCCGACCACTTCCAGCCCGGCCGTTTTGCAGAGTAGCTCTAATTCGGCCATCGAAGAAGCGAGGGGCAAGGTCGCGTGCGCCGCTTTATGCTGTGTGCTGCGAATATCAACCCCCACTAGGAATGCACGTTGCTTCTCGGGAGTGGTTTCGATTTTTAATTTGGTTCTAGACATTAAATTTTAAGAAGTGCGAAAATCCAACCGGGCTAAATGCTTATCGGCAGTGAAATCATCGTCGCGTGCGCACGCCAGCAATGGTGAGAGCATCTTGGCGTACATCAATACGAGTGAAATAGAAGTCGTCCGTTAATTGATCAATTGATTTCTGAATCCATGTCGTCGTCTCACTTGCCCAGCTCACTGGTATTGGGAACCAGCCAATGGTTGAGCCGCGAATCTCGATCAGATGCACCCAGGCCGATTGTGGCGTGAACACAAGCCGACCGCGCTGGGTTTCCACAGTATACGCGATGGCCATCTGCCGGTTCGTTTGGGCACTGCGGAAAGTAACGACCGTTTGGTTCTGCTCAAAGCGAACATGTACATCGCGCACCGACGCCTTATTGCCCCAACTCCTAATAAGCTTGTCAGCGATTGAGGTTATTTCTTCGCTGTTAGTGCTTAGTCTACTTTGTACGACGTTGCTGATGTCCGGCAGCGTGTCAGGATTTGTGTTGGGTGCCGCCGGGATTTGCACAATCGCGGCGGATCGCTGCAAGTCCCAGATTTTTCTGATGCCATATTGGGCCGCCTTTTCTGACGCAGGGACCGGGTTAATCGATACCACCCGGCTCGCCAATAATCCGGAAACCAAACCGCAGCCAAATAGCATCACCACGAGTGCGCCAGAGGCAAATGCCAATTTCACCGCACGGTTGGCCGGCACCGTGATTATTCCGCCTGTACCTAACGATTCTGGCACCTCGACTGCATCCGGCAAAAACACATCGGGTGTGGTCTGTGCGACTACCCGCAGCATTGCCCAGTTGCTTTGGTCTTTCTCGCGCAGCACGACGCAGTGATCGATAAGTTCTATAATCCGCTTACGTCGCGCAAAATGCTCGATCATGGCACGTACTCGAGCCACCTTGCCCTCACCAGGCAGGCTTTCGTAATCCACATCTAGGTCAAAGCAGAGCGTATGTAATTCTTCCTGATCGAAGCTATCGCTGATCAATATACGCAACTGTGCTGCCGGGGGAAGCGCCATAGCCCATTGATTCTACGCCCATATATTTCCAGCGAAAAACCTGCCAGGTGTTTGTTTTAAGGCTGTCGTTTACCAAAACACATGGGGCGCGCACCTGACCAGCCTGGCGTTTTTATCGACACACCCTGTACAGTATCCACTATGGGGCTTAAACTTTTGTCATCCAACCCGCGCATTTTGATTGCGCGTGACTACGCTTTTCTAGCTGTCGGGGCTATTATTCAGGCGTTATCTGTCGTTGTGTTCTTTATCCCGGCTGATCTGGCTCCGGGCGGGGTAAGCGGGATTGCATTTATTCTAAACCGGGTATTACCAGTTGTACTGCCAGTTGGCTTTTGGTTGTTTATTCTCAATGTGCCGTTGCTCATTCTGGGGTCACGTCATTTAGGCGGCTATCGCTTTGTGGCCCGCACCGTGTTCACAGTGGTGCTATACAGCGGCTTTACCGTGCTGTTTGAGCGCATGGGTGTCCAGAGCGTCACCCGTGATATTTTCCTAAACACCCTGTTTGGTGCGATTGTGGGCGGTATTGGGATGGGGCTGGTCTTTCTGGCGCGGGGTACCACCGGCGGTACCGATATTCTGGCGTTGCTGTTAGTGCGCTGGCGTGGTGTACCGCTCAGCCAGAGTTATCTCATCTCAGACATCTTGGTGATTGGCTTGGCCGGATTGTCGTTTGGCTGGGAGAAGGCGCTTTATGCCTTGATCGCGCTATATGTGGGTGGCCTGACGGCGGAGGCATTTTCAGAAGGATTGCACGTTAGCCGCACCGCCATCATCATTACGCAGGAGCCGGAGCGGGTGGCGCAGGTGGTTTTGCAGCGGATGGGGCGCGGGCTGACCAGCTGGATGGGGGTAGGGGCCTACACCGGTGAGCCGCGTCCGATTTTGTTCACCGTGATCAGTCGGGCAGAGACAGCGGCCTTGAAGTCGATTGTGGCCGAAGCCGATCCGCACGCGTTTGTAGTCATTGGTCAAGCCCAGGAAGTTTACGGCGAAGGATTCAGGACGTTTGAGGGCCGCTAGAAACACAAAGGGCGCAAAGAATTTGCCAAAAATTCTTCGCGCCCTTGCGATGAAAATCTATCTAAGTTGAGAAAGATCAGGCTGGTGTAAGCCCCATCATTGTTTTGAATTCTGCCGCATCAATCGTTTCGCGATCCAGCAACCGCTCTGCAACGGCCACAAGTTTGTCTTTATTGTCCGACAACAATTGTTTGGCGTGGGTGTAGGACGAAGAAATGATCCCCGAAACTTCACTATCAATCTGTTCAATCACCTTGTCGCTATAGCTGCGACCTTCTGCAATTTCGCGTCCCAAAAAGACGAGGTCATTGCGTTCGCTATAGGAGACCAAACCTAGCTTGTCGCTCATCCCGAACTGTCGCACCATAGCCCGTGCAATGGTTGAAGCACGTTCCATATCGTTAGTTGCACCGGTCGTAATGTCATCAAAAATGATCTCTTCTGCAGCACGACCTGCTAGCAACGTGACTAGTTTGCCTAGGAAATTCTTCTTGCTACTGTTGGCAAACATGTCTTCACTCTCGGGTACGCTCCATGTCACGCCACCTGCTGGACCACGCGGAATAATCGTCACTTTCTGGATGACTTCGCCAGATTCAGGCAGCAACGCTGTCGCCACCGCATGCCCAGCCTCGTGATACGCCACAATTTTCTTGTCACGCGGCGACATCAAACGGCTGCGGCGCTCCGGCCCCAATGCAACTTTTTCGATTGCATTTTGCAATTCATCCTGACCGATTTCCAGGCGCCCGCCGCGGGCCGCCAGAATGGCAGCTTCGTTCACCAGATTCTCGATGTCTGCGCCGGTGAACCCGGGTGTCTGTTTTGCGATCACACGCAGATCGACGTTGGCATTGACTGGTTTGCCACGTGTGTGGACTTTCAAAATTGCTTCGCGGCCCAAAACATCTGGCGCATCCACCGTCACACGACGGTCAAAGCGACCCGGGCGTAACAGGGCTGGATCCAGTATGTCTGGGCGGTTGGTTGCAGCAATGATGATGATGTTGGTGTCGGTGTTGAAACCGTCCATCTCCACCAGCATCTGGTTCAAGGTCTGCTCGCGTTCGTCATTGCCGCCACCTAGGCCAGCACCCCGCTGGCGACCCACGGCGTCGATTTCGTCGATAAACACAATGCACGGGGCGGCTTTCTTGGCCTGATCGAACAGATCGCGCACGCGGCTTGCACCGACGCCCACAAATAGCTCAACAAACTCCGAGCCACTCAGGCTAAAGAATGGCACACCTGCTTCGCCGGCCACGGCCTTGGCCAACAGGGTCTTGCCTGAACCAGGAGGGCCAACCAGCAGCACACCCTTTGGAATGCGCGCACCCAACTGGATGAACTTCTCTGGATTCTTGAGAAACTCGACCACTTCGATAAGCTCTTGCTTTGCTTCGTCACAACCGGCCACGTCCGCAAAAGTGACTACAGGATGCTCAGAAGTCATGCGCTTGGCGCGGCTACGACCAAATGAGAATGCTTGGTCTGCACCAGTCTGCGCCCGACGCATCGTAAATAGGAAGAATCCACCAATCAGCAATAACGGCAGCAAATACAACAAAAAGCTCGACAACTGGGTCAAGATTCCCACAGTCTCCGTGTCGTAAGTGAACGTGCTGAAATCATCTGGCGTAAGGCCAAAATCTTTCATGGTGGTGCTAAACACAGCATTGGGCGCTTTGTTTACCGTATAGGGCGTGCTAGTGTCTTTCAAGGTGACGCGCAGCAAAGTGCTATCTGCACTTTCAGTCACTTTGTTAACTTTGCCTGCCTTGATGTCTTTTACCAGCGTACTAATGGTCACTGATTCTTGACCACGGCGCGTGGTATTGGCAAACTGCATCACCGCATATGCAATGACGAGTGCAATGAGGATTATCGGGATAACGTTATTTCTTAAACTCTTAGGCATCGTTGATACCTCTAACTAGTTGGACAGTACCAGTTGTCCATTAGATCGGTGTGAGATTGACACGATTATAGCCACACAAGCCCGCAAAATCGAGAAACCTCAATCTCCGAGGTTAATTTTTGTGGGTTCCTTCGATTGTTGTTAATTTGCGGTGAATGCTTTCTGAGATATCGCTGAAGGCAGGAGAAAGTCTTGGTCTTCACTTGGCCCCAAAAATACTCTGATTTCGCCCTAACTTTACTTCCTCGAGCGCTTCCAATTGATCACGCAACTGGTGCACCTGTTCGTTGACATCACTCGATAGGTGGCTGTAGTCGGCCACTTGGTTGGTGGATTGGGCGGCTAAGGCTTGTGAATAAATTGTTCCTAGCGCGGCCACAGTGCTTTCTAGTTGCACCTCTGACTGGCGCATCAGGCTATCCAATTTATCCAATGATTCACCTTGTTGTTGGCGCGCCGCTAGGGTTCGTGCTAACTGTTGGCGCACGTGTTCGTCGGTTTCGCTAGTCAGCTGTGCCTGCAGCTTGCTGATGGCTTGCACCACAGTCGCTTTGTCATTCTGCACGGCACCATTATGCCTAAACGTATTGACCCGGTCAGCCATTTGCTGAATTGACACCATCCATTCGTCCATTTGGCTGGATAGATCGCCCAGGCGAGCCAGCTTGTTTTTGTCGGGATTGGACTTGATCAACGCCGCCATCTGAGCCCGATAACGCTTTGCTTCGGCCAATTGGGCTGCCACACTGTCGTCGATGGGGAGTGCGGGGGTCATCGGTGTTGTAGCATTGAGTGACGATTCGCCGCGGCGGGCTTGTCGGCGCTCCTCACGGTTGAGCTGATTCTCGGCATTGGTGTCCGCATTATTTTCATTTTCATCGGCCAAAAAGATGTGTGCTGCACTAATAATCACCGGAATAGACATCCCAGCAATGGGAAAGATCGCCCAGGGATAACTTGTCGTGACGACATTAATGACAGTCAATAAAAACATGACCGCGAAAAGTGGTGAATTATTCCGGATAAAGCGTTTTAAACGGCTCGCAAACATATCCCTCCAAGAAGCAATCAGCGATCAGTCTTCAGCTATAAAGAGCAGATTCCTGATTGATGTCCGAAACAGAACCCCACCCCCTGCCCCTCCCTTTGGGAGGGGTTAGGTCATTCCGCCGAAATAATTAATGGCCAAGCACGGCTCTGCGTGAGCGGAGCGCATTCTGATGCGCAAAGTCGAAGGACGCGGTCATTTTATTCTGCTGAATGGCCTTAGGGGTGGG
>JANMVQ010000468.1:0-3821 GCA_031392845.1 Chloroflexota bacterium
AATTATTAGTGAAGATTAGTGCGATTCGTGGTTTATTCTGTTTTATTCGAGAGAATCGTTTTTTTTCTTGATGCACTATTTGTTCCATTTGCAGCCTTGGTGTTGCGTTGTTTGTGCGGACGCAACTGGGTATGTTCCACAAGCAGGATGTAAGCCTGCTCAATGTCATTTTCAAAAATGGCTTTAATGATGTTCTCGTGATAGGTCCATACACGGCACAGATAGTCATACTCACTGAGCATGGTGTATCCCACGGCTTCGTAAGCTTCCCAGTACGCCTCCAACAAACCCAACACAAATGGGTTATTAAGCCGGTGGTAGAAAGTCATATGCAGATCGCGGTGTTCGCGGTGGGGGATGTGGATGGGCTGGCCGTTCAGCTTGGCCCAAGCTTGGGCCACCAACGATTTCAGGCGGTTATGATCTTCTTCATTGAGCAGGGCTACGGCTTCGCGAAAAAAACCGAACTCAATGTTGTCGCGCAGGCGGCTAAAATCTTCAAACAGGGCCGGGTCAACCGTCAGGGCATACAGCAGGCTAAAGCGGACTGCGGGGAGGAATTCATATTCGGCAAGATGGATGCCGACTCTGGGCTTGACTTCAACAAGGCCCAAACTACGGGCAACTTCAAGTTGCTCGCGCAATTTGCCAGTGCTGATGCCCAGCGTATCGCTCAGCTCGTCTAACTTGGACAAGCGGTCACCTGGCTGCAGCTTTTCGTTCACGATATGCCGCATCAGGTCTGACTCTAGTTTTTCAACCACGGTATTTTTGAGTCATCTATCCAAATCAAATTGCATTTCATACATCTATGCAATTCATTGGATGAATCGTATGAATGGGATTTTAGCCCCCTCAAGGTGGTTTGTCAATTAGTCTTTGGTTAGAGGAGGCCAAAAGTTTCTATCAATCGGCGTGTTTTTCTTTTATCTCTCGCTATAATCTCATCTGCCTCCGGGATCGCTCTTACCCAATATTCTTACCGGATTTTCAGATTTTAGAAGTTGTGAGTTATTTTGTTGATTTTGTTAAAGGAGAGAAGACCGATATGAAGAAAGTGAAAAAAATGAATTTGTTTGCATTGGCGATGGCCTCCAGCCTGATTTTGGCTGCCTGCGCCGCGCCGACCGCTGCACCCAAAGCCGCAGATGCCCCCAAGGCCACCGAAGCTCCCGCTGCAGCCGCCCCCGCCGCCGGCAAGAAGCTGCGGGTAAAGTTGGTGATTAATGGCAACTTTGGCGACAAGAGCTTCTTCGACAGCGCCAAACGCGGCTTGGATCAGATGGAGAAGGAAATGGGCTATACGATCAGCACCGTTGAGTTGGGCACCGATGCCAACAAATGGGAGCCAGGTCTCGAAGACGCTGCTGCCAACGATGACTACGATGTGCTGATTACCGGCACTTTCCAGATGCCTGACTATCTGGGCAAAGTGGCTGACAAGTATCCCAACAAGAAATTCTGGATGTTCGACGCTGGTCCGGATTATGCTGGTAGCGATCCCGCCAAGAAAGGTTGCAAAGATAAGTGCAAGAATGTTTACTCGATTCTGTTTGCCCAGAACGAAGGTTCGTATGTTTTGGGTTACGCCATCGGCCTGACCCTGAAGGCCAAGGCGCTTAAGGGTGTGGAAGGCAAAGAGAAAGTGGGCGTGATCGGCGGTTTGGATATCCCGGTCATCAATGACTTCTATGTCGGTTTCAAGCAGGGTTTTAAAGATGCGGGCATGAATCCTGACAACGTGCTGATTCAGTATGTTGGCGGCGATAATCCGTTCTTTAACCCAGCCAAAGGCAAGGAAATTGCCAAGTCCATGTTTGCCCAAGGCGCGGCAGTGGTGTGGGGTGTGGCGGGTGCTTCTGGCAATGGTGCGTTTGCTGCTGCTGTGGAAGACAAGGCCTATGGTTTGGGCGTGGACAGTGACCAGTATTTGACGATTGCTGATCCGGCCGAGAAGGCCACGATTGTTACCTCGATGATGAAAAACGTTGACAACGGCCTATTCCGTGCCGCCAAACTGGACGCCGAGGGCAAGCTGACCTACGGTGCGCTGGAGAAAGTGGGTATTGCTGGTGACGCAGTGGGTGTTGCGCAGAATGAGAACTACAAGAAGCTCATCCCCGCTGATATTCAGAAGCAGGTGGATGAGGTTTACGCCAAAGCTAAGAAAGGCGAGATCAAATTTGAGACGGCGTTTAACTAGATCAGATAAAGCGATTGGGTTATTGAACCATTGATCTATTGGGCGATTGGCGTAGTGTCAGTCGCCCAATTTCTTTTTCCAAATTCCAAATTTTCCAGTTTCGGCCCTTACTATTACAATCTCAATGCAAAGCTTATCTCGTGCTTGAGCAATGACCAGTAGCAAAATGACCCAATCCCTTCAACCTCTGATTGAAATGCGCAACATTACCAAGGTTTACCCTAATGGTGTGCGCGCAGACAATGATGTGACCTTCGAAGTGCAGCCCGGCGAAATTCATGCCCTAGTGGGTGAAAATGGCGCGGGCAAATCCACGTTGATGAAAATCTTGTACGGTATGGAGAAACCGACTTCTGGCCAGATTATTTTGCGTGGCAAGCCCGTGACACTGACCAACCCGCAAGAGGCGATTGCGTTGGGTATTGGCATGGTCCACCAGAACTTTATGCTGGTGCCTTCGTTCACGGTGGCGCAGAATATTGTGCTGGGCAGTGAGCCGGTGAAGGGCGGATTCATTGATGAGGCCCAAGCTATCGAAGCCACCCAGAAATTGGCCGCCCAATATGGTTTGGCTGTTACACCGGATGCCATCGTCGATTCGGTGCCAGTGGGTATGCGCCAGCGAGTTGAAATTTTGAAGGCGCTGTATCGTGGCGCTGAAGTGCTGATTCTCGACGAGCCTACTGCTGTGCTGACCCCACAGGAAACCACCGAACTGTTTGCCGCGATTCGGCAATTGGTCAAAACTGGCAAAACCGTGGTGTTTATCAGCCACAAGCTGCGCGAAGTCAAAGAGATTAGCGACCGAGTCAGTGTGATGCGCAACGCCAAGATGGTGGGCACGGTCGACACAAAATCAGTCAACGAAGAGGCAATTGCCCGCATGATGGTAGGCCGCGAAGTCTTCTTGAATATCGACAAGCCACCCATCAAACGCGGTGCTGCCATGTTGAAAGTGCGTGATCTGGATTACGCCACCGAAGCGGGTGTCGAAGCGCTTAAGCACGTTTCTTTCAATGTGTATGCAGGCGAGATACTCGGCGTTGCGGGGGTAGAAGGCAATGGTCAGACTGAATTGGTTGAGGTGATCACGGGCTTACGTGCGCCGCTTAGTGGCACGCTGGAATTGGCAAACGCAGACATCACCGGCAAGACCCCGCGCGCGGTCCGGCAGGCCGGTTGTGCCCACATCCCAGAAGACCGGCTGACCAACGGCGCAGCCCTACCCAGCACCATCGCTGAGAATCTGATCGTGGATCGATATGAGCGCGAACCCTTTGCCAGCGGTTTTTTGATGCATCCGGCTCAGATCGAACAAAATGGCGAGCAATTGATTGAGAAATTTAGCATTCGTGCGCCGGATGGCACGTTGCCGGTTGGCTCGCTATCCGGTGGCAATATGCAGAAAGTAGTCGTGGCCCGCGAGCTCTCCTCACATCCCAAGCTATTGATTGCGGCACAACCGACGCGTGGCGTAGATATTGGGGCCAGCGAATTTATGCATGAGCAACTGGTCAAAGCCCGCAATGAAGGGGTGGCTATTTTGCTGATTTCGGCGGACTTGAGCGAAGTGATGTCGCTGTCGGATCGGTTGGCAGTCATGAAAGACGGCCATATC
>JANMVQ010000485.1:0-4281 GCA_031392845.1 Chloroflexota bacterium
AAAAAAACTTGGCGTGAGTTTTTACGCCTTTGTCCATGACCGCATTTCAAAACTGGGACTTATTCCGCCTTTGGCCGATATCATTCGTGCTCAAGCTGCCCCTGCTTGATCCCGTTTCCCCCCTTTTTTTGAGAAGATACCACATGACTATTCCTAACGTAAAGCAACTTTTGGACTTCACTGGCAAAGTCGTCATCGTTACGGGTGCCAGCAGCGGCATTGGCGCGGGAATTGTCCAACGCTTCGATGAGGCCGGAGCTAGCGTCATCGCGCATGCCAACAGCAACCTCGACAAAGCCGCTGCCGTGGCGGCGCAATGCAAAGCGGCGCACGCCGTGCAGGCCGATCTGACGACCGAGATCGGTGTCGCCACCTTGATCAGTGAAGCCGTGCACGCCTTTGGCCGGGTTGATGTGTTGATTAACAATGCTGGCATTTACCCGCTGCACACGCTCATGGACATGAGTGCCACCGATTGGGACAGCGTGATCAACGCCAATTTACGCAGTGCGTTTCTGTGCACGCAAGCTTTTGCCCGCCAGGTCGCCGCGCAAGGTGCTTGTGCTAATGCCAACGCCGCCATCGTCAATATCACTTCGATTGAGGCCGAAAACCCCGCGCCGATGCACAGCCACTACAATGCCAGCAAAGGCGGGCTACTGATGCTGACCAAAGCGGCCGCCAATGAACTGGCCGCGCAGGGCATCCGGGTGAATGCCGTCGCGCCAGGGTTAATCGGACGCCCGGGCATCGAACAAGCTTGGCCGGATGGCGTGCAACGTTGGCTAAAAGCCGCGCCGTTGGGTCGCCTAGGCACGCCCGAAGATGTCGCCGACGCCTGTTTGTTTCTCGCCTCATCTGCCGCACGCTGGATCACCGGCATCAGTCTCACCGTCGATGGCGGCGTGATGACGCATCAAATCTTTTGATTCTGGGAGCTGGAAGCTGGGAGCTGGGAGGTTAGTAAAGTTCTTAAAGTTGATAAGGTTGATAAGGTTCGGAAGCACGCAACGTTCCCCTGAACCTTACAAACCTTACAAACCTTCCGAACCTTCCGAACCTTCCGAACCTTACAAACCTTACAAACCTTACAAACCTTACAAACCTTACAAACCAAACCTATGTTATTAAAAGACAAAATCATATTCATCACTGGCGCGGGTCGAGGGATGGGGCGCGGGATTGCCGAGGCTTTGGCCGAGGCAGGCGCGCATGTCGTGGTCGGCGATTTAGCCATCGAATCGGTGCAAGAAACGGCGGCGCTCGTTGAAAAGCAAGCTCGGCAGGCGTTGGCGCTGCAACTGAATGTGACCGATCCCAACAGCGTGAATACGGCGATAGCCGCATCCGTTGATCGGTTTGGCCGCATCGATGGCTGGGTGAATAATGCTGGCATCGTCAAGATGGACGCCGCGCTTGACGTAACCATGAGCGATTGGCAACGCCAAATGCAAGTCAACGTCGACGGGCTATTTCTGTGCTGCCAACTCGCGGGTCAGCAAATGCGGGGGCAAACGGGCGGTGGAGCCATCGTCAATATCGCCTCCAATGCGGGCAAAGTGGGCTACAAGAACATGGCAGCGTATAACGCAGGCAAAGCTGCCGTCATCAGCATCACCCGCTCGCTCGCGCTGGAGTGGGCCGAGCACAACATCAATGTCAACGCCGTTTGTCCGGGCGGGGTCGACACGCCGATGCTCCTGGGCGTGGCCGAGTTCTACGCGGCGCGTTTTGGTGGCGACCCGCACGAGATGGTCAAAACCATGAAGCCCAATCAGATGAACCGGCGCATTCAACCCATCGAAGTGGGCCGAGTTGTCGCATTCCTGCTGTCAGATCAGGCGCAAATTATTCGTGGGCAGTCGATCAATATCGATGGAGGAGACACGCCTTACTAAAAATTAAAAAGAAACGGCTAAACTCATTTTTTAATTTTGCCTTTTGCCTTTTTAATTCCCCGATTAGGGGAAAGCCCTCTTGCACATATCCTGCAAATCAACACAATCCAGCATCATGACAACACCGACGCCTCGTAACCCTGCTGCGCTGATCCTAGGCACCCTAATTGGCATCCTGCGGCTTTTGGTGAGCTTGCCATTTGTCGTGATTAGCTCTGTGCTGGTGGTGATCGCCAGCCTGTTGCCAATTCGTATTCGAGGGATCGGATTGGCCAACTGGATGGTGGGTGCGTTTAGCCAGATGCTGTTGTGGATCTTTGGCGTCCACATGAGTTGCCCAGATCAGGCCCGTTTGTTATTGCACGAGGGGTTTGTGTTCGCCAACCACAGCTCATATGCAGACGTTTTTTTGTTTGTGGCGATTCGGCCTATGCGTTTTTTGGCCGCCCGTGAATATCTAGACTGGCCGTTTTTTGGCTGGGCCGCCAAAGCGACTGGCGTGATCGGGGTGGATCGGAGCAGCACCCGTTCGCGCGCTCAGTCGCTATTATCACTGACCAAGCTCGAATACAACCCACCCATTGGCCTCTTTCCCGAAGGAGGAATCGGCCCGTTGTATGAGTTACAGCCGTTTTATCACGGGGTGTTCAAGCTATGTGTAGAACATCAAATTCCGTATGCTTTGTGCGCCATTATTTATGACCGAGTGGATGTGATTGGCTGGCGTGATGAGAGTGTCGTCGTGGCGCTTTGGCGGCTGGCCACCCACATTAGTCCACAGCGCGCCCAACTCCACCTGTTGTATCACAGCACCCCAGCCCCAGATGCCAGCCCGCGCCAATTGGCCATCGAAGCCCATCGAACTGTGGCTAATGCGCTGGGCTACGCAGCCAAAATGTAAGTTGCTACGGCCCCGTCAGCGGCAACAGTTGTTTAATCAGCAACGTGGCCAGACCCAGCGAAAAGGCAAACCCACAGCAATCGGTGAACGTCGTAACAATGACGGCTGAGGCAAGTGCCGGGTCAATTTTCAAAAGCTTCAGCAAAAACGGGACCCCTGTGCCAACCAACCCAGCCACCAGCATGTTGCCGATCATCGCCACTGCCAGAATGCCGCCCAGCATCGCGCTGTTCTTCCACATCGCCACGCCTACCCCGACCACCAGAGCCAACGCCAACCCCTGCAACAAACCGATCCACACTTCTTTGGCGATAATTCGTCCCGAATCTCTCAAATCGGCTTCGCCCATGGCCATACCGCGCACCAGAATCGTGATGCGTTGAGTGGCGGCATTGCCGCCTTGGCCAGCCACCATCGTAGGCAACGCAGCCAAAAAAGGCAGGGCATCGATCGTGCTATTAAACTGGCTATAGACCCACGCCGCAAAAAAAGCTGTGCCTAAGTTGATCATTAACCAGGGCAAGCGCTTCTTCATGGATACACTGATAGGGCTCCAGATGCGCTCCTCGTCCGACACACCGGCCAAACGGAAGGTATCTTCGGCGGCTTCCTCTTCGATCACATCGACAATGTCATCATGCGTGATCACACCAATTAGCCGTTGTTCGGCATCAACCACCGGCAAAGCCATAAAGCCATGTTTGCGCAGCAACAGTGCGCATTCTTCTTGATCAGTGCCCACTGGCACCGAAACGACATCGGTAGACATGAACTCACTCAGATGTTTGTCGGGAGACGCAGTGATCAATAAACGCAGCGAAACAATCCCCACCAGATGCCGTTCACGATTGACTACAAACAAATAGTAGGCGGTTTCGTTGTCCGGTCCCCACTCGCGCAGAGCGCTGATGGCTTGTTCAGCGGTCATCTCCGGGCGGAGCGCCAGAAAAGAGTTGGTCATCCGTCCACCCGCGCTGTCGTCTGGGTGAATCAGCAGCGGACGCACATCAGTGGCGTCTTCCATACCCGCAAGCACGCGTTCTTGTCGATCTTCGGGTAGCTCACCGATCACATCGGCTGCATCATCCGGCTCCATCTCGTCCAGAATATCGGAGAGGGTTGCATCATCGAAGCGCTTGGCTATTTCGGCCTGATCATCGTCGTGCAGTTCAACCAGAATGTCGGCAGAGGTTTCTGGATCTAACTCAGATAGCACTTCGGCCTGTTCTTCGACCTCAAGCTCATCGACCACCTCAACCTGTTCGTCCGCGTCCAGCCGCTCCAAGACATCGACCGCAGCGCCCACGTCATCACGCTCCAGTGCCTCCTGGATCTGCTCTACCGACTCATCGACTTTGTTTTCCGCTTCCTGCAATTCTCGCTCGCGGATATCTTTTTCAGTTCCATCTCCCATATTCCACCTCTCTACTTCTTCTGGTCATAAAGTTAGTCAGCAAATGGGTCAACGAATAGAAACGAATA
>JANMVQ010000487.1:0-2882 GCA_031392845.1 Chloroflexota bacterium
TGCACCTGTATGGGAAATCGCCTCGGCCTGGGCGCAAGCTGGGGCATGTTAATCTTGTCACGCCAGACATAACCATGTTGGAGCAGCGGATTGCGGCGATATTGGCCTTGATCGGGTGAACGGGTGCACACTATCCTATCCACGGAGGGACACGGAGAGGCACGGAGAAGTATGAACCGCGAATCGCACGAATTTCACGAAAAAATTAGCGAATATTCGCGTGATTCGCGGAAGAGAATCAGAAATAATCTGATTAGCAATAAAATTTATGTTGCTCCGTGGACTTCCAGGGATATGTTTTACATGCAAATTGAATGGCGTTTGTTGATTGGATTGGCGGCCAGCGCTTTGATTGGGGCGTTTGCGCTTTGGCGCGGGTCGCTGACCCCAAGTGGAGCGCTGGGTGCGGTCATCATTGGCACTACGATCTTTGGCTTTGGCGGTTGGGCGGCCGGGCTGACCCTCATTGCGTTTTTTGCATCGTCGTCATTGCTCAGCCACTTCAAAGAAAATAATGCACGCAAGCAGCGCGCCGCCGAGATGTTTGAGAAAGGCGGCCAACGCGATATTTGGCAGGTGTTGGCCAACGGCGGGGCAGCGGCAATTTTTGCGGTGATCTGGGCGTTACTGATGCCAGTTATACATCCAGGGCTAACGCAATTGGGAATCACAGATGCTCGTCACACTCAAATCATGAGCGCCCTATGGAATGGTTCAATGGCGGCATTTGTTGGTTCAATGGCGACGGTGAATGCCGATACGTGGGCAACTGAGTTGGGTGTACTGAGTCAGACAAAACCGCGCTCTATCCTATCCCTGCACGTTGTTGAACCAGGCACATCTGGGGGCGTTTCTGCGCTAGGTATTGGCGCAGCTTTGGCGGGTGCATTGTTGGTGGGGCTGGTTTACGTCGTGCCATTTTGGCAACTCCAGTTGGTTAGCCATTCAGGCATATTGCCGCGCATGTTACTGCTGTCTGGAAGTATCGGCGGCCTGCTGGGCTCACTCTTCGACAGCTTCCTCGGCGCGACGGTGCAGGCGATGTATTACAGCGACGCCCGCCAGAAGGAAACCGAGAAGGCCGTTGAGCGCGACGGCACCCCCAACCGACACTTACGGGGCTGGAAGTGGATGAACAACGATTGGGTGAATTTCATCTCCTCGCTATTTGGGGCATTTGTGTCTGCGTTGTTGGCAATTCTGATCTTTCGGTAGAATCGGGTAGCTGGTCGCTTGTTACTAGTGACTAGTCACTAGCCACCAACAACTATCTACTAATAACCAGCCGCTAGCCACCAACAAACCATGATCCAAACACCTGAGTGGGTTCGCCACGCCATCTTCTACCAAATCTTCCCAGACCGTTTCGCCCAAAGCACCCGTGTGGCCAAGCCGAGCAAACTGGAAACATGGGACAGCAAACCCACCCTTCACGGCTTCAAAGGCGGCGACTTGCTTGGTGTGGCCGAGAAACTTGATTACCTTCAGGATTTAGGGGTGAACGCGATTTACTTCAACCCAATCTTTCAATCAACGGCCAATCATCGTTATCACACCCAGGATTACTTTCGGGTTGACCCGATCTTGGGTGGCGACGCTGCCCTGCGCGAGTTGTTGAAAGAAGCGCACAAACGACGCATAAAAGTCATTATCGATGGCGTGTTTAACCACGCTAGCCGGGGCTTCTATCAGTTCAGCCATGCGCTTGAAAATGGCAGCGAGTCGCCGTATTTGGACTGGTTTCACATTCAAGGCTTTCCAGTCAATGCCTATTGCCAGGGCAAACTGAACTACGACGCGTGGTGGGATTTGCCCGATCTGCCAAAATTAAATACGACTACGCCAGCGGTGCGCGAGTTTCTGTTCAAGGTGGCCGAACACTGGATTGAGTTTGGGGTGGACGGCTGGCGGCTAGATGTGCCTGCCGAGATCAACGATGATGCGTTCTGGCAAGAGTTTCGCCGCCGGGTCAAAGCCATCAATCCAGAGGCTTATATCGTGGGCGAGATCTGGCATGATGCCCAGCGCTGGTTGCAAGGCGACCAGTTTGATGCGGTTATGAACTATCAGTTCACCCGATCTTTGTTGGGATTTTGCGCCAATGGCAAACTCGACACGAGCATGATCGAGGGCATCGGCTATGCCCCTGTCGCTCCGCTGGATGCTTCGGGATTTGCCTACAGCCTGAATATCAACCAAAGCATTTACGACCGTGCCATTAGAGAGGTGCAGTTGAATGTGCTGGACACGCACGACACTGCGCGCTTTTTGTCGATCGCAAAGAACGACCTGAATACGTTGCGCTTGGCAATGCTGTGCATGTTCACTTATCCAGGTGCGCCGTGCGTTTATTACGGTACTGAAATTGGCATGTCTGGTGGCAAAGACCCAGATTGTCGCCGAGCCTTTCCTTGGGATGAAGGCGAATGGCACACCGAAATCCTGGAATATGTTAAGCGCTGTGCCACGATCCGCAAAAAGTATGTGGCGTTGCGCACGGGGGATTTCAAAGTGATTTATGCCGTTGACAAATGTGTGGTGTATTTGCGCCAACAGGGTGACGAAAAGTTACTTGTTGCGTTAAACTCAGGGACGCAAGCAGCAGCGATCAACGTGGAAACACGCGAGGTGCTGCCCGATGGTGTGACGCTCAAAACGATTTTTGGCAAAACAGCGTCATACCAGACTGTCAATGGATCACTTACCGGACTTACGATACCTAAACGAGAAGGCATGGTGCTAAAGGTGCAATAGCGGGCCAGGGGCTTGATGTTGCCCCTTTGGTCTGGTTTGCATTGGCACGGGCGCGGCTCATGATTGTGAGCCGCGCCCGTTTTGTTTTTCCACAAGTCGGTCAACGAATAGAAACGAATAAACGAATA
>JANMVQ010000491.1:0-38000 GCA_031392845.1 Chloroflexota bacterium
ATCGCTCGCCCGCGCCCGCCTAATTCGTTCCAATATCGCTCTTTGTCCCCCGCTCACTGTTATCGCTTTGAGTGTCTGCCCCTTTTCCATCCCTCCACCTTACCTCATCCTTGTCGTTCATTTCCGCTCGGCTGTACTAGCCTTTAATATTCGACATTTTTCCAAAGAACAAATGTGCTAAACTCGCATATGTATGGCGACCAGCTTGAATTTGCATGACGCACTTGACGAATTTGGCAAGAACCTAGGTAAACGCCAAATTAGCGACAACACACGCAAAGCGTTTTGGGGCGATGTGAATATCTTTGCGCGTTTCCTCACGGGTGAGGGCGGAGACGCTGAGGACAGTGTCGATAACGAGACGACCCAGAAGACTGTGTCTGCACCGTTTATAAACACGATTACGGCTGAGGACATTCGCGCATTTCTAACCCATGAAGAGAAGCGGCCCAGTGCCAATAGCCCGAAATCGCTGGAACGGCGCCTGACCTCGCTTAAAGTGTTCTTCTCGTGGTTACGCGATAGTGGCAAGTTGGGTTTCGACCCAGCGGAAGGCATCGCCTACAAACCGTTTGTCGACCCACTCCCAGAGTATTTGAACGAGGCTGAACAAACACGGGTAATGGATGCGGCCCGCCATGTGGCCACAACCGAGCGCCTGGATACGCGTCCGCTGGTAGCGATTGTGCTGGTGCTGGACACCGGTATCAAGAAGGGCGAATGCCTTAAGCTGACGGTCAGTGATGTCGATCTGGTCAACCGCAACGTGCTGATCAAATATGATAAGAAGCACCTTGAGTTTAAGAATCGGCGCTTGCCGATCTCGGACGAATGCGCACATATCGTGCAGCAGCATATCGAACGCTATGAGGTCGCGGGGCTTTTATTCGATTGCACGGGCCGCAATCTGGAATACATTTTCAACCGCAAGGTCGCCCCATTGGCCCAACTCACTGCGCTGACCTTTGAGATGCTACGCTGGTCATGTGCACTGCGCGATTACAAAGTCGGCGAACTCACCACCGAGCAGTTCGAGCAGAAATATGGCCTATCTGCACTGGGTTGGGCAGAGATGGAAGCGAAGTTGGCCCGCGTCATCCGAAATTAAGAATGAAGAAGGCAGAATGAAGAAATACGAAGCGTATCTGGTTTCTTCATTCTGCCTTCTTCATTCTCAATTCTTTTAATTCTGAGGAACAAAGAAGCTTCCTTCCGTCGTCCCTTGTGGCGAGAGTTGCCGAAGCTGTCGGCCAAGGTCGGCGCTGCTTTGTTTGTCGGACAGGGCGCGTTGGAAGGCGTCGATCACTTCGGATACTTGCTCGGCTGTTTCGTGCACAAACTCCAGCCGATAATGCCGAATTCCAACACCACGCAGATGGTCTAGATGGGCGCTAATTTCCTGTGCTTCAGCGCCAAACACAGTGTTGCGGCAACCGACATCGGCCATAACCGGGTGCGCACGGCCATTCACATCCCGCAGTGCCACCTGGTGTTTCTCGCACGGGTGGCCGCAGTCTTTGTAACTGGTGCCATTCGACAAAAACCGGCAGAACACGCAATGCTCGGTATGAAACACCGGCAAGTGCATATACGCCACGACTTCGATTTTGCCCGGATCAACCGCTTTGGTTAGCTGCGCAATTTGTGCCGCATTCAAGTCATACGTCGGCGTGATACGTGCCAGACCCAGATCGAGGAAGGTTTGCGCGCTCAAGACATTGGCTGCGTTCAAACTGAAATCACCGATCCACTGCTCACTACTTACTGCTATCTTCTCGCTTTCAATTTCTCTCAATGCCTGCAATAGACCCGTCGAACGCACCAAAATCTCGCAATTGAGTTTGGTTAGAAAGTTCACTATGCGCTGCTCGTTGGGCTTGAGAATGCGCGGGCTGGCCACTCGGGCGGTGATGCCAGCGGACTGCACGCGCTCGACAGCGGGCCGCAGTCCATATAGATCCAGATAATCCAGTGTGATGCTGTCCAGCTTGATTTTCATTGCCAACGCGGCGTCCAATTGCTCCGGCGTGCGAACCAGGACATGTAAGTTAACGTTTTTCGAGATCGCCTCGGTCTTAAAGGCCGAGGCAGTCTTATGACGACGAAGGACTTCTTCCGCATCTCGAATCACCCATTCTGGCGGTTGGGCCTGCAACTGCGTAATCTGGTCGATCACCTCGCGCCGCATTTGGTTCAGCAACGAGCTGGGCACAAACGGATTGCCGCTCACATCGATTTCCAGCGCAGCCAGTTCATAGGGCGTGTTGCCTAGACGGCCAAGTTGCTCGCGCAACAGCGCCTCGCTAAAGGCTTGCTTTTGCGCCGGGCGTAATGGATCGGGACTGGCGGCGGTAGCTTTGATGATCGGGAATTTCAGCAGGTTGCACTCCAGCCTCAATGGCTCGTTCTCGTGCAACCGCACCCGCATGCGCAGACCTTGTTTCTGCACCGCAGTTTGGCCGCGCGTGTAAAGCTGGGCGGCTTTGTGCAGATCAGGGTCATTCGTCCGCCACAGCAAATCGCCGCCGCGAATGCGCTCAAACTTAATGTCGCCATTGCCAAAGCGCAACTCGACTTCGCCGCTGCGCAACGTGTGCACCTGGTACAGTCGCCCGCCTTCCTCTGGCTCTTGCGGGCTGCGCCAAGTGGCGGCGTCGAACACCACCCCATCGCCGGGCTTGAGCGGCCACACAAAATTGGCATCGTCGGGCCGCAACAGAATCATGCCCTTGTCGGCAAATACGCGCAGAACTCGCCCCATGCATACCCCGCGATGGCGCGGCGCACGGCCCTTCACCACAGTTTGATGATTTGTTCCCTGCATAAAATGGGGCGCTAAACCGCGTGAATACACTTGCTCTAACTGCTGCGCTTCAGCCACAGTATGCGTGGACGGCAACCCTGCCCAAGCCTCGTCGACCGCTTTGCGATAGGCTGCCGTCGTGAGCGCGACGTAATCCGATTCCTTGTAGCGGCCCTCGATCTTCAGACTGCTCACGCCCAACTTGACGATGTCGGC
This sequence comes from Chloroflexota bacterium, assembly GCA_031392845.1. GTDB lineage: Bacteria > Chloroflexota > Anaerolineae > J036 > Brachytrichaceae > JANMVQ01. The sequence continues at coordinate 3,020 of JANMVQ010000491.1, forward strand.
CATGAGCGGAATGGCGTAGAGGTCGCCTGGGGAGAGCAAATATCGGGCATCGCCGAGTGGCTTGTGCTGGCCATCGACATACATCTCATAGGGCAAACGGCAGGCCTGCGCACATTGCCCACGGTTGGCACTGCGCCCACCCCAAGCCTCGGACGAGAAACACTGGCCGGAATAGGAAACGCACAGCGCGCCGTGCACAAACATTTCTAACTCACAATCGGTCTGGCTGCGTATTTCGCGGATTTCGTCTAGTGAAAGTTCGCGCGCCAATACCACCCGCTGCACGCCAAACTGCTGGGCCAATGCCACGCCCTCGGCACTGGTGATGCTCATCTGGGTGCTGCCATGCACCTCCATGTCGGGCGCAATCTGGTGCGCAAGTTGGGCGATAGCGACGTCCTGAACAATGACGGCATCGGTGCCGGCCTTGGCGATCTGCTCTAGTTGGCGCACCGCTTCGCGTAACTCATTGTCGAAAATCAGGGTGTTAAAGGTGAGATACCCGCGCACCCCACGCCCATGCAGCGTCTTCATCACCTCGGGCAGTTCGGCCAGGTCAAACCCAACCTTGGCACGGGCGGTGAATTGGTGTAGACCAAAGTAGATTGAATCGGCGCCGGCTTCGATGGCGGTGTCGAGTTGGGGCCAGTAGCCAGCGGGGCTCATGACTTCGGGTTTGGGGTACTGGCGAGTTTTGCTCACATCTTCATTGTACGCAGTACATACTTGTACTATTAGCGTATGGAAGCCGGCTCAACAAGCAATCTGTGCGATGCTTGGTTGAAATCATGATTTCTCGCGGCGTCCAGGCGGCTTCCTTTTGCCCACTTCAAGCTCCACTGTTACTTCTTCGCCTTCTTCGAGTTTGCCAGCTTTGCGTACACTATCTTTGATTGGCACGAGATAGCGGCCATCTTTCGGAAACAGCGATGTCAGCCACTCTTGCTCGCCAATTCGTACGCCAACTGGGATTACTCCCCAACCGTATGTCACAAGCTTCGATATTGCCTTGATATCGTCGCTTTGCTGCTCCGGGACTGATACGAAGTAGTACGGCGCTGGACCTCTCCAGTACCAGATCTTGCCCTTGAACGACAGATGCATTTGTTTATCACCGCCCAAACGCAATAAATGGGTTCACATAAGTGATCTGGTGCAGGGTGGCATCATCTAAACCAGCTGCACGGAGTTTGGGCAGAAACACCTCGCTGAGATAGGTGTAGGGTTTGGGTGTGCCACCGCCAGGTTGGGCCGGATCGTACCAGCCACGGTCGTGGCTGAGCAGTATTTTATGGGTATAACCGGCGTCCAGCAGATGCAGAATACGGGCGATGAGCGGCTCATCGGGTTCGCCACCGACCCAGTCGTATTCGATCCACGTCCCGCGCCGGGCGATTTCGAGCGTGAGATCGAAGTTGGGTTCGGCGCTGGCATGGATGGAAATGAATCGTTCGGCAGTGTAGCCCATGGCTTCGATGATATTCAGTTGATCGAGCACCACGCGGCCTCGGATCGTGTGACTGCCGATGAGGGCATGCGTGGCGCGGCCAGCGCGGGCAGCAGCCCGCAGGATTTTGTCTTCGATGGAGGTGATGCCATCGTCGCCCGCGCTAAGTTTGATCCAAGCTGCTCGCACTCCGCTGTGCTCAATCTCATCGTTGAGCTCACCCAGCATCCAATCGCACAACATATCTTCGCTGGCCGAGTGCGCCCAGTCCGGAACCCACGGTTCGCGGTAAATTCCGGTCGGCACGACCAAAGGAAACTGGGTCGCTTTGGACACCGCCTTCAAAATATCGACACGCCGACCTACGCCGACCGGCGTGCACTCCACCAACGCAGTAATGCCGAGCGCCTTGATCTGTTCGATCTGCGGCGCCATGAGCGCGATAACATCAGCAGTGTCAGCCACGGCATAGCCGGGCTCGTGGGGTTTGCGCAGATCGACAAAGACATGCTCATGAGGAAGGATCATGCCGAGATCGGCGGCCGACTTCGGGCCGAGGGTTGTGATAAGGGTTTGCATAGCTTAGATTACTTGGATGCCCAACTCGCGAGCTAAAGCAGCGCACTGGTCGGCAGAGAGAATTGCGCCAGCGAGATCGTTCTGGCGCAGATTCAGGCCAGTGAGTTGTGAGCCGCGCAGGTCGGTTTGTTCGAAGTGGGCCTCGCGCCATTCGACGCGCTCTAAATTACATTTCTGGAACATGGTTTTCTTGAGCTGGGTCAGTGATAGATCAGCCTCAACAAATGAGCATTCGACAAAACGAATATTTTCGAGTGAGCGCCCACGAAAGTTACAGTAATCAAAGTTGCAGCGATTAAATTTGGTGGCAATCAGGTTGGTGTCGTCGGCCAGGTTCACCCCGAGCAACTTGCAACCATCAAACTGAGCGGAGAAGAGGTTGGCCCCAGCCAAGCGAGCGCCGCTCAGGTCGCACTCGCTAAACTGCGCGCCGTTCAAGCGGGCGTTGGTGAGATCGACGTTTTTGAAGGAGCAGTCGGCAAATTCGCACTGGGTGAGATCAAGGTGCTTGAGCGCAAGGCCATCGAACTGGCAACGCTCATAAAGCTGGTCGCTTTCCAAGGCGTATGCCTCGGCATGGGTAAACTCACGACGTTTGTGGGCCATCGGGTGCTGACAGAATCTGCGCAGACACTGCAATTGAGCGATTATATGTCGGCAAAACGATGTATTGACGCAACCTTTTGATTAGGTATACTGCTGAATCGCATCATAAGGCGTGCTACCTTAGCTCAATCGGTAGAGCAATCGCTTCGTAAGCGATAGGTTTCGGGTTCAACTCCCGTAGGTAGCTCTATACACACCGCGAAGATTCTTTCTTTGCGGTGTTGTCGTTTTTCGAAAGACTATCAAGCAATAATTGCACCTGTTGCGGAGCGTGTTTTATTGAGTCATTATGGGTCTTGACTTTGGGTGTTGGCGTCAATGCGACGTGCATAACGAAATGTGCAGCATGGCGCACCTTGCATAATGGTTTGCTCGCGCACCAGTTCGATCTCAGGGTTATATCCTTCGACCAGAGAATAATCGCGGTTGCACGATAACACAGCACCCAGGTCGGCCAGACCCAAAAATCGATACATCTCGGCATATTTGCAGCGTGTAATGTTGAAGGAATAGCGGTCTGGATTCTTCTCGATGACCTCAATCTCTAGGGCATTGCCTTTGCTCCAGTCTCCCGCTGAATCTGCAAACGCCAACAACGAGTTGTCGCCGACTTCTGCTGCGCGCGTTGCACCTTGCTGCCGAGCGATGTTAATGATGGTGTCACGCACAATTGCCAGCACGCGCTCACGGTCAAATTCCGCGGACAATGCGTCGACGATTGGGCCAATGATTCGTGCTTCAATTTCGCGTCGCTTTAACACACCGATTTCGTTGAGTGTGTCGTGCGGCAATGCCGAATTTGGGCTTGAGTCTTCTTGTGACATTTCAACTCCACTAAATATAGAAAAACGGACCCTCTCAAAACTCGTCGTATGCGATTTGCGAAGGGCTAACACCCAGTGCTTTGAGCATCTGCTGGGCGGCCTGGATCATGGCGGGTGGTCCACACAGGTAATACTCAATTTGCTTTGGATCAGGGTGGGTGTCGAGATACTCGCGTTTGATCACGTCGTGGATAAAGCCAGTATGCGAGTCCCAGCGATCCTCTGGTTGTGGCTCGGATAGCGCAACATTAAATGAGAAGTTGCTGTTTTGGCGCCCCAAATTTTCAAAATAATCCTGGTAAAACAACTCCTGACACGAACGTGCGCCATACCAATAGCTGATACGGCGTGTGGTTTTCTGCGTTTCCAACAGATGCGAGATATGCGATCGCAACGGGGCCATGCCAGCACCACCGCCGATGTAGACCATTTCACGCTGGGTATTCTTGATCTGGAAATCGCCGAATGGGCCGATCGCAGTCACCTTGTCGCCCGGTTTCAGTCCGAACACATACGAGGAACCCGTGCCGGCATTGCAGGCTTGGCCGCGCGGCGGGGTAGCGATGCGCACATTGAAGCGCAACTGTTTGTCGATAGCTGGATTCGTTGCCAATGAGTAATTGCGGCGGCACGGCAGCGAGTTGTTCGCTACAAACTCATATACGTGCTGCGCTTTCCACACGTCGGCATACGGTTGCTGCACCTCGGCTTGCTGTAACGACCGCTCGGCATAGACTGGAATGTCGAGCTGCATGTATTGGCCGGGTTGATAGACTGGGATGGGCGTGTTGTCATCCGGCTCAAGTACCAATTCTTTGATAAAGGTAGCCACATTGTTGTTACTGATCACTCGGAAGCTATAAGTCGTGGTCGGCGCAATCGCGCCCAGCCCACCCGCTTGGGCGACATTCAGAAGCAACTTGCCATGCTCCTCGCGCACCTGATAGGTTTTGAGTGCCACGCACACGGGCGCACGTTGCGGCGAACCATCCCGGATATCGAAGCGGCCATTGTGCTTGGGGCACTCGATCAGCGTACCTTTGACCAGCCCATCGCCCAAATGGGCATTGCTGTGGGTGCAAATCCCATCGCTGGCGTAAAACTTACTGTCGAGTGTACGGTAGATCGCATAGGTCTTGTTGTCGTGATCAAAACGCACGACATCTTCCTTATTGAGCAGCGCACTGGGACAAACCTCAATCCAGCCATTGACCACCGGACGTCCCTCGGCGGTGATGGGCTTTGCCATGTGCGGGGCGTCGGCGCGGTTGGTCGGCGTAGGCAGCACTCGTTTGATGTGATAAGCCGGATCTTTAACTTGGCGCAGCACGGCCGGAATAATCTCGCGATATGCTTCGAGCAAGCCGTTGTAAGGTGGAGGCGTATCGCTCTTGATCAGCGCGTGTAGCTTGGGCAGCGCATGATAGGGCACCAGCGGGAACATATGATGTTCAACGTGGTAGTTCATGTTCCAGTACAAATATCGGCTGATGGGGTTCATATACACCGTGCGGCAGTTCAGGCGGTGATCGAGAACGTTCTCGGCCAACCCCGAATGCTGGGTATAGCCATACACCATCATCAGCCATACACCATAGAAGCTGGGCAGGCCGATATACATGAGCGGCAAAATGCTGTGGGTGTAAAGGGCCAGCCCAATGACACTGATGTAAATCAGCATATAGATGCGGGCGCGAATGATGATTTTGCCGTGCTCAGACTCTGGGATGAACGTTATCTCCTCGGGGGTGAACTTGCCTACGACGTGCAGCGGCACTTCGCGCAAATATTTGCGGACGGCGCCTACATTCACGAAACTCAGCAGCAATTGTTTGATATCGGTGGGGCGGGGTACGGCGATTTCTGGGTCGCGCCCAACGATGATGGTGTCACTGTGGTGACGGGTATGGCTCCAGCGCCACACGGTGGATTCGCGCAGCACCATAAACGAGGCAATCTCGTAGAGCACGTTGTTCATCCAATCGGTTTTGAAAGCCGTGCCATGACCGGACTCATGCCAACGCGAGTCGGATGTGGATGCATAGATGACACCATAGGCTGCAAACGGCAGGATGGCCCAAGCGCTGCCCCATAGCATATAACCGGCGATGCCAAAACCAAATAACAGCGAAAACCAAATGATGGTGTCGCGAATTGCCGGACCGTCTTGGCGCTCCAGCAACTCGCGCATCTTTTCTTTGGGCACCGGCGAGGCGTACCACTTCGCTTCTGCCAGACCCTTCTCAATGGCTTCAGTCGTTTTTCTACCTACTAGGCTATAGTCGCTCGGCCGGATTTCGCTTTTGATACGGGTGTCCATATATTCCTACAAGCTTATAGGTTTGCGCCTATTTTGACAATCGCACACAGCCTTCATAATTCTGGTGTAGTGTGTAAAAAAAATGAATGACTCTCGAATATTATCTCCTAATGAAGAGACTGCCAACGTCATTACCCATGGCCTAGGCTTGATTGCGAGTTTGATAGGTATGCCAATCTTGGTTGTGACCGCCGGGCTAAACGGCGATACCTTGCGTTTTGTGGCTTGTCTGATCTTTGGGTTGGCCCTAATTACCTTGTATGCGGCTTCGACGGTATATCACTGGGTGCCGCCGTCGAAAACCAAGGACATGCTACAAATCGTCGATCATGCCGCGATTTTCATCATGATCGCCGCCAGCTATACCCCATTTACGTTGGGGGTGTTGGGCGGGCTATACATCTGGATTATCTTGGGGTTGATTTGGGCTATTGCAATTGCCGGCGTGATCTTTAAAGCGGTTGCAGGGATGCGCTTTTGGCGGATTTCGGTCGGCCTCTATTTGCTGATGGGTTGGATGGCAGTGTTGATCGCGCCAGACATGATTCGGCATATGCCTGCCATTGCGGTTGGCTTATTAATAGCATGTGGGGTGTGCTATACCCTAGGTGTACCCTTCTTTATGCAAGAGAAAATGCGCTATTCCCACGCGATTTGGCACTTGTTTGTCATCGGTGGCAGCGTGTTTCACTACATAGCGGTGCTGTTTTACGCAACGTAGGCGTAGCAGAAATTCACCGCAGAGGCGCAAAGGATGCTAAGACATAAAATATCAGCGCCCTGTGCGTCTCTGCGGTAAAAAATTTGCTTACACGTCCAGATTCTGCACTTCTTTGGCGTGGGTGGTGATGAATTTGCGCCGCGGGGGCACTGCGTCACCCATCAGCATATCGAAGGTGCGGTCAGCCTCTGCCCCGTCGTTGATCGTCACCTTCAGCATGGTACGCGTGCCAGGGTCCATTGTGGTGTCCCACAGTTGATCTGGGTTCATTTCACCCAGACCTTTGTAGCGCTGCACCATCACTTGGCTGTGGTTGGTGATATCCAAACCCCGCTTCTTGAACTCTTCCAGCACCGCATCGCGCTCTTCGATGGTGAAGACATATCGCACATCTTTCTGGCGCTTAGCTTCAAGCCGAAACAACGGTGGCTGCGCGATATACAGATGCCCGCCTTCGACCAACGGCTGCATGTAGCGGAAGAAGAATGTCAGCAGCAGCGTACGAATGTGGCTGCCGTCCACGTCGGCGTCGGTCATGATCACACAGCGGTCGTAGCGGCGGTTCTCCAGGTTAAAGGAGTCGCCGATGCCGGTTCCCAGCGCGCTAATCAGAGCCTTCACTTCTTCCGATTGCAAGATCTTGTCCAACCGGGCGCGCTCGGTGTTCATGATTTTGCCGCGCAAAGGCAAAATCGCCTGAAAATGGCGGTCGCGGCCTTGCTTGGCACTGTTGTGCACGAAAACACCACTGGCCAGTGCAAAGTTGTGCGTGCTAGGCACTTCCAGGTCATATACATCGCGACGATCGGTCAGTCGCTCCACCTTCGTGATCTTGTGGTTGTAGTGAGCCACTGCTTCGCGCAGATCTTGTTCTCTCTGTGGAATGCTGGGTGTGCGCCGATCTGTCACAAACGAATTAACAAATACCCACTGCTCTAAGCTGGGGTCCCACACCATCATGTATGCATCGTCATGTTCGCTGGATAGCCGACGATACAACGGCATGAGCGAATCCTCTGTGGCTAGTTGATCCGCGCGTTTGTAATTGCCGTCGCGCAGCATAAAGTGGTGATCTGGGGTGCAGATAATCTCTTCGCCATTGTCCAGCGTGATTTTGACGACTTCCGCATCTTGTTTCGTAACACGGGCATGAATCGCTCGTTCTAGACCGATTTGGCCGTCGTTTCGAATGGTATAGCAAAAGTGCACTTTGCCTTCAGCCTGCTCAACCACTAAATTCCGGAAGCTAAGGTTGCGACCATCCGCCAGCGCCACCAATGTATCTCCGTCAAAGCAGCCACCTGCCGAATCACCTTCGACAATAAATAACTCGCACTTGAGTGGGTCGCGTTCGGAACAGTCAGCCAGTTTGCCGGGCAGTGTGCCACTTTCGAGAGCGCTCTTGCGGCGCACTAGTTCGCTGGCGGCCTTGGCAGCCTCGCGGGCGCGGCGCGAGAGCAGACACTTGTCGATAATCTGCTTGGCCTCGCGGTTATTCTCTTCGAGAAACTGGGTAAATGCCTCGCGCACCACCTGATCGGTAGCCGTGCGGGCGTCGGTGTTCATCAGTTTCACCTTGGTCTGGCTCTCGAACTGCGGTTCGGGATGCTTGATCGACACGATGGCGGTCAGGCCCTCCAGCGTGTCGGTACTATCCAGATTCGGGTCTTTCTCTTTGAGGATATTATTCTTGCGGGCGTAGTCGTTGAGCGTGCGGGTGATGGCGCTGCGAAAACCGGCCTGGTGGGTGCCGCCATCCGGGGTATGAATCGTATTGGCGAAATAGAACTCGCTTGAGGTGGTGGCGTCTGTATATTGCAGGGCAAATTCCACCCCGATGCGATCGACTTTCTTTTCGGCGTAGACCACCTGATGCACGGTATCTTTATTGCGATTCAAATAGCGCACAAACGCGCTGATGCCGTCCTCGAAGTAGAACGTCATCTCATTGTCGTGACGCTCATCCTTGAAGGCAATCGTTAGGCCACGGGTGATAAAGGCCATCTCACGGAAGCGCTGCAACAATGCTTCCCATCTGAAGATATTGTCTTCAGTAAAAATAGTGGTGTCGCGCAAGAATGAAATCTGGGTGCCAGTCTCGCCATCCTTCATCTTGCCAATCACTTCGACCTTACTGGTGGGTTTACCTTCTTTGTAGGTCTGCTGGTAAATCTTGCCATCGCGGCGCACCTGCGCGGTCAGTTTAGATGACAAGGCGTTTACGGCTTTGACACCTACACCATGCAAACCACCCGACACGGTATACGCGCCGCTGCCGAATTTGCCGCCGGCATGCAGGTTAGTCATGACCACTTCCAACGTGCTGATCTTGTCGCCAGCCTTGGTGCGGAAGGTGGGGTGAATGTCGGTCGGGATGCCGCGCCCGTTGTCGCGTACGGTCACGCTTTCATCGGCGTGGATCGTGACTTCGATGCGGTTGCAAAAGCCAGCCAGCGCCTCGTCCACGCTGTTGTCCATCACTTCATAAATCAAGTGATGCATTGCTTTGCTGTCGGTGCCACCCACATACATACCGGGGCGTTTTCGGACAGCTTCCAGCCCTTCCAAGACTTGAATTTGACTGGCGCCATAGTCGCTGTTTGTCGATTTTTCCAGAGGTGTATCAGTCATAATGTAGAACACATATTCTACCACGAAAGGCCCTATTTTCCCTTGCCAGCCCATGCCAACAGTAGTCCAAAACCCGGAAGGAATAGGCAACTTTGCGGAGCTTTAGTGGGCCTGACAGCCATACGTTTTTTCGTGGACTGGCTTTACAAAAAGGCCTTGTCAAACGACATGAATGGCGTTCGCCAATGTCTTAGGGCACAATTAGTCACATCATGACCACAACAAACACGATGAGTTCAAATGGCAACTCATATGCAAACCAGCAGACACCGGACGTCCGCGATAAATTTATGCTGCGCCGCGATATGCGATTACTCAACAATGGATCGTTTGGCGCATGCCCCATACCCGTGTTCGCCGAATATCAGCGCTGGCAGACCGAGTTGGAATATCACCCGGCGGGCTTTATCCACAACTGGGACACGCTGCTAAAAGAAGCCCGCACCAAGCTAGCCGAATATCTGCACACTGAACAGAGCCGGCTGGCGTTTGTGACCAATGCCACGATGGGCGTCAACGTCGTGACGCATTCGCTGCGCTCTTGGCTAAAGCCGGGCGACGAAGTGCTGACCAGCAACCATGAGTACGGCGCGTGCAATCACGCCTGGCAGTTCAATTGCGAGAAGACCGGCGCGAAATACATCAACCACCCCATCGAGCTGCCACTCACGAGTGAAGCGGACTTTGTCGAGAAACTATGGACGGGCGTGACTTCGCGCACAAAAGTCATCTATCTCAGCCACACCACCTCACCAACCGCGTTGACCTTCCCGCTGCACGAGGTGTGCGCCCGGGCGCGCGAAGAGGGTATCCTCACTGTGATCGACGGCGCGCATGTGCCTGGCCAGCGCGAGCTGTATCTCGACGAGTTGGGCGCAGACTTTTACACCGGCAACTGCCACAAGTGGATGGGCGCACCCAAAGGGACGGCCTTTCTGCACGTGCGCGATGAGATGCAGTCGCTCATCGAACCCCTCATCGTCGGCCACGGCTGGATACCGGAAAAACGTTCGGAGCGTCCGCTGTATGACTATGTGGAGATGTTTGGCACGCGCGATATAGCAGCCTTTCTGGCGGTGCCGGCGGCCATCGACTACATGGCCGCCCACGATTGGCCAGCCGTGCGCGCACGTTGTTTTGCGATGGCCCTAGACGCCAAGCGCACAATTGAGCACATGTTTGGCACACAGCCGATTTGCCCCGAGGACTTCGAATGGTTCAGCCAGATTTGCGCCATCCGGCTGCCAGACAATACAGATATGGACAAATTGGGGACACTGATGCGCGATCATTACCATATCGAAATGCCGCTAATCACCTGGAACCAATACAAGATCGCCCGCCTCTCAGTGCAGATCTACACCACCCAGGACGAGCTTGACGCTTTAGTGGAATTGCTTACAACCCACATTGTTTAGCGCTACGGATCTGCTCAAGTGTCTCCGATACGTTTCTGCGAATTGGCGCGAATATACGAAAATCACCGATCGGAAGTGCGCCAGGGCGACATGTCAATTGTCTGGCCAGTGCGGCGCGATTCTTCGGCAGCGAAGCACATCAGATGGCTTTCCAGCGACACACGGGCAGTGGTTTGGCGGGTCGAAGTCTGGCCGTTTAAGGCGGCGATAAAGTCGCGAATGATGCCACCATCGCCACCGCCATGGCCGCTGCCCTGGGTAGCTTTGCCGCCAATCGGAATCACCTCGACTTTGTCGCTGCCGTGATCGTGGATGCGGATCTCCTGCTCATCATAGAAATCACCGTAGAGCGTGGCGCGCGTGCCATCCCAGCGCATGCTGCGGCCTTCGCGGTCGCTGTGGCCGTGCATGGTAAAGGTGCAAGTCACCCCTTTCTCAAACTCCATGTTGATGACTTGATGATCTACGACATCGTTGTCGCAGTGATACACGCACCGGCCGTACGGGCTGGTCTTAAGCAACTCAAAGCGTTCACGTGGAGTCTTGTCGCTACCGTTCATGGCATTAATCATGAAGCCAGAGCCAGTTTCGTATTGACCTTCAACCGCGCCATAGAGTTTGGGTGCATACCAAATACAACTATCGGCAATCGGACAGCCATCGGTGCAGCGCAGCGGCGCCGCCACAGGCGCCTTCTCGGCCCGATAGTGTTGCAAGCTGCCGAATGAACTCAGCCGCTTGACGTGCTGTTGCATCAGCCAGACCAAAATATCCATGTCGTGACAACATTTGGCCAGAATCATTGGCGCCGACAAGGCCTCGTTGCCCCAATTGCCACGCACAAAGCTGTGGCTCATGTGCCAATAGCTGACGTTTTCGCGATGATCAATCGTCACAATATCCCCCAAGCGGCCTGAGTTCACGATTTCATAAAGTTTGTTAAAGAAATCGGTGTAACGCAGCACATGACAGATCTGCAAGGTGCGACCGAGCTTTTCGGCGGTGTCCACGAGCAGCCGACACTCCTGCGGGGTGACGGCCATGGGCTTTTCCAGCAACACGTCGTAGCCGGCGTTTAAAGCAGCGACTGTGCTGGCGACATGCATCCGATCCATCGTGCAGTTAATCACGGCCCGGGCCAGCTGTCCTGCGCCGAGCGCCTCTTCCCACGAAGCGAACTGCCGCTCTGGCTCGATCTCATACATGGCTGCAAATCGGGTACGCCGATCAGCATCTGGCTCGGCAATCGCCGTGATATTCAACGCTTCAGGGTGACTGCGTGCATACGGGGCATAAGCAAACGTCCCGCGTCCGCCTGCGCCAAGGACCATGACATCTATGGGTTTCATAGGTGCGGATGATAGCTGAAGGATGAGCAGATGAGGGGGGTGATCTCATCACCTCCTCATCCCCCTCAACCTCTTTATCCCCGTCACTCTTTCCCCCGCGTCTTCTTCCCACCGTAACCGGTCAATTCGAGATAACCCACCCCACTCAACGGCTTGCCAGCCTGCGTGCCGTTGATCGTAGTAGCTCCTTCCCAGTAGAGCTGATTCAAGTTCATCTCTTGATCAGGGATGCGGGCGGTGATTTCTAAAGTCATGTCGTCTTTTGGAAAGACAATCTTCCACTTGATGGGATATTCGGCGTTAGTGCGCGGGCTACGCCAGGTTTCCAATACGGTCGCCTGAAAATCTTCCCCAAGCACCCTCCGGGAGGTGCCATCAGCCTCGACCAACGAACCGCCCCAGGTTGAATCGAGCGAGCCATCCTTATTACGAATCCAGCCCAGCGTCAGATCGCGCCCATCATCCAGCTGGATGGCAAACCAGTCCCAACCTACGGCATTGTTACTCAGGGCACTGGTGCTCCACTCGCGATCCATCCAGCTGTTGCCCTGCACATCGAACTCGCCGGATTTACTGCGCACTTTACCCTGCGTGCGCATACGGGTGATTGAATAATAGTACGAGGCATTGCCCATCTCGGTGCTTTTACGACTCAGACCACGATCACCCTGCAGGACAATAGGCTTGCTGGCTGCCAAGCTCAGATCGATGGCATAGTCGCCTTGGGCGGCCTTGATACGCACATTCTTGGCGCTTTGCTGATCTACGCCCGTGATCGACCAATCTTCGATAAATACTTGAAACGGTTCGGCCGCTGCGCCTGCCAAGCCCGCCGCTGAACGGCTGTATTTCTCGAACGCAACATGATCATTGCCCGCGCTATCAGTCAAGGCAAAATGGGCAAAGTAGATCTGGTTGAAAGCCATATCCGACTGTGTAAGCGACGGCGCATCCAGCGCCAGCGCCCGCCGAAAGATGGTGAACTGATAACCAAAGTGTCGCCCCGTCGGGTCCTGAAGGTTGCCGGTGTAATACCACCACTCAGTCTGGAAATCGTTGTGCGGGCCATGATCATCCGGCCACACAAAATCTCGTATAGTTGTAGCTCGGCTGAAGTTATTGCTGGTGTCATCGGCTTGCAATGCGGTGAGCGTGCCGCGCGCTAGCCCGTCTGACGGCGGCGACTGAAAAACCCATACACTGGCCCCGACTAGACCCAGAACCAATAACAACCCAACACCTAGTTTTAGGAACTTGCTCATAGCCCAAGTGTAACTATGCACTGTGAAAGAGGGCTGAGTGGGGGATCGTCGACGTGATCGTTATCGTCGACGTGATCGTGATCGTTGCCGTCGTAATCATCGTATCTTGGTCACCCGTCGGAAAATTTCGTGTCGCACCCCTGAGTGCGCTACACTCTGTCATATGTTGACGGATATCGCCTTTTTGGCCTGTATTCCCGAGGTCGAGCAGGGCTTTGATGTTTCTCCAGATGGCGAATGGGTGGCTTATATCTCCAATCACAGTGGGCGTTATGAGGTTTATCGAGTGAACCTTATTACTCGCATGACCGAGCAGCTGACTAGCGACGGTATCGCCAAGACCGCACCCAAGTTTTCACCCGATGGGCGCAGTCTGCTCTTTGCCCAAGATCATCAAGGCGACGAATGCTGGGATTTCTTCTTGATCGATCTAAGCACCCACTCTACTCGCTTGGTCTTGCGCCAATGGGTGGCGGGCTATGCCAATGCTAGTTGGTCGCCAGATGGCAAAAGCCTGCTCATCACGACTGCTGTCAACAAACGGTTTAGCGTGTGCTGGCTGGATGTGGTGCATGGCACGCTGCAACCGCTCTCGCACCATCGTTATGCCGATGGCTATGCCGAGTTCTCGCCAAACGGCATCTGGCTGGCCTTTGACGCCAATACCAACGGCCAGGATCACGCCATTTTTCTGATGCACCGCGATGGCAGCCATCAGCGCCAATTACCACATGAAGCCGCCAACCCGCGCTGGTCGCCCGATGGCAAATGGGTGCTGTTTCATTCCAACAGTCGGGGCAGCGAAGATGTCGGTTTATATGATCTGGTGAATGGGCAAACTCATTGGCTGACCCACAGCCCGTGGGATGAATGGACCGCTTGCTGGTCGCCGGATGGACACAGCCTGGCCTACATCAAAAATGAGGACAGCGCACACACCGTGCAAATCCGGCATGCCAAGGACGGTGCCATTGTCGCAAGCGATATCGCACCTAGTTTTGGCGTTATCGAACAAGTGCAATTTGCGCGTGAAGGCCATTCGGTCGTCTTTCACTTCAGTAATCACGCCCTGCCTCCCAGCTTGTGGGAATACAACATCGATTCCCGCACCATGATCCAGATTACGCCTGTCAGCGATGGGATTGACCCGGACCAGTGCATCCAGCCATACGTAGTGCGTTATGCCGCCAAAGATGACCCTGCGCTACAAATCCCGGCCCTGGTTTACCCGGCGCGTGATGCGTCACAGAATACACCCGGGATTGTGCTGATCCATGGCGGCCCGACCTGGGCTTGGGCCAACTTTTGGGCACCAGCGGCCCAACACTTTGCCCAATTAGGCTACAGTGTGCTGTGCCCCAACTATCGCGGCAGCACTGGCTACGGACGCGCCTTTCAGATTGCCAATCGCTATGACATTGGCCGGGGTGATGTGTTGGACTGCATTGCCGGGGCAGACTATCTAATAGCCCAGGGACTGGCCCAGTGCGATAAGTTGGGAGTCACCGGAACCAGCCAAGGCGGCTACATGACCATGATGTGTCTGAGCAAACATCCAGAGTATTGGGCAGCTGGCTCTGCTATCGTCGGCTTTTTCAATTACTTCACTGAGTACGCCACCGAACGCGAAGACCTGCGTTATTGGGATCTGCAGAACATGGGCGACCCAACCAACTCCAAAGACGCCGAGCGCTACAAGGAGCGCTCGCCGATCTTCTTCATCGATCAGGTCCGCGCCCCGGTGCAGTTGTTTGCCGGTCGACAAGACCCGCGTTGCCCTGCCGCCGAGACCGAGCAGGTCTACGAAGCGTTGCTCAAACGCAATATCGATGTCGAGCTTCGAATCTACGAAAATGAGGGGCACGGCTTCAGCCATGTCGAAAATCGGATCGACGCCTATCTACGGCGCAGCCAGTTCTTTGATCGAATATTGCATAAATAAGATAATATAGAGGTTATAGTCAACAAAGACAGATTCTTAGATGTCTATAGTGGATAGCAAAAACATGAGTGATTCAAAGCGGATTCGGGTGTTGATCGTAGATGACCACGTTGTGGTTCGGAGCGGCCTGACCGCGTTTATGTACGCACTGGATGATATGGAATTGGTAGGTGAAGCCAGCAATGGTAGCGAGGCCATAGAAAAGGTCAGCGCACTCCAACCCGATGTAGTGCTAATGGACATCATGATGCCCGAGCTGGATGGTGTGGAAGCCACAGCCCGCATTCGCCACCAATTCCCCCAAATTCAGGTAGTCGCACTCACCAGCTTCAAGGATGATGATTTAGTACAACGGGTTGTAAAAGCAGGGGCGATTGGCTACTTGCTAAAGAATGCCACGGCCAATGAGTTGGCCAACGCAGTCCGCAGCGCATTCGTCGGCCAGCCCGCGCTCTCGCCCGAAGCCACCCAAGCGCTGATCCGTATGTCCCGCGGCAGCAGCCAAACCCCCGACTCCAAAAACCTGACCACCCGCGAGCGCGAAGTGCTCGGGCTGCTAGTGCAAGGCCTCAGCAATGCCGAAATCGCCGAACGACTGGTAATCAGTCCGTCGACCGCAAAATTCCACGTCAGCAGTTTATTCTCCAAGCTCAGCGTTACCAGTCGCACAGAAGCGGTGGCATTGGCAATCAAACATCGTCTTGTTGACCAATAGGTCACCGCACCGGGGGAATATGAGTGCAAGCCACATCCCAGGCAACAATACACAAAACACAGCTGTCAATCCAAATAAGGTATCTGGTCCGAAGCCAGTCATAAAATTCACCCGACGGGCAATTTTTTCAGCGTTGCTGTCTTTTATCGTCATTTCGGTCGCAGTCATCGTTGGCACCATACTGTATCAATATACGCTGGCAGATGACGCCCGAACACGTGTCACGAGCAATCTGAACCAGCACGTCAGCAACATTCGCGTCGCGTTTGCCTCACGCCAGACCCTTTTAACCAACCTAGCGAAGCTCATTGAGACTCACTCAGTTGAGCAACTCGATCGCGAATTCTCAACCATAGCTGAAAGCTCTTTTCCAATCATCAAAGGGGTCCACTCCATCAGTTTGGTGATCAATGATCAGTACCGCTATGTGTATCCATCCAACACCGATCTTGCCGCGAAATCATTTACACAAATCGGGAGCTCAAACCTGCAATCCACTGCTCAAAGCGCCTTAAAATTGCAAACAATGCAATTCAGCGCACCATTTGAAACGGGGTTAGGGGACTACGCCATGACAGGCATCATGCCTGTCGGGAAAGACAACTGGCTTTTGCTGATCGAATTCGCGACTCGTCCGATCTTTGACGAAAGCAACCTTACGGCCAACAACGAATACAACCAGCCTGCGATACGTACCGATTCGAACATCCTTCTGCTGGGTGAAAGCTCAGAGTTCAAATCGAATTCGCAGGTCATCAAACTGGAACTAGCCAACCGCACTTATGAGATTACCAACAATGCCTCGGCAGCCCAGTTATCGCGCAATGTATCGCAACTGTGGGGTATACGAGCCATCGGCATTGCATTGGCCCTGCTCTCCTCAGCCCTGATCTACATGATCGTAGACCAAGCACAGACTCTGCAGCAGGCTGTATACAGTCGAACCAGCGAACTCATTGCTGCAAACCAAGAACTGGAATTCGACATCGTGGAGCGCAAAAGAGCCGAGACCGCCCTACGCCAATCGCAGGCCCGCAACAACGCGCTAATCGCTGCATTGCCCGATCTGATGTTCCGTGTCGATAGTGCCGGTCGCTACATTAGCGTACATGCCCCACCTGACATCGAGCGAGAATTGATACTGCCAGCCTCAGAGTTGATAGGCAAGCATCTCAATGAAGTACTGTCACCCGCCGTAGCCGACCAGATCGAGCAAGCCACAAAACGTGCCCTATCTACAAGTCAGTTACAACTCATCGAATATGATTTGGTGCCCCAGACCCAAACACCCACCAATTTTGAAGCGCGGATCATCAATACGGATGCCAATGAAGCTTTAGTAATCGTACGCAATGTCACTGAGCGTAAACAAGCCATTCAGCTATTGGAAAAGCGTGTCATTGAGCGCACCACTGAGCTGCGCGCCATGCTGGGTGTGTCGCAGCAGATTACCAGTACTATCGAGCTGAAACCGTTGCTGAATATTGTGCTAAAGCAAGTGTCGAACCTGATTGGCTTTGAAGAAGCTTTATTGCTCACTCCCCAAGCGCAAGAATTCGTCTATCAGGCCTATCAGGGCGCGATGCTTGAGGCCGATATATTGGGCAGACGCGTGACACCGGAATGGGCTTTTACGGCCCGCAGTGTCATCGAGGTGCATAATGTGTTTGCAATCAACGATATTCATCGCAGCAACGATGCCTTCCCACGCAAACTGCGGGCGCTCGTCAGCCCGCTATGGCGAGAAACCTTGCAACCCATGCATGCCTTGATGGGCTTGCCCATTGAGCTGAAAGATCACACTATCGGGGTGTTGTTGCTTTTGCATCGCAAACCCGGCTTTTATACTGAGGACAAGTTTGAGCTGGGGTTGGCTATCGCTAACCAAGCTGCAGTTGCGATGGACAACGCTTTGCTCTACGAACAAGCGCAGGCGGTTGCCGTCGTGGAAGAACGCCAACGGCTGGCCCGCGATCTGCACGATGCAGTCACGCAAACCCTCTTTTCAGCCAGCCTAATCGCGGATATCCTGCCCTTGCTGTTTGAACGCGACCGGGCAGAAGGCGAGCGCCGATTGGAAGAGTTGCGAAAATTTACCCGCGGCGCGCTTGCCGAAATGCGGATGCTGCTGTTGGAATTGCGGCCCACTGGGCTCACAGATGCACTGTTAAGCGAACTGCTGGTTCAGCTAGGCGAAGCAGCCACTGCCCGCGGCCATATCCCTGTGTATGTCAACGCGTCCGATGAGGCCGCTCTGCCACCCGATGTGCAAATCACCTTCTATCGCATCGCTCAGGAATCGCTTAATAATATTGTCAAACATTCACAAGCCAGTCGGGTCGATATCGAATTGAGTTTGCAACCCAACCAGAAGACCGCTCAATACTATCCAAACGCCGCCTATGACGATGAAGGTCGGGTATACGCCACACACGCTACTATCCTCATTCGGGACAATGGACGCGGGTTTGATCAGAACAATGTGCCGCCTACCCACATGGGATTAGCGATCATGCGCGAACGTGCCCAATCTATCGATGCTACGCTACAAATCATAAGCCAGATCAAACAAGGCACCCAAATTACATTTGATTGGGGCACTCTGGAATTAATAGTGGCCTGACACGCTGTCACCCACCCACACTCTCGTCCAGCAACACACCGCTTTGTGCGGCTGCGGCAATCACGTCGTTGGCATCGCGTTCACGAATCAGTAGGCCATTCGGTGCAATACGCTCCACCATGGCTCGCCGAATAACCTGGTTATTCAGTAATAAATCAAGCGCCTGCGCATCGCGTGTGCGCAGCAATCGCACCGGTTCTAGGCGGCCCTCGCTGCCACGCTCAGCCCAGCGTTGGATAGCGCGAGTGATGTTGCCCGGTAGGGGCTTGGTCGATGTCTTCTCCAGAAATTCAATCACCCGGGTGGCCGTGATGCCCTGCTCCGAAGCGCGCACCAGCGAACGGGGGCTAAAGCGATAGACAAACACATGCGCCTCGTTGTACACCCAATCCGCCACACGCCCCAATTGAAAACGTTCGAACGAATGCGTCACAGATATTAACGCCTGCCCATTCTCGCGCACCAGCATCGGTTGCTCAGCACGCACCAACTCATCACTCAGGCCATATTCCAACCAAACTAACGGATCGGTCAACACATACCGAATCAGCGCACCTTCAACCTGATCCCAATGCTCAAAGCCCATCAAAAAAACATCGCTGGCCAGGCTGCGCACATGCCAAGTGTCGTAACGGCCATCGATCCGCGCAAAATCGGGCTGGGTGAGTTTGACGTAGGCAACAAATTCGTCGGGCTGAGGCAACCCGGCCCCTGGCGACTCCGCTCGCCATTGAGTCAACAGCGCCAACACCGCTTGTCGCTCACGTACAGGATTATTGGCCCAGTTGTGCGTCATCTCTAACGATAAGCCAGGCACATGCGCCAAATCGTTCCAATCGACGTCTTGTAACCAAGCTTGCAACAACGCTGCCCGCTGCTGGGCCAAAGGCAGTTGCAACCAATTTGCAACTGGCTGTGACACCAAACGGGCCCGGTTGTTTTGCACCCGCACCCACCCCATTCGGTCGATGCTACGCAACAAAAACTGAAACCGTCCCCCAGACCTCTCACCCAACACGCCGTTGTTGTTGCGTAGCATTGGCAGCACAGCCCGCCGTGCAGTCGCCTGCCATTCGCCATCGGTCCGTATCACTACGTTGGCGTTTTGAATGTGAGTCAGAATCGTCGTAATATCGTCGATCAGAGGGCTATGGGCTACACGTGTCTCGTTTGCCGTGCGCAGGGCACTCGCGGCAGCACGTGCAGGTGTCTCGACCGTTGGCGCTTGGCCGCCTAGCGCCACAAACAAATCGGTCGGCACAAACACCATCTCGGATGGGTTGACTCCAGCCCGGTCAAAAGCCCTGAAGCATAGGCCGTTGTACCACAACACCTCGGCAACATTGCTGGGGTTCATCCAAGGACGTTCGCGTTCAAGCTTGCCTGGCCCCATCGGCCGTAGCGCGCCAAAGCGGCGCTCAAATGTGGCCGTCGGCATACGCCCATTGGATTTGAGCAGGGTATTCAACCCTTCTTGGGCATCCACAGGCAATTCGTCTCGCACGCGTTGGGCCACATCGCTTTGCAACATATGGCCCGATAGCGCTTCTGCCACTTCACGCGCCGAGGAAGCGTCCAACGCCACGTCCCACAGGTCTGCCATCGCCATCAGGCGCGGCAAGGGTTCGTCGTTCAGACAAGCGCGTAAGGTTCTCACAAAAGTGCTTAGTCCTAAGTGCTTAGTCCTTAGTGGATTTTTTTTGCCACTAAGGACTAAGCACTTAGAACTTCAAGGCACTCATCGTGCCACGCACCAGCTCAGCACTCTTTTGCATCATGGCGTTTTCGTCTGCAGTCAGGGTCACTTCGATGATTTTCTCGATGCCATTGCGACCCAGAACAACCGGCACGCCGAAGTACATGTCCTTGATGCCATATTCACCTTCTAGCAATGCGGCGCACGGGCGGATAAGCTTCTTATCCTTAAGGATGGCCTCCACCATTTCGGCCACACTGGCGCCGGGGGCAAAGTAGGCCGAGCCGGTCTTGAGCAAATTGACGATCTCCGCACCACCCTGGCGCGTGCGTTGCACGATGGCATCCACCCGCTCTTTGGGCATGAGTTCGGTCATCGGCACACCTGCAATAGTACTGTAGCGAGTCAGCGGCACCATCTCATCGCCGTGGCCACCCAAGACAAAGGCATGCGTGTTCTCGACACTGACACCCATTTCCATCGCCATAAATGTTCGCATACGGGCGCTGTCCAACACACCGGCCTGACCCATCACCCGATTCTTGGTAAAGCCATGCTGGCTAAGAATCTTGTAGGCCATAAAGGTCATGGTATCGAGCGGGTTGGTCACGACGATAACAATGGCGGTAGGCGCGTGTTTGGCGATATTATTCGCCACATCCGTGATGATCTTTTGGTTTGTCCCAACCAGATCCTCGCGCGTCATGCCCGGTTTGCGCGGGATACCAGCAGTGACGACAAACACATCCGAGCCAGCCGTGTCTGCATAGTCGGTGGTGCCCAACACATGAGTATCGTAGCCCAGCACCGGACCCGCTTCCATCAGGTCAAGCGCCTTGCCCTTCGGCATGGTCTCGGTCTGTGGAATGTCAAGAAGAACGATATCGCCCAGCTCGCGTTCAGCCAGCCAGTGCGCAGTGGTGGCGCCGACAAAGCCAGCGCCTACAATAGTAATTTTGTTACGCATGTTTAGAGAAAGAATATAGGTTAATTTTGAGAGATGTATCGCAAATCACAAGTCATCAGTCACGAGTCATAAGTCCAGTATATGTTTCGTGAGAGCGTAGCACCTACCGGACTTATGACTTATGACTCACAATACGTGACTTGTGACTCATAACTCATGATCGTCAAACGTGCTCAAACCGCTCGACATTAAGCACAAAAACAGTGGCACCACCCACTTCAACATCAATGACCTGGGCATTGAGCGCACCAGGCACCTCGCGGGGAACGCTAATGTAGGAAGTGCGGCGACGCGCAGTGCCACGCAGCACCCGCAGCACATCATCCACCTTGTCGTCTTCTATGCCCAACAGCAGGGTCGTATTTTCGCGACGTAGCCAGCCACCCTCGGTCGCGATGCGCGTGACACGATGGCCTGATTCGATCAAGGCTTGGGTCACTTTAGCTGCATCATCGGCCTGCACAACGGCAAGTATCATTTTCATAGGGGGTCACCTCCAAATTTAGTGCGAGTATAGCGTGCCATGTCAATTGAGTGTTAGCATTAACCAACAAACGGATGCAGTCACCAGACATGGCAAATCATCCGAAGCGCTTTGGGCGCCCGATGCTTCTCGCTTATTGCATTGAGCGCTTCGGACGATAGACATGCCCAGATATGCGAATACACCCCGAACCACCCAGCAGGATAGCGATTAATGGTCACGATTAGCGGCAAAGACTTAACGATTGAAGATATTGATTTGGTTGCGCGGCATGGCGCCAGCGCCAAGTGGAGCGAAGATGCACCCGAACGTATGCGCCAATCGCGCAGCGTGGTCGAGGAGCACGCCAGCAGACCCGAGCCCATTTATGGATTGAATACCGGCGTGGGCGCATTGCGTGAAGATCGCATCAGTGTTGAGGCCATGCCGCAATTTCAGCGCAACTTGCTGATGAGCCATGCCGTCGGTGTCGGCGATCCATTGCCCACCGATGTAGTACGGGCCATGATGCTGACTCGCATCAATGGATTTGCCAACGGCGGCGCTGGGGTGCAACCGGCGATCGCTGATGTGCTGCTCGGCATGCTGAATAAGAAGATCACCCCCATCGTGCCGCGTGGCGGCTCAACCGGCATGAGCGATTTGGCTCAGATGGCGCATCTGTCGCTGCCGCTGATCAGCGTGGGCGAAGTGGATTGGGATGGTCGTCGCATGCGCAGTGCTGAAGCGCTTGTCAAGGCTGGGTTATCCGCCATCACCCTTGGCCCCAAAGATGGATTGGCCTTGTTGAGCGCCAACGCCGCATCCATCGGCCAGGGTGCGCTGGTCGTCAGCGATGCTTTCCGCCTGTTGCATACTGCCAACTGTGCAGCCGCCTTAAGCATCGAGGCACTGCCCGCTAGCATGACACCATTCGACGCACGTCTGCACGATAAACCCCATCGCAGCCAGGGCGAATGCGCCCAACAGCTGCGCGACTTACTCAAAGGCAGCAGTCTTTGGCAGAACACGTCGCCGCACGCGCTGCAAGATCCGCTCAGCTATCGCTGCGTGCCGCAAGTGCATGGCGCAGCGCAGGACGCATTGGCTTTTGCGTTGCACACAATCGAGAGCGAGTTGAATAGCTGCGGGGATAACCCCATGGTGCTGATCGCGGATCGGGCAATCTTAAGCAACGGGAATTTCCACAGCGCCGCCATCGCCACCTCGTTTGATGCCTTGGCCCTGGTGTTGGCTCAGGTGAGCGGGCTGGCCACCAGCCGCGTGCTGCGTCTACAAACCCCGGCCTATTCGCACCTGCCGCATGGGCTAATGGAACAGCCCGGCGTAAACACCGGTTTAAGCATTCTGCAAAAGACAATTACTGCCTTGCATGCCGAAGTACGATTTCTGGCCCAACCGATGTCCATCGACTTTTTGCCGATTGCTGACAGCATGGAAGACCACGCCACCAACGCGCCATCGTGTGTTAACAAGGCGGCCCTATTGATCGACAAGCTGCAACACGTGCTGGCCATCGAGCTGCTGTGCGCTGCACAAGCCATCGATCTACGCCAAAAAATAGCCTCCAAGTCGGGAAGCTTGGGTGAAGGCACGCGCAAAGTGTTGGCCGCCGTACGCGAGGTCGTGGCCTTCGAGCCAGTCGATCACGTCATCGCACCTAACATCCAAGCCATTAAACGCTTGATATCTACCGGCCGGTTGCAGGAGATATAACGCTTCAGCCCGCGCAGGCGGGTTTTGCCTCATGTAGCCGCGACCCGAAAGAGTCGCCAGGCAGCAATAGCCGTGACCGAACCTCTACCCATCCACGAAGCCATCCCCGCACTGAAAGCGCAGTTGCAAACGCAACCCATTGTGCTGCTGCAAGCCCCACCTGGCGCAGGCAAAAGCACAGTCTTGCCGCTTGAGCTGCTAGATGAACCCTGGCTGAAGCGCCAGCGCATCCTGATGTTGGAACCGCGCCGCTTGGCGGCCCGCTCGGTGGCCACCCGTATGGCTGATTTGCGGCATGAAGACGTAGGGCAAACCGTCGGTTATCGGGTGCGGTTTGAACAACGTATCAGCAATCAAACCCGCATCGAGGTGTTGACCGAAGGCATCCTCACCCGCCACTTACAGCAAGATACTGCATTGGAAGGTGTGGGGCTGGTCATCTTCGACGAGTTTCACGAGCGCAGTCTGCATGGCGATTTGGCTCTGGCGCTGTGCCGCGAAGTCCAGCAAGCCCTACGCGAGGACTTGCGCGTATTGATCATGTCGGCCACCTTGGACGGTGAGGCACTGCGGTCTACGCTGGGCAATCCGCCAGTTGTGAGAGCCAGCGGCCGACAATATCCGGTAACGCTGCACTACCGCAATCGTGACCCTGAAGGGCCGATTCACGCCGTCGTCGCGGATGCCATCAGCATGGCCGTGACCGAACAACCAGGCGATGTGCTGGCATTCCTGCCGGGTGTGGCGGAGATTCAGCGTGCCCAGTCAGTGTTGGAAGAGCGCCATCCCGAGTTGCTGTTGCATCCGCTATATGGCGAACAGACACTGGAAGCCCAGCAGCGCGCTATCCTGCCCGATCCACACGGTCGGCGCAAAATAGTGCTGGCGACCTCAATTGCTGAAACATCATTAACGATTGAAGGGATACGGGTGGTCGTTGATTCCGGCTTTGCCCGAGTGCCGCGCTTCGATTCGCGCACAGGGCTGACTCGGCTTGAGACGGTGCGGGTGACGCTGGACAGTGCCGATCAACGTGCGGGCCGGGCCGGGCGGTTAAGCCCCGGCGTGTGCTATCGCCTGTGGAGCGAGCAGACCCAGCAGCGGCTCAACCCTGCGCGCAAGCCCGAAATTCTGGAGGCGGATTTGGCCCCGCTACGGCTGGAATTGGCGCAATGGGGCGTCCGGGATGCGAGTGACTTGCGCTGGATCACCCCGCCGCCGGTAGGTGCACTCCGCCAAGCATTGATACTTTTGCAACAACTGCATGCCCTGCAAGACACCCAACTAACCGAACGCGGGCGGGCCATGTTGGATTGGCCGACCCACCCACGGCTGGCCCACTTACTACTGGAATCGCGTGAACATGCGCGGCATTTTCCAGCCCTAGCCGCCGACCTCGCCGCGATCCTGGATGAGCGCGATCCATTGCCCCGCAACACAAGCGCCGATATGAACCTGCGAGTGGAAGCGTTGCGACATTGGCGGACTACCCAGCGCAGCCTGCATGGGGCCGATGTGCGTGGGTTGGCCCGCATCGAACGCCTCGCTGCACAATGGCGCAAGCAATTGCAAGTGCGGGTGGACAATGCCACACCTAATCCCTATGACATCGGCTGGCTGCTCACGCTGGCTTACCCAGATCGAATCGCCCAAGCACGTGGCAACGCTTCGCAGCGCTATCGACTGGCCAATGGCCGAGGCGTGCGGCTGGACGACAACGACCCGCTTAGCTACGCCGCGTGGTTGGCGGTGGCTCATCTGGACTCGGGCAACGATGAAGGGCGTATTTATCTGGCTGCGCCGTTGCACGAAGATGTACTGAATTCGCTGGCGGTGGCACATGAGGTGATGGGTTGGGATGCCCGTCTGGGCACATTGGTGGCCCGACGCGAACAACGGGTGGGCGAGCTGATCGTCAGCAGCCAGCGTCTCCAGGCCCTGCCGCATGCCGACAAGACAAAAGTGCTGTGCGATGTCGTACGTGCCGAAGGTCTTGCGCTGTTGAACTGGAGTGCGGCTGCACGTGAATGGCAGGCGCGTGCCCACAGCGTGCAGGTGTGGCGCGCTGGCGACTGGCCAGCTGTATCTGATTCAGCCTTGCTTGAGCGCGTCGACGAATGGCTGAGACCGTGGCTGGAGCGAGTGAACAAGCGGGATGACTTTGCACGGCTGGATCTCATTCAAATCCTAACCCAACTGCACACTCACCAACAACAAGTTCAATTGAATCAACTCGCGCCAACCCACTTGGCAGTGCCTAGCGGATCGCACATTCGGCTGGCCTATGCAGTCGATGGAGCTGCGCCAGTGCTGGCAGTCAAGTTACAAGAGATGTTTGGGCTGGCTGACACCCCCACTGTGAACGAAGGGCGCACCCAGGTCTTGTTGCACTTGCTCTCGCCGGCCCAACGCCCGATTCAGGTGACGCAGGACTTACGTAGCTTTTGGGCCAATACCTACCCTAGCGTGCGCAAAGAGCTGCGCGGACGCTATCCGAAACATCCTTGGCCGGAAGACCCGTGGAATGCGCCGCCCACGCGGCGGACAGTGAAACGTTCCTAACTTCACTTTATTAAGCGCACTCTCACCCACACGTGCGACACTGCGGGTATGACAACAGTTTTGGTTTTAGGTGGGGCGGGCTATTTTGGGAAGCAAGTTGTAATGGCGTTGAAGGCACACAACAATCTGCAAGTGCTGACGGGATCGCGTCAATCGAAGGACCGACAGATAGATCTCGCCAATCCGGCTACGTTCAGTGCCCTGCAAGATTGCGACATCATCATTAACTGCACCGACACGGTAAAGGTGCAACCCGACGACGCCATCGCGCATGTGCTGGCACACGGCGGCACCTTCATCGAGACCACCGACGATGCAAAGACACTGCATCGGTTGATCAACACCTGGCGTGGGCAAAACACTACCGCTACAACTGGACTCTTGATCATCGGTATGGGCATCATGCCGGGGTTGAGCAATATTGTGGCCGCTGCACTCGCACGTAAATCCGCTAGTGTGGACACTCTCGAAGTCGCGATTCGGTTTAACCCACTTTCCGGCGCAGGTGCGGGCATGAACAGACTTACGGCCCAAGTGATCGCCAATGTTGGCAAACGTTTTGTGGACGGCAAGTTGGTCAACAGCCCGCCAATGTGGTTCGCGCCACTCATTCCATTTCGGGATGGCTACGGTACCGCGGTGCGCACCGGTTTGCCTGAGGCGCTCATGTTGGGCTACTCGACATCGGCCAAAACAACGGCGGCCTACCTCAGCACCGGCTCGCCTGCGCTTGAGACCGCATTGCTCGGCACCGCGTTTGCGTTCCCGCAAGATGCGATTTTCAAGCCGATAGCGACTGATATTTTGTCGCGGGCAATCAATGAAGTTCGCGGCGGTTTCTTGCGCAATATGCGAACACCGTTCGAAATTGTGGCGCTGGCCAACCGGCGCAACTGGGTGCAGCACGATGGCGATTGGCTGCGGGTATGGCTGAGCGACGGCATTTTGGCGGGGGGTGCAGCAGTGGCAGCGGGTGTGCAATTAATGCTAAGCCAGAGCTTGGCACCCGGCGTGTATTTGCCAGATGAGGTATTTGAGCTAGATGACATGATTAACCACCTAGCGCAAACCCCCGGCCTGCGCGTCGAGACGACATGGAATCTAGTCCACGCGCAGACCGCGGTATAAAGCTAACTGAGCAAATTGCGGGGCAAAAATTCTGCCCGATTCTGATAAGCAATTACCAGAAAGTTTGGTTCACCGTGATCAAAATCGATCCGGCTGATGGCACAATTGTTCATGGCAAACCAATTCATACCGTCGTAGCGGGTGATACCCAGCAAATCGCGCATCATCTGGGTGTAGAACGCGCCGTGGCTAACCACCGCTACGGCGTCGTCGGTAGTAGCGTGCTTCGCGTGTAGTTCGCTCAAAAAACGCTGGGCGCGCTGGCGGTATAGCTCGTCACTCTCATACGGTCGGCTCTGCCACCAGCCACGCTCGTCCAACCCATCCGGAACTTGCAGATGGGGGAACTGCTCGGCGCACTGCGAACGAGTCAACCCTGTTTGGCCGTGCGGCACGCCGGCCGCATCGTCCGCGTAAATGCCACCATGTTCGTGTAGGTCTGGCCAAGCCACGAGTTGCAAGTTCAGTGCGCTAGCGATCGGCGTGGCGGTCTGCACGGCGCGCAGCATCATGCTGCAATAGAGATGGGTGATGGGAAACCCACGCCCGTTTTGCGTATCCCGCCCAGCGAAGCGAAAAGCGGGATTGCCTACCGTCAAAAACTGCGCGACACACGCGGCTTGTGTATGGCCTAATTCAGTCAGTCCCGGATCGGCCACCCGCCCGTGATCTGAGCCAGAAGTGTCCCAACTGGCGTTATTCTGCGATTGTCCGTGTCGGATGAAATAGAGTTGCATGGGGCAAAAGGATACCAGTGTATTTGTCAGCCTCACGGGTAGGTTCATATCAGCCTGACGCATGACTTTACAAGTACAACGTTCGATATACTGAGTTGTAAGGTATGAAGTAAGAAGTAAGAAGTAAGAAGTAAGAGGTATGAGGTATGAGGTATGAACGATGAACGATGAGGCACAAATTGCGATTCATACTTCATACTTCATAATTCTCTCTCGGCGTTTGGAGAAACGTAAATATGAAACAACAAAGATGGATATTCGTCGGCATCATCGCCTTGGTCGCGGTGATTGTGGCATGTGTATTGGGTTATCAGGCCTTGCAACAATTCTCAGTCATCGGCAGCAGCAAAGTCAGTAAACCGACCAATGCAGTCGATGTGACTTTGATTTATGCGCCTGAAGAAGAGTTGTATATCACCGAGGCGATCACCAACTTCAACCGTTTGTCGGCACGTGGGCTGGACCCCGTTACCGGCAAAGGCGTGACTGCCGGTGAGCGCCCTATTTGGATTGAAGGCAAAAGCGGTTCATCAGGAACCATGGCCCGAGGCATCATCAACGCGGTGATCGCGCCGAATAACAGCAACGTCCAGAAGCCAGTGATTTTCTCGCCCAGCGTGCGGCACTGGCTGGCCCTGGTGAACTACGAAACGGGTCGCCCGATCTTCGACGTGGACGGCTCGCCCGGCACAGCCGAAGCGCCAGTGGTCATGGCTATTTGGCAGTCCCGCCTCGACGCTATCAAGGCCAAGAATCCCGGCAAAGATATTGGCTGGGCCGAAATTCTACAGGTTCTAAATTCGCCCAACGGATGGCAGGACTACGGCATTAGCGGGCGCAGCAAGGTGTATTACGGCCACACCGATCCGCAAGTTTCGTCTACGGGCTTATCGACATTGATGGCCGAGTTCTATGCCAGCAGCGGCAACACGACCAACAAGCTGAGCAAAAGCCAGGTCAATGATCCCAAAGTGCAGGACGGCGTGCGCAAGCTGGAAGGGTTGATCAAGCATTACTCGGCGCGCACCACCGAGTTCAAAGAGTACATCGCCCAGGGGCCAGAATATCTCGACTTTGTCGCGTTGGAAGAAAACGATCTGATATACATTAATCAGGGTAAAACTGCTTACAAACCGACTGAGAAACTGGTGGCACTCTATCCGAAAGAAGGCACGTTTATCCACGATCACCCCTTTGCTATTCCCAACAATGTGGATTGGGTGACCGACGAGCAGCGCAAAGCGGCCAAAAAATTTACGGATTATGTGTTGACCAAAGAGGTGCAAGTCAAAATCTTGGAAAGCGGCTTCCGCCCAGTCAACAAAGAAGTGCCGCTGGCCTGCCCGATCTGCCCTGAAAACGGTGTCGATCCCAACCAGCCCACGACGCGTCTGCCGGTACCTGAACCCGATGTGTTGTCGGCCATCCTACAGTCTTGGCAACTGGTGAAGAAGCAAGCCGACATCCTGTTGGTGATCGACACCAGCGGTTCGATGAACGACGCCGACAAAATCACCCAGGCCAAGGCCGCGGCCAAAACGTTTATCGAAGATCAAGTGGGCAATAATAATGTGGGTCTATTGCAGTTCAATACCAGCACTGAGATGATCCTACCCATCGCCGGATTGGAAAGCAACCGCGCCCAACTGGCCAGCGCCATCGACGGTCTCGAAGCGCGCGGCAACACGGCCCTTTACGCAGCCCTGCTCACCGCCATCGACGAGTTATCCAAGACCAGCGATCCATCCCGCATCCAGGCGATTGTGCTGCTTTCGGATGGGCAAAACACGGTCGAGAATTTTCGGCTGAACGATGTGGTCAGCAAGATTCAAGAAGTCCGCAACGGTAAAGCGCCGATTCTAGTGATCCCGGTCGCCTACGGCAGCGACGCCGACATCACCGCTCTCAGCGCCATCGCCCGCGCCAGCGACACCAAAGTGCAACCGGGCGACCCGAAGACCATTCGGGCGCTGTTGGAGCAGATCTCGCAGTACTTCTAGAAGAGAATTGAGAATTCAGAAGTATGAATGAAGAAAGGGCCTGAGCGCGGGTTGCGCTCGGCCCTGAATGCGCGCGACTCGACCCTGTGGGTGGCGCACCAAGATTTCCGCAGGCATAGGCTTTTCATGCGCCACCCGCAGGGTCTCTACGTCACGGCGCAGACCGGTTGCAGGCGTCGGTGGCGCGCTTACATCAGGTTGCAGGCGGCTTACATCGGATTGCAAACGGGCTGCGACACGTCGCACCCGGCCCACAGCCGGATGCAAGCGCTTTTCGGTGGCGCGCAACCCGCTTACACGGCGCTGCAAGCCACTTACATCGTGTTGCAAGCCACTTACATCGCGTTGCAAGCGGGTTGCAAGGCGATGCATTCGGCCAAAAGTCCTATGTAAACGCGTGCGCAGACGGCTGCAAGCGGCTAAAAACGCACGGAAAGCGCTTTTCGGCGCTCCGAAACGCGCTCGCAAGGCCGTACAAGCCGCTTACATCGCGCTATAAGCCGGTTACACGAGCGTACATCCCGCTTGTACGCGGATGTAACTCGCTTGCAGACGGATGTAAGGTAATTCCGCCGAAATAATTAATGGCCAAGCATCCTGAGCGGAGCGCATTCTTATGCGCAAAGTCGAAGGACGCGGTCATTTTATTCTGCTGAATGACCTAAGCGGCTTGCAACACGATGTAAGCGCGTTTTCACGCTGTGCTGGCTGCATCCGAGGGCTGAGACAGGCCAGACCAACGATGGACAAGCGCCCATCCAAAGTGGGAGAACGGCAGGAAATAACCCGAATTTGGAAGAAAATCGACCCGGATTCGCCGAAAACAATGAATCATGCCAACTCCGCCAACAACAACTGGGCATCTCGCAGATCGGGTGTGTCGAAACCTTCGGTGAACCAGCCGTAGATTTCGGCCAGTAGGTGTTGCGCTTCAACTAATTTGCCTTGCTTTTGCCATAGCTGGGCCAGGCCCATCGCCGCGCGCAACTCCAGCGAGCGAGCACTTTGTGCACGCGCCAGGGTCAGGGCGCGCTGATACCAGTCTTCAACCTCGCGGTCTGGCGCGCCGAGGGTTTGCAGCAAATCTCCCTTCAATTTAAGCAGTTGTGCGTTCCAATAAACGTTGCCCATTTCATTGGCGAAAGCAATACCGGCATTTACCTCATCTAGCGCCTCTCTATGCTCACCGGCCAGTGCCAGCGCTTCGGCCAACATTGCGCGAGAGTAGGGTTCAAGCATTCGGCTTCCGTGCTTTTGGAAGCCCTTTAGACCTGTTCGCGCCAGCAACGCACCTGCTTGCGCATCACCAATGTGTGCCAGCGCCCACCCACAAAACAGTTGCCCAGAACATAAGAAAAACGAGAAATCATATTTTTCGCTCATTTCGGTCAATTCTTCACCGAGCCTCTGCACCATATCAATATTGCGGATAAAGGAGTAAAACTGGCCGCTAAAGTCAAGCGGACCAAATCGGTCAAAAATAACCACACGGGTATGGATAACTTCGAGTGCCTCATGGATTGTCTTGTGAGCTTGATCTGGAAAACCCAGCAGCCAGAGACATTGGGCCAAACGGGTAAGTAGACCATCGTGATGGCTATTCCACATCTTCGTAAATACAGGTTGGCTTGGCCCAACTACAAGCGCCACGGCACGTCGAAAATAGAGCAGGGCTTGTTCCAACTCGCCAAAGTGATACAAACTGCGGCCGTATCCGCCTAACGATGTTGCAATCAGATAAATATAACCGCTGTTTTCGGCCAGAGGTAATGCCTGTTGTTCGTAATCAAAGCATTTTCGCCATTCGCCTCGGTTACGAGCAGCTCCGGCTAACATGGTTAATGCTCGGGTGCGTTGAAGAATGGTGCCCGTTTGCATTGCCAATGTATGTGCCTTGGACCAGGCTTCCCCAACCTGCTCGTTGCCGTAACCATATATCCAGGTACGGGCGACACCTAATTCATCCCACAGATCAATTTCTGCCGCCCTAAATTCCGAATTGTCCGGCTTCATCTGTGCAACAGTAATGGCCCGTTCCAGATAACGCACGACCGCATGGTGCGCATACAATCGCTCGGCCACAGATGCAGCCTGTCGTAAATAGGCCAGCGCCCGCTCCAGTTCATCGGCTTGCTGATAGTGTCCACCCAATTCACCGGCAACATTATCGAGATGATCGGCATGCAGGCTCTCGAGCGTTTGCGCGACGGCGCGATGCAGGAGATTTCGTCTAACCGGGCTGATTTCGGCATAGGCCACATCGCGGATGCGGTCGTGGCTAAAGTCAAATAGGGCACTGCCCTGCCCGCGAACAAGCCGACGGTGCAAGAGTTCATCCACACCCAGCGCAGCCTGTTCTTCATCCCATCGACCGGCCCGAGCCAGCAGCGCCAGGGTAAAGGCGCGCCCACCCACCGCGGCTAACTCGGCCACAGCCCGCGCCCTGGGCGAAAGCCCATCCAGCCGCGCTTGAATGACGGCATAGACTCTGGGCGGCAAAGATGCGAGCCCGTTGTGCTGCGCCGTAAGTGAGGGTGCGGTCTGCGGCTGGCTTTGTTGGAAGCGCAGGCTCTCGATGACAAACAGCGGGTTGCCGGCGCAATCGGCAAACAATCGATCAGCAACTTGCCCATCCAAGGGTTGTTGGGCCACCGCCGAACCTAGCTGCGCGGTCTCGGCTTGATTCAACGAGGCCAGCGGCACTTGGGTCAGTTGTCCGTCCCGCAGCAGATTCCGCCAGAGTTTGTGCAATGGGTGCGCCGCATCCACGTCCGTATCGCGCACCGTACCCACCACCAGCAACTTGAGCTGCGGTGCGGCGCTGAGCAGATACTGCACCCACTCCAACGTCTCAGGATCACACCATTGCAAATCGTCGAGCACGAGCAAAATGGGGTTGTCATTTTCCTGTGCGCTAAAGGCCTGCAACAACGCTTCGAACAGACGCTTCAGTTGCCAGCGCTCGGTCAGCGGTTGCGGCGCGGGCAGCGTGGCGTCCTCGATCAACAATTCGGGCAGCAGCCGGGCAATCTCGCTGCGCCAGACCGCCGGGAGCGCGCTGACCCGATCCGCCAGCGCGGCGCTGCGCAACCAGTCGGCCACCGGAGCATAGGCCAATCGCCCCTCCAGAGCATACGCGCGCGTGCGGGCCGTGCGGTGACTCTCGGACTGAATCTCGATAAATAGCTCCTCAGCCAAACGTGTTTTGCCAATCCCGGCTTCACCCGCGATGCAGACCAACTGGGCCTTGCCCTGTAGCGCGCTGTGCCAGGCGGAACGCAATATCTCCCATTCTGCTTGCCGCCCGATCAGCGGATATTCGGGTGCAACTGGTGGAGGCGGCATTGTCTGGCGGGGTTGCGCGGTGGGCACCAGATGATTGGCCCGCGACGCTGCATCCAATTTGCCCACCAGCGCCGCCTCGTTAGGTTCAATCTCGCGCAGTGGGGCCAGCCCGGCAGCGGCGAGCAGCGCATTGGCATCGCCTGTGTTATAGAGCGCTTCTTTGATATGCAGCCAGCCAATGACAGCCAACACCCGTTGACGCGCCTGCGGGCCGGTCAGCCGCTCGCCTTTGCACATGCGGGTGATGATGGCCGGCTCCTGCAAGATGCCGGCAGCCAGCTTGGATTGGCTGAGGCCGTGCCTGCGATGCAGATATTGACCGAGCAGATCGCCAAATGGATGACTCATGCTGACTCCTCAACGATCCCAATACACCAAAGCGAACTAAAACCAACAAAGTGTCAATGATTTTGACTGAAATAGCAGTTGTTTTTGACAACAGCTCTGCCGTAATATCTGGACAAACTGATGAACCAAACAGCTGTTCTGATCACCTGACTTCATCCATGGTGTATAGCGATGTCATCTCAATTCTCTGGCGGCGATTGATGGCATCCCCAATATGCCTTTGGGGATCAGCCCGTTACGCGTTGCGAAAAGTTTGTAATTGGCAAAGTTATATGACCATGTTATACGACCGTCTCAGAAAATAGTCGAATCTGGAGGTACATACTATGCTTACGAAACGAAATCTCTTCCTCGCAATTTCATCCGTCGCAGCCATCTTCTTGGCTGCCCTCACTATCAGCCTACTACAGCCTGGAGAAGCCAATGCCCAAGGCACCAACCGTTGCAGCCTGAAGACGATCAAAGGGACTTGGGTGTTCCAAGAGCGAGGCTTTGTCAAAGATGGTCAGAAAGTGGTGCCGTGGGCCGCAGCGGGCGTTTGGATTTTTGACGGCGCGGGAAATTCTGAGGGACTCTATTCGGCCAGTATGGATGGGGAGGCTATTGACAGACAGAAACCCTTTACTGCGACATACGAACTAAAGCCCGGATGCGTGTTTAAGGCCGTGGATTCACTAGGAATTGTTTACGACCTGTATTCACTCGATCAAGGCACAACGATGACTTACTTCGCCGCAGGCGTTAGCGGCACGATGTACAAGCGGTAAATCGATTACATATCAATGGCCACATATAGGTACTCAAATCCTATAAAGGAGAATCAAATGAAATACAAAAAGTTTGTACGACGATTATTGGCATCAAGTGCGCTGCCATTGCTGCTGATCGGCTGCGTTCGAATCACTTCTCCCGCAGCAGCGCCCGCTGCGCCACCAAGCGATCATGCTATGGGCAACCCTGAAAATCTGGGCACTGTGGACTTTAGTGTTTCCTGCACTCCCGATGCCCAAGCCGAATTCAGCCACGGCGTGGCGCTGCTACATTCTTTCTGGTTTGTGCCGGCCATCAAGAGTTTTAGCACCGTCACCACCCTGGACCCGACCTGTGCGATGGGCCACTGGGGCGTGGCGATGAGTCTGCTGGACAATCCTTTTGCCGGGCCACCAACTCCCAAAGCGCTGAAGGATGGGTGGGCTGCCACTGAGAAGGCGATCGCTGCTGGTGCAAAAACCCCGCGCGAACAGGCCTACATTGCAGCGATCACTGCCTTCTACAAAGATGCCGCCACGGTTGACCATCGTACCCGCGCCCTGGCTTATGCGCAGGCGATGGAATCACTGGCCAGCCAATTCCCGCAGGACACCGAGGCGACGATCTTCTACGCCCTAGCCCTGGATTTCACAGCATTGCCCACCGACAAGACCTACGCCAATCAACTCAAGGCCGCCAAAATGCTGGAGGCGATTTTCATAAAGCAACCCAATCACCCCGGCGTGGCTCATTACCTGATTCATAGCTACGACGCTCCCGCCATTGCCGAGAAGGGGTTGGATGCCGCAGA
>JANMVQ010000038.1:0-4580 GCA_031392845.1 Chloroflexota bacterium
TGATAGATGGCTTTGGCATTGGGGCTGACCACGGGCAAGATGGGCAACGCCTCAACTTGAATGTCTTTGATAGTGCTAGGGTCAAAGCTGCCTGGTTTGGGCAGTTCGACTTTTTTGATCGTGGCTATAGGTGCGGAACAAGCGGCGAGAACGCCGAGCAGCAGGACAAGCCCTGCGAAATTTAGTCTGAACACGCCTTCTATTTTAGAACGATCCATCGATTCGCACCCTTCGCGGTAAAGATATTTCCTGCCCAATTTGAAGTTAAGCTCACTATTCATACAATCGTTTTATCTATGGAACAACACTCTCTCGATTTCCTAAAGACATTGCTGGGTAGCCCTGCCCCGTCTGGCGATGAGACCGCCGCCGCCCGCGTGTGGCGAGCCGAAGCCAAAACCTTTGCCGACGATGTGTACGCCGATGTACGCAACAGCTCATACGCAGTATTGCGCGGCGACCCAACCGTGCCACGCGTGCTATTGGCTGGGCATATCGACGAGATTGGCCTGATGATTAGCTACATTGACAGCGATGGCTTTCTGTTTTTTAGCGCTATTGGCGGGTGGGATTCACAAGTATTTGTGGGCCAGCGCATCCGCTTGTTGGGCAAAATGGGTGATGTGATCGGTGTGATCGGCAAGAAAGCAATTCATCATATAAAGGGCAGTGAACGCGACAACGCCTCGAAGATCGAAGATTTGTGGATTGACATTGGGGTAAAAAACAAAGACGAGGCATTGCAACAGGTGCGCATCGGCACCGTCGGTGTCATCGACGCGCCCATGTATGCGTTCACCAACAATAGGATTGTGTCGCGCAGCCTGGACAATCGTATCGGCGCGTTTACGGTGCTGGAAGCCTTGCGCCTGCTGAGCCAGGATCGCCCGCGCGCCACGGTTGCGGCTGTGGCTACCAGCCAAGAAGAGATCACTTTTGCTGGTGCGATGACCGCCGCATTTCATTTTGAGCCCCAGGTCGCGATTGCAGTTGATGTCACCCACGCCAGTGATCACCCCGGCGGCAGCAAGAAAATATCGGGCGATATCTCGCTAGGGGGTGGCCCAACGATTTCACGTGGATCGGCCAATAGCCCCATCTTGTTTGAGAAACTGCTCACCACAGCAGACGCCGAGAAAATCCCCTATGTGATCGAAGCCAGCCCACGCTACACCGGCACAGATGCCGACGCTATCCACACCGCGCGCAGCGGCGTTGCAACGGCGGTCATCTCTATCCCAAACCGCTATATGCACTCGCCCAACGAGATGATTCAGATGGACGATGTGGAGAATGCAGCCAAGCTCGTCGCTGCACTGGTGCGCAGCCTAGGACCAGAGAGCAGCTTTATTCCGGAGTAGCCATCTGACAACATGAGCAACACAACACAACAGGGCTGCTGCATCTGGCTAACAGGTCTGAGCGGCGCGGGCAAAAGCACGATTTCTGAAGCATTGGCGCATCGATTGACCCAATATGGACGCAAGATCACCTTATTAGATGGCGATGTGGTGCGCACGCATTTATCAAAAGGATTGGGATTTAGCCACGAAGATCGTGACACCAACATTCTGCGGATTGGCTTTGTAGC
This sequence comes from Chloroflexota bacterium, assembly GCA_031392845.1. GTDB lineage: Bacteria > Chloroflexota > Anaerolineae > J036 > Brachytrichaceae > JANMVQ01. Next base: position 1,592 of record JANMVQ010000038.1, read on the forward strand.
GACAGAAATCGTGTGGCACGACGGCATCGTGATCTGCGCGGTCATCAGCCCGTTTAGAAACACCCGCGATGCCGTGCGGTCGATGATCGATGCGCTAAACCCCGGCATGGGTCAATTTATCGAGGTGTTTGTAGACACCCCATTAGAAGAGTGCGAGCGCCGCGATGTGAAGGGCTTATACGCCAAGGCACGCCGCGGCGAGATAAAAGGCTTCACCGGAATTGATGATCCCTATGAGCCGCCACTGCAACCGGAGGTTCGGTTGAATACACTTACTGATACGGCAGACGAATGTGCGGGGCAGATAATCGCATCTTTGAAGGCACGTAAGATTCTGAGGTGATGGTGCTTGAAATCGAAACGAGGGAATTTTGCTCTCCAAATCCCAAAAATAGTACGCGCGTGCACTGCCTTTTTAGGTACGACGTTTGCCATTCACAGTAACGTTGAGTAATATTCGCCTATGGCAACGACCTTAATCAGAAACGGTCGCATCGTGACCGCCTCCGACGACTATGTGGGCGATGTGTTGATTGACGGCGAGAAGATCAGCACCCTGGGCCAAGGACTTTCGAAAACCGGCGTAGACCTTGTTGTAGACGCCAAAGGCAAATTGGTGATGCCGGGTGGCATCGATGTGCACACTCATCTGGACATGCCATTTGGTGGCACGGTGAGCTGTGATGATTTCTACACCGGCCATCGGTCTGCCGCATTTGGTGGTACCACCACCCACGTCGATTTCTCCATCCAAAGCAAAGGCAGCACCCTGCGGGCAGCCGTAGAAGGTTGGCAAGCGCGCGCCAGCGGCAAAGCAGTCATCGACTATGGTTTTCATGTGGCGATCACGGATTTAACCGACGCCGGTTTGGAAGAGATTCGCGAGTTGCCGAGCTTGGGCGTGACCAGCATCAAACTGTTTATGGCCTACAAAGGTGCGTTGCAGGTAGATGACACTACTTTGTTCAAATGCTTGCAAGTGGCCAAACAAAGCGGTGTGCTGACGATGGTGCATGCCGAAAATGGCGACGCAATTGACGTGCTGATCAAAGAAGCAGTTGCGGCCAAAAACCTCGCCCCGATCTATCACGCCCTGACCCGCCCACCGGAGTTGGAAGCAGAAGCGACCTATCGCGCAGTGCAACTGGCGCGCGCGGCTGGCGACGCCCCGTTGTTTGTAGTGCACCTTACAAATGAAGGCGCGCTGGCGGCCATCACCGAGGCGCGTGCCCGTGGCCAGCATGCCTACGCCGAGACTTGTGTGCAATACTTCTACTTCACCAAAGACAATTTGCTGGGTGTAAAGGGCGATAAATTTAATGGGGCCAAATATGTATGCTCGCCGCCGTTTAGAGAAGTGAGTGACCAGAAAGCGATCATGCGTGGAATACGCACTGGCGACCTCAGCTCGGTCAGCACCGATCATTGCCCATTCCGCTACAAAGATCAGAAGGCGATCGGCAAGAGCAACTTCGCCCAAATCCCCAATGGCGTGCCGGGCATCGAAGATCGCCTGTACATGTTGTGGGATGTGGCTGTGAACAGTGGCGCCATCACCCCCAGCCGTTTTGTCGAGCTGACGGCAGCCAATCCGGCCAAGCTGTTCGGCATTTATCCGCAAAAAGGCACGATCACGGTAGGCGCTGACGCCGACATCGTGATTTGGGATCCCAAGTTGAAGCATACCGTTACTGCCAAAGGTCATCACAGTGCCGTCGATTACAACTTATATGAGGGGATGAAAGTCACAGGCAAGCCGGTTAAAGTCTTCCGGCGTGGCACATTACTGGTCGATGGCGACAAGTGGCTGGGTGAGAAAGGCAGCGGCCAGTATCTACATCGCGCCAGCCCGATATTGATTTAGGTTTAACCACAGAATCACGGCAGAGGCACATTGCGCCCCTGCCGTGATTTCGTCACATCCTACATATTACGTTGGCAACATTAAATTTCTGAATAACCTTGACTCGCCTTCATTTGTGACTATAATCACAATCAGTTAGTCGATGCGGGATAGAGCAGTGGCAGCTCGTCAGGCTCATAACCTGAAGGTCGTAGGTTCGAATCCTACTCCCGCTATCAGGGTTAATCTCAGATCGTAAGGTTAGCCAAAACAACAAACCCGAAGGTTTTAGTTTCGACATCGCCTCTAAAAGTGAGGAAAAATGAAGAAACTTAGACCTTCGGGTTTGTCGCTTTCCAGAGCGATAGATGGCTTCTTGCAGTTCAAGGCTGCGGAGTCATTGGCCAAAGGGACCCTCGTATCCTACCGCCAGCATTTGGATGGATTGAAGACCTGGCTCGAGGACGATGGGTGTGTCGTTCAGGAGATTTCGACACAATTGTTATGCAAATATTTGGTGTATCTGCGAGAGGAGTATGTGCCGCGCCGGATCACCGGCCACAACGATAAACCGCTCTCACCCAAGACGATCGGTGGATGATCTGGCAATAGTTGGCAATTCCATCTCGACCAGAACTTGACATAGTGACAAGCCGCTTGCAGATTGGGCGAATGAATGGTGAATATGTCATCGTCCCGATCCTCGGTCTGCTCAGTTTTGTCGGCGTGATTGTCGGTCTGCTGTATTTCCAATGGTACGAGCGCCACCAGCAGCTGTGGCGCACTCGATTGGAAGCGGTCCGGCAGGCCGCCATCGCCGAAACACTCGCGCGACCCAAGCCAGTCAAGGTCGTCAAACCCCATCGGCTTTATACGCCGCCTAAGCCCGCCAGTCCCTGCGATTGTCCTCATTGCCGATTGCTGAAGATTCAACAAGAGGTCGCGGCAGCAAACGAACTGTCCATTGCGTCTTCGGCAACGCCAATCCATTCGTCTCGCGATGCCGATGTCACTGCGTTGCAACGCGGACTTCTACCAGCATATCTATGGCCCTTCATCTGCCAAAATGACGTGATCCCCTACCCTCAGCGCAAAAGTCGGCGTGGCCGCAAGAAGCAATATTCCACCGCTGGCTTTGCTTGCCCG
>JANMVQ010000051.1:0-33950 GCA_031392845.1 Chloroflexota bacterium
TGATTTTTATGCTGTTAACCATTAACGGTATTACCAAATATTTTGGCGCAGAATTAATCTTGCGCGATATCTCATTCGTCATCAACATGAATGAACGTGTGGGCTTGGTAGGTGCCAATGGCATCGGCAAGAGCACGCTTCTTAGAATCATTACCGGTGAGTTGGAGCCAGATCACGGCACGGTGACGCGCGCGCCAAGTAGCGATCTGGGCTATTTGCCACAAGCCATCACCGGCTACGCTGATCTCACAATTGATGCACTCCTGGTGCAAATGCAAGGTCAGCTTAGCCAGCTCGGCGAACGCATGCGTGTATTGGAGACGCAAATGGCACTCACATCCGGCGAAGCCCTGACCGAGTTGCTAGCTGCATATGGCGAAGCCAGCGAACGCTTTGAGCAACTGGGCGGCTATGAGATGGATCATCGCATCGATCAGGTGCTATCAGGTTTAGATATTGCGCATTTGCCACGTGAGCGGGTGATCGGAACACTATCGGGCGGGGAGAAGGAGCGGGTCGGGCTGGCTGCGCTTCTATTGCGACGGCCGGACTTGTTGTTGCTGGACGAGCCGACCAACCATTTGGACTTCAAAGCGCTTGATTGGCTGGAAGGGTATCTACGCCAGCACAAAGGCGCACTGTTGGTGGTCTCGCACGACCGGCAGTTTTTGAATAACACGGTCAATTTAATTTTGGAGATCGATGAATACACCCGCACCCTCAAAACATATACCGGCAATTACGACGGCTATCTGATAGCGCGCGCTGCCGATCAGGCCAAATGGATCACCGATTACGAGACGCAGCAGGAAGAAATCAAAGAACTGCGCAAACAAGCACGCGCCGAAGGGCATCACCACGATTTTTGGAAAGGCGGCGGCAAAGCGGGTGGCGATAAGTTTGCCAAAGGCTTCTTCAAAGGCAATGTCGAGATCGCTATGACTCGGCGGGTGCGTAATGCGCAGGAGCGCCTTGAACGGATTGAAGATAATCCCATTCCAAAACCCCCGGACGTAATCCGGATCTCACCGGAGTTCAATCCGACTGGGCTAGCAGGAGCGGTGCCGCTGCGAGTCGTGAATCTGCATAAGCGTTTTGGTGAGCGCGAGATTCTGGGCGGCGTGTCGCTCGAATTAAAGCTGGGTGACCGAGTAGTGCTGACCGGGCCGAATGGTTGCGGCAAGAGTACGCTGCTGCGGGTGATCGCAGGTGAATTGGCTGCGGATAGTGGCGAAGTCGTCACTGCATCTGCGGTGCGGTTGGGCTATCTGGATCAGGAACAAACAGCGATGGCACCTACTCAAACGGCGTTTGACTGGTGGCGCGAAGGTTTGACCGGCGACCCCGATATGCTGCAATCTGAATTCTTTCGCTTTTTCTTGCTGACCTATGCAGACGCTAGCAAAACGATCAGTGCGTTGAGTATCGGCCAGCGTCGAAAGTTGCAACTGTTGAAGCTGATTGCGACGCGGGCGAATATATTGCTGCTGGACGAGCCGACCAATCACATCAGCTTTGATGTGATGGAGAAGTTTGAAACCGCGCTGGCTGAGTTCGGCGGGCCGATCTTGGCTGTCTCGCACGATCGCTGGTTTATTCAGTGTTTCGCTACGCAGGTCTGGGATATGAGCAGTTTGCAGGGCTGAATAGTTGGACACGGACATACACGGATTCATAAAGAAATGCTCTGTGAAATTCCGTGTCTATCCGTGTCCCAATTCTTTCTGTATTCGCCTGCGCACCCAGAAGGGTTGCACGATGTGGCCACGCCGACGGGCTAGTATCAAAAAAATGAGAAAGAGACCCAGGCACAGCCCAACAGATACTAACGATGCTTCTGCCCCAAACGAGCCACCGGAGAGCAATTCCGGTCCGGTCATTGTTGAGTTGAGCCAGCTAGGTGTTGTCAAACCCGACACGTTGACCCCATAAACACCACCTTGCACAAAGTTCCAGGCAGCGTGCAGACCCATGGGTAGCCACAGACGACGGGTCAGGGTATAGGCCATGCCCAGCATTAGACCAGCTTCGAGCGCGATAGCGACCGAGCTAAAGACCGTCGCGCCAGGGTTGCTAATATGGGCAAAGCCAAAAAATAAAGAGACAATTAGCAACGCGATCCAAGTGCCCAGGCTTTCTTCCAGTATGCGGTGCAATACACCGCGAAATATTAGCTCTTCGCTGATGCCGGGAAAGATGCCAATCCATACTGCGCCAAACATGGCCGTCCACACATTGCTGCCCGTGACACGATACACCCCTAGCAGCCACAATACCCCGATGATGAGCGAAAAAATAGCCGTGCCGATCAACAAACCCACCAGCACCTCCCGCAAATGCCCCAACGCCAATTCGGACACGGGTCGCCGCTCAACGATGCGCACATACAGCGCATAACTGAGCAGCATGATCAGCAGTAGCACCCCCACCGCGACGTTTTCCCTAAATGTGCTGGGTGAAGCCGTGACAGCCAACCCCAGCAAGATGCTTGACGGCAATACGACAATAAGCGATCCAACACCGATAAATATCAACCCAAGAATAATGCGGGTAAGCGGGAACTGAATTATTCGGTGGATCATGGCTTGTGATTTTGATTAGCTGTGCAGACTAAGCTGAATCGCTTCTTTTAGCGACAGTTTACTTTCGTAGAGCGCACGGCCAACGACTACGCCTTTAATGCCGCGCGGGGCATATAGCAACAACTCTTTGATGTCATCCAGATGGCGCACGCCGCCGGATGCGATGACTTGCAGATCAGTCATCTGAGCCAGCGCGGCAGTCATCTCGGCGGCAGCGCCAGTCAACATGCCATCGCGGGCAATCTCAGTGTAGAGCGCATGAATAACGCCCATCTCGTGCATAAGTTTGCCGAGTTCCACTGCGGTCAGTTCAATCTCAGTTTGCCATCCATGGGTAACAATCATGCCATTACGCGAATCTAAACCGACGACTAGGCGTTCGGCGCCGTATTGGGCAATGACTTGGGCGATCAACTCCGGGTTCTCCGCTGCCGCTGTGCCAATAACCACTCGATTGGCACCCGCGTCAAAAGCTGCTTTGACATCAGCCAAGCTGCGTACGCCGCCGCCAAATTGAATCTTGGCTTGGGTGGCTGTGGCAATCGCCGCCAGCGCTTTGCGGTTGGCGCGCGCGGCTGGGGCATCGCCAAACGCACCATCCAGATTCACCACATGAATCCAACTGGCGCCTTCGCTACTCCAACGCTTGGTCATGGCGACTGGATCGTCTGAGTAAATCGTTTGCTGTGATGGGTCGCCTTGTTTAAGTCGGACAACGCTGCCGTTGCGTAGATCAATAGCTGGGTAGATCGTGAACATTTTTGTTAAGAGTTAAGTCTAGCGTTAGCGTCTGGTGTTAGAGTGACCTAAGCCAAACCTCTAACGCGCAATTTTAAATGGCTACAAAATTTCTGAGCATCTGCAAACCCACATCTTGGCTTTTTTCAGGGTGAAATTGAATCCCCCACACGTTATTGTGCGCGACAACAGCGGGGAATGCATAGCCATAGTGGCTCATCGCCACGGCATGGTTGGTGTCTGCTAGTTCCGCGTGAAAAGAGTGCACAAAATAGGCATAGCCATTTGGCAGCACATCTTTCAAAATCGGGTGATTGGGCTGACAAGGTTCCACTTGATTCCAGCCATTATGCGGAACGGGAAGCTGACGAGCGAGGTCAGAAGGCAGAATGCTGTGGTCAGAAGGCTGTACGCCGTGAGCCGTGAGCTGACTGCTGACCGCTGACCGCTCTCTGCTCTCTGCCCTCTGCTCTCTGTCCTTTGCCCATTTAAACTTAATCACCCGCCCCGGAATCAACCCTAGACCGGACCAATCGCCCATTTCTTCACCCACATCGAACAGCAATTGCATGCCAACACAAATACCCAAAAACGGGCGGCCATTATGGGCAAAGTCCTTCAGCGACTCAAGTAGATCGCGTTTTTGCAAGCCTTGCATACAGTCTGCAAATGCGCCGACACCAGGTAAAACCACCTTGTCCGCGCGCTTGATTTCAGAAGGTTTATCGGTCAGAATAATCTCCGCATGCACGTATTCGAGCGCCTTGCACACGTTTCGCAAATTGCCTGCACCATAATCGATTACTGCGATCATGCTAAAAATCATACACCATTGATGAGGGGCACTGTGAGAGCAGCCGCTCAAACTACCACTTTCGGGGAATCCACCCGTCCCCGTTACAATAAACTTATGGCACGGTGGCTGGCAAATAATGTGGGGCTGATGGGACTGGCGGTGTTGTTGGCATTCGCGGTCTGGTTAGTATCGACTTGGCAGGACAACCCGATCGAAGAAGCGGTCATCATGGCCCCGGTCGAAGTGATAGGGCTAAATCTACGCAGCGACACCATCCTGAAGAACACGGTGCCGACAACTGTGACAACCGTCGTCCGTGCACCGCGTTCGGTGTTGCAGGCACTGGCCAGAGGTGGCGTGCGAGTTAATGTAGATATTCGCCAGTTTAGGGAAGGCGATCATATTGTTGAGCTGATTCCCAGGATCGGCATACTCCCGGCTACGTTATTGTCTTCGTCACCGGTAACGACGGTCATCTCTCTTGAGCGGTTGGCACAGGTCGATTTGCCCGTGAATATGCAGGTGCGTGGCGAACCGGCGCTGGGTTACCAACTGTTGTCGCCTGCAATCGACCCAGACCATGTGGTTATCACAGCGCCACGTCAGATCATCTCGCAGGTGTCGACCTTGTCTGTCACGGTCATTATCGACAATGCGCGGGTCAATGTCGAACAGCGTGTGCGTGTGTTTGCGCTGGATGCCGGTGGCAAAACAGTCGATGGGATCACACTGCAACCAGAGTTTGTCACGGTGCGGTTGCCGGTGGAACAAAAGAGTAATTATCGCGATCTGGCTGTGCGGGTGCGGCCAGAAGGTCAGCCCGCCGATGGTTACTCCATTGCCAACGTGGCTTCCGACCCACAGATTGCGACCGTATTGGGTTCGCGCGACGCTATTCAGAACTTACAGGGCTACATTGAAACGCAAAATGTCTCAGTCGATGGTGCTACAAAAGATGTAGAGAAGGAAGTCAGCCTGAATACCCCGCCTGGGGTTTCGCTGCTGTCCAACCTCACCGTCACTGTCAAGATCAAAATCGAGCCGACCCAAGGCGCGCGCACCATCACCCGCAAGGTAGAGATCAGCGGCATCCCTACCAATCGCACAGCGGTCACTTCACCCGAAACAGTTGACCTAGTGTTGTCTGGTTCGCTGCCCACACTCAACTCGCTTAAGAGTGAGGATGTGCATGTGGTGATCGATCTGCGCGAGATCAAGGATCTGAAACTGGGCGTGATCCAACTCGAACCCAAAGTAACCGGCCTGCCCGAAGGCATTACTTCTCAGAGCTTGCAGCCAGCAGTGGTACAGGTGGAGATCAAGTAGGGCGATGGGCGGGGGTTGAAGAGCGTAAGGAGTGGAGCGTGAGGTGAGTGTTCGCCCTACGCCCATCGCCAATCGCCTCACGCCCCCAACCGCCCAAACTCGCGTTCCAGATGGGCTACGCCGATCTGAATCATAGTAGGGCGGCCGTGCGGACAAGTGCGTGGCAATTCACAAGCTTCCAAGTCCCGCACCAATGCAGCCATCTCGGCCATCGGCAGCACACGTCCGGCTTTGATGGCCATGCGTTTACACACTCGTCGCAACACCCGCGCTTCTAAGTCTTTGCGCAGCGGGGCATCGCCGACTTCCAGATCGGCCACGATCTCGCGCACGGCATTAGTGATATCGTCTTGGATCATGAGGGCTGGCACTGCCCGCACCAAGAAGGTGTTCCCGCCAAAGTGATCGACCTCGAAGCCTAGATCACCCAATACTGGCAGCTGCTCTTCCAGTAAATAAGCGCTGTCGGTGGGGATAGTCACTGGAACCGGATCGAGCAACGCCTGCGACATCACTGCACCCAAGTCGCGCTGCGTTAGCAATCGCTCGTACAAAATACGCTCATGTGAAGCATGTTGATCGATGAGATACAACCCCTCCGGCCCCTCTGCAATGATGTAAGTAAGCGCGAGTTGACCCAGAATGCGCAGGGCGGGCAGCGCCGAGGCGTAGGCCGTAGGGCGCGAGGCGTTAATCGTAGTCTGTGAGCTATGCGCAGATTGTGCCGGCTCAAAGGTCGAAGGCGCGCGCGCAATGCCGATACGATCCCAGGATTCGCTGCCTGTTAATGGCGCTTGAGTGGGATCAAGGGTTTGCAGGCCAGAAGGTTCGAAGGTTCGCAGGTTGGCAATATCTGCCTCGCTGCCTTCTGCTTTCTGTTCACTGCCTGCACCCCACGCTCCGCGCCCACCGCTCAACACCGATGGCGCTTCCGGCACCGGCATATTGGCCAGCAGGGTGCGGCGGATGTTTCGCTGGACTGCGCTGAACACGCCGTTGGCATCCCGAAAACGTACTTCGGCTTTCGCTGGATGCACATTGACATCGACATCTTCCGAAGGCACTTGCACCATAACGACCGCCACCGGATAGCGCCCGACCATGAGCAAGGTGTGATACGCCTGCACCACAGCGTAAGTCAGTTTTGTATCCTGCACCGGTCGCCCATTGACGAACAAAATAATCTTGGTGCGATTGCCATGATCAAGCTGCGGCAGCGCGGTGTAGCCAGATACTAAGTATGAAGGATGAGGTATGAAGGATGAAGTGAGTGCTTCATCTTGCATATTCCCGCTTTCATCTTTCATACTTCGTACTTCATCCTTCGGCGCAAGCGCTACCATCTTCTCCGCCGCGTCGGTGCCGTAGACCTCGACCAGCACATCGCGCAGGTTGCCATTGCCCAGCGACTGAAAGACCACTTTGCCATCCTGGGTCAGCGTGAAACGAATATTAGGATATGCCAAGGCGTAACGCATGACAATGCCATCGATGTGGCCGCGCTCGGTCTGGTTGCTCTTGAGAAACTTGAGGCGAGCGGGGACTCGTGAGAAGAGATGCTCGACCGCCATGGTGGTGCCGTGGGTGCGGCCAATCCGCTCCTGGGTGACGATCTTACCGTTGTCCAAGCGCAGAATCGTGCCGGTGGTCTCATCGGCATGGCGTGTTATGCACGTTACCTGGCTGACCGAAGCGATGCTGGCCAGCGCCTCGCCGCGAAACCCGAGCGTCAGAATGTGCACCAGATCATCGGCGTGCGAGAGCTTGCTGGTGGCATGGTGGGCAAACGCCAGCGCTACCTCGTCGCTCTTGATGCCATAGCCATTGTCGGTAATGCGAATCAAGCGGCGGCCGCCTTCGGCACATTCCACCCGAATTTCGGTCGAGCCAGCGTCAATGGCGTTCTCGACCATTTCTTTCACAACCGACGAAGGCCGTTCAACGACCTCACCCGCAGCAATACGAGCCACAAGCGCATCGGGCAAAATTTGAATGGGCATGGGGGGAATTATGAATTAAGAATTAAGAATTATGAAGGGTGAGTCACGAGTCACGAGTCACTAGTCACGAGAAATGAGAAATGAGAAATGAGAAATGAGAAATGAAAGATGAAAGATGAAAGATGAAAGATGAGAAATGAAAGATACCCTCACGCCTTAAAATCCAAAAGCTGCAATTGCAACCGCTCTTCGCCGTTCCACTGGGTGGCCTCGACATGAAAGGCCAGATCAATCGCTTGGCCCACTTTGAGTTCATCGAGCCGCTCACCCATGCGCCAGCCAATGGCGTCCCACGCCTGGCCTTGGGCGTCACGCAGGCGCAGTTTGAGATGGGGCGCGGGCTGACTCGGCTCGGCTTTGCCCATACGCTGTGCGCCAGTGAGTACGATTTTGCGCGACACAAATGAAGGGCGGGCGTGATGCATGCCATGGGGCTCCAGTTGCGCCAACTCGTGCAGTGCCTTCCAATTCACCCGATCTAAGGGATGTTCGGCGTCGATGCGCAGGGTGCGTTGCCAGCCCGCGCTGGGTTGCTGCTGTGCCGCGATATGTTGCAATTTGTCGCGCAGCGCAGGCAAGCACTCGGCGTGGGCGGTGAAGCCTGCCGCTGCGGCGTGCCCGCCGTGCTTCAGCAGCATGTCGCGGCATTGATCCAACGCCTCGGTGATGTGAAACCCATGCACGCTACGGCACGAACCACGCGCCTCTCTGTTGTTATTGCTATTATTGCTATTATTGCCAATAGAAATCACTATCGCTGGACAGTAATATTTCTCGACCAACCGCGCCGCTGCCAGCCCAATCACCCCCGCGCTATATGCTTCCGACGCCGCAAACAACAACGCCGGAGCCCGTGTCGTTGAAGTCACATTGCCAACCGTCGCCGGTCGTCCGTCGTCCGTCGTCTCCGTTCCCAGCGCCACTCGCTCTGCATCCTTTGCAATCTGGGCAGTCATGGTTTGGCGTTCTTCGTTGCGCAAATTCAGTTGTTGGGCAATGCTCTCAGCTTCGGTCGGATCGGTTGCCATCAGCAATTGATATGCGCCCAACGCACTTTCCAAGCGCCCGGCGGCATTCAGACGTGGGGCTAAGCCAAACCCGATCTTGCCCGCATCCACCTGATGCAGTGGGATGCGGGCCGCCTGCATCAACGCCCGTACGCCGAGGCGCGGACTGTCCTGAATGCGCTTCAAGCCGTGTTTAACCAACAAACGGTTGTTATCGATCAACGGCACCAAATCGGCGATTGTGCCAATGGCCACCAGATCGAGCAGATCGTTCTCTTTCAAATTGCTGGGGCGCTTGGCGCGGATCAGGCATTGGGCCAGCCGAAAAGCCACTCCTACCCCGGCCAACGATTTGAAGGGATAGCTGCAATCCGGGCGGCGTGGGTTGATGACAGCGTAGGCATCGGGAATGGCAGCGCCCTCCAACTCATGGTGATCCGTAATGATCAGATCGAGCTCGATGGTACGGGCGTGCGCTGCCTCTTTACTAGCGCGCGCGCCGCAGTCCACCGTGATCACCAGGGTAACCCCACGCGCTTTGAGTGTGTCGAGCGCGGCGCTGTTGAGGCCATATCCCTCTTCGAATCGGTCGGGAATGTACACCTGCGTCTGCGCGCCGAGCGCAGTTAGGGTGGTCATGAGCAACGCGCTGGCGGTCACACCATCACAGTCGTAATCGCCGTATACCGCGATGGATTCTTGGTTGCCGATGGCCTGCAAAATGCGCTCGACCGCGCGGTCCATGTCCTTGATCGAGAGCGGGTCGACCCGCCCGACATCGCCTTTGAGGAACGCGCGCGCTTTCTCCGGCGTGTCGTGGCTGCGGGCAAACAGGGTTTGCGCTGTCAATGGATGCAGTTCGGGCAACGCCGCAAAAAAACTCTCCGCCGCCGTAGGCGCAATGACCCAATCGCATTTCATAGAACACAGATTGTACTGCCACGCGGAATGAAAAATTAAGAAGGCAGAATGAAGAAACAAATGGGCGTTGTATCACCGCACCTTTCTTCATTCTGCCTTCTTAATTTTTAATTTCTTCAGATCCACTTCTGGTTCTTGCAAAAGTCAGTCACAAATGGAATCGTAAATTCCTTGCCGTTGTAGACCTGGATGGCGTAGTAAATCGTCAGTGCCAGCGTGGCCAAGCCCAGCAAGCAGCCAATGCCAGCCGCGGAGATCAAGATTGTGGAGACGACCCACAAACTAACGCCCATGACCAAGCTCTGCACCGCATGGACGCGTAGATAAGGATTGTTCTTCATCGAATCCGAAATCAAGATAACGATGCCGATTAGGGGGATGGGATACGTTAGCGCCGCCAGCAATTTGTCGTTTGAGTTGTCCATTTTATTTGTCTCCGAAATTTGTCTAACTTTGAATAAAAATAAGTATGTGCCCAGTTTGTCACACAATTACAATATCTACCTGACTTTTCTATACGCGCAAGTTGACATTCTGTTGCAAAGAGAGGGTTTGGACACGGACGAACACGGACAGACACGGAATTTATCCAATTTGAAAATCCGTGTCCGTCCGTGTCCGTCCGTGTCGTTCCGTGTCCCATTACTTCTGCGCTTTAGCATAGGCCCGATGGTAGCAGTTTTGCATGATCAATGCCCCTTCTTCCATATTGGGGGTTTCGCTCATGATGCGGCCAGCCGCGCCGATGTCGGCCAGGGCTTTGAACAGCTCCTTGTACTTGATGTCGGCATCAGCCAGATTCAGGTGTCGTTTTTCGCCCTTGGCCGTGTATTCGATGCCCGAAAAGTGAATGTGCATCCGTTTGAGGCCGCGCTCGCCCAAACCCGTAGCAATCAGGCGCAGCGCGTTGGTGAATTCGAGGTAGGTGTTAAACGAGCCATCACCGGGGCGGGCGTGTAGGTGGGCAAAGTCCACGCACGGCAACACATTCTCGATCTCTTTGCTCCACGCCACAATTTCTTCGAGCGTGCCCAGCAGCGCGCCTTTGCCCATTGTCTCCGGGCGCAGCGTCACGAGCACTTTCTCGCGTTTAAGCTGGTCGACAATCCCGGCCAAGCGGTCGCGACCAATCGCGTATACGCCCGACGGTTCGGCCTTCATATACGAGCCGGGGTGAAAAATAATGTCGGTCGCACCGGCCTTGTAGCCCAGCCGGGCTGCCTGCAACAGCCGCTCGCGCCCGGCTTGCCACATCTCGTCCGTCGTGGCGTTCAGGTTGAAGAAATAGGTGGCGTGCACGCTCAACGCGACGTTGTTGGCCTCAGCGGCGGCGCGAATCCTGGCGCATACTTCGTCGCCGATATTCGTGGTGCCACGCACCCAGGCCAACTCCAGCGCGCTCAAATTCATCTCGCGGATGCGCTGCACCCCGCCTGCGCTGCCACCGCTCTTGGGTGCGCTCATCGGTGTGCCAACCGTGCCAAAACGAAACGGGAGATCGAGGTGGGTGGTTTTGCTCATGGGAGGAAAGTCCTTAGTGCTTAGTCCTTGGGACGATGGATGATGTAATTGTATCTATTGTGTAAGCTTTTCCAATTCGGCGGAGCACAGCACGATATTTTCCGTATCCACGGAGGCACACGGAGTAGCACGGATAGGACATGCAAACAAAAACACTCTCCGTGCCAATCCGTGTGTCTCCGTGGATAATTCTGTCCCGCACCCATTCGCTACTACAATTCTGCTGGCACCCAGCACTCAAGACTCCCATGACCCAAGACCCGCGCACACTGACCTTCGATTTGGGCTTCGATGTCGAAGACCTGCGCCAAGAGACCAAGCCGCAGATCGTGCGGGATCTAATCCAGCACTGCGAACGCTGCGAGTTCACCGACTCGCTGATCCAGCAAGTCTTGCGCATGCGGCCCGCGGTGGCCAATGCGCCCCAACTGCGGGCTGTTCTTGAGGCGCGCGCCCGCCGCCCACCCAGCACCCCACCACCCTTGGCCGAAGCCCTGGCCCGCTTTGCCGAACTGCCCACCACCGGCGAGCCGCCCCCGCGTAGCCGTCCGGCCATCGCCCGGCTGCCCTACCCGCCCAACCCCAATTTCACCGGACGGGGCGACGACCTGCGCAAGATTGCCAGCTATCTGAGGCGCGACTCGGATGGCACGCGGGCGGTCGCCATCAGCGGGATGGGTGGCTTGGGCAAGACCCAGTTGGCGACCGAGTTCGCCCACCGCTATGGGGCCTACTTCCCGGGCGGGGTGTTTTGGCTGCGTCTGTATAACCCAGCCGATGCCGAGAGCGAGATCGACGAATGCGGGGCGCTGTTGGGCGTGCGGGCCGAGCGGCACGACGAGCGGGTGCAGCAGACTCTGCAACACTGGGCCGATGATCTGCCGCGCCTGTTGATCTTTGACAACTGCGAGGACGAGCAGGTTTTCCGCAAATACTTCCCGCCCAGCGGCGGCTGCCGGGCTTTGATCACCCGGCGCAACCGGCGCTGGCAACCGACTGCCAACATCACCGAGCTGGCGCTAGAGACGCTGCCGCGCAGCCAGAGCGTGGCGCTGTTGCAGAAATTGGCGGCCCTGCCCGGCGTGGTCGAGCGCGAGTACGCCCGTTGGGGCTGGCCGCCGATGCGCTGTGCGGCAAGCTGGGCCGCGGCCAGGCCGACACCTACACCGGGCACGAGCCAGACATCGCCAAGACCTTTTTGCTGAGCTTTAATGCGTTGCGCGCAGACGACCCGGTGGATGGGTTGGCGCTGCGGTTGCTATTGACGTTTAGCTGCTTTTTGCCGGGCGAGCCGATTTTGCAGGAGATGGTGAGGGAGAGGGGGGAGGGGTTGCGTTCCGCAAGTTCGGAAGGTTTAGAAAGTTCAGAAGGTTCGGAAGATTCGGCCAGTCCGCAGGTTACGGAGGAGCGGGCGGAGGTGCCGGATGCGCTGCATCGGTTGGGGGAATTGGGACTGATCGAGCGAGTGGGGGCCGGGGATGTGCGGGTGCACCCGCTGCTGTGCCGCTTTGCTCAGACCCAGTTGGCCAAGCAGTTGGACGCGGCGCAGACGTTTGTGGAGGAGTGGGTGGAAGACCGCGCTGGCACCCAAGTGAGCGCCGGTTTGCCCGCCCCGTTGCGGGCGTGGCTGCCGCACTTGCGCCATGTGGCCGAACAGGCCGCCAGCCGGAATAGCCCACACGCCAGCACTTTGCTCACTTGGTTGGGGCGGCATTTGAAGGACACCGCCGACTACGCTGCCGCCCGCACCGTCTATGAATGGGCGCTGAAGATCGACGAAGCCAGCTTCGGCCCAGATCATCCTGAAATCGCCAGAGATGTCAACAACCTCGGCCTGCTGCTGCAAGCCTTGGGCGAGTTGCCCGCCGCCCGCGCCCATCTGGATCGGGCGCTGAAGATTGGTGAGGCAACCCTTGGCCCAGATCATCACAATGTTGCCACATTAGTTAACAACCTCGGACTGCTGCTGCAAGACTTGGGCGAGTTGCCCGCCGCCCGCGCTTATCTGGAGCGGGCGCTGAAGATCGACGAAGCCAGCTTCGGCCCAGATCACCCCAAGGTCGCCACAGACGTCAACAATCTCGGCCTGCTGCTGCAAGCCTTGGGCGAGTTGCCCGCCGCACGCGCTTATCTGGAGCGGGCGCTCAAGATCGACGAAGCCAGCTTTGGCCCAGATCATCCCAATGTCGCCATAGATGTCAACAACCTCGGCACGCTGCTGAAAGACTTGGGCGATTTGCCTGCCGCCCGCGCCTATCTGGAGCGGGCGCTGCGGATTGCCGAGCGGGTGTATGGGGCGGAACATCCGACAACGAAGCTCTACCAGCGCAATTTGGCTGGCTTAAGCGCGCCCGCTGCCCCAGCGCAGCCGATGTCGGGGTGGCAACGGCTGTGGCGCTGGCTGGGGCCTTTGCGCGGTTGAGGGGGCGTGGCGTCAACGGATTGGGAACAGATCAACGGATAGCGAAGGCGACATCCGTTGATCCGCTGCCCATCCGTTGAGCCGTGACCCTGCCAGCCCCGACCCGCAACCCGATGCGCAGTTGGACGACGATGATTTCCCGATCGAGATCAATGCTTTTGATTCCGGCATGCCTGAGTCATACATCCTGGCATAGAAAGGCTATTTGGCCGGGGCCTTCGAATGGGGCGATCTCGACTTTCCCCAATATCAAGAGTTGGATCGCCTATTGCCAACACTCAATATGCCCAATCCCACTGGCGATCTGTTCTTGTTTGACTAAGTCGCGCTTAGCGCACCACGCCGGGCACGCACTTGGCGGCTCACCCACACCACGCCGCCAATAAGCAGCGCCAGCACCAAAACGCACAGGTATTCGATGAGGGGAATGCGGGCCACTTCGTCTAGCTTGCCAAAGCCCCGGCTACTGTAGATAAAGGCGATGCTGCCGATATAGACAGCGAAAATCAGCCCGCGCACCCAGCGCGAGAGATTCAGACCGTGCATTTGGGTGATGACGAAAATGCCGGCAAAGCCAAACGCGAACATCGGCCAAAAGCCACTCGCACCGGCCTGGAAATACGCCACAATTGCGCCGTGCACGCCGACCGTGATCTCCTGCACCAGCATCCACCACTTGTTCACGTGGATGCGGGTAAAGAACAAACTGCTTTGCAGCATGAGCAAGAACATGTAGAGAAAGCCGATCAAGTGGCTGAGGGTGTTCTCCATAGGGTGATACCAAAATGTAAAAACGATGGCCCACGAGAACACATAGCCGTGATAGCGCTTGGCTGCATCGATCAGCGACGCCCCGATCGGCACGCGCTTGCCAAAAAACAGCCCGCGCCGCTTGTTCTCCATCAGCAGCACCCATACCAGTAGCAAAATTACGCTGCCTTGTGAGGCGAAGATCGACACATCCTCGGCCAGCGCGCCGTACCAGACATGGGTTTGCACAAAGTGCAATAAGATGAACAAGACGTTCACCCCCAGCGCGGCAATGTTGACTTTATGCAGGCCTTGGGTGTATTTGCCTACCCGTGTTTGCGCATAGTAAATCAAACCCCATAACGCCACTTGGTGCAGAATATAGCCGCCCCACGCGCTGATCCGCGCCGCCAGCGATGGCTCCACCAGCCGCCAGTAATACCAAGACGCACCACTATCGGGCAGATGGGGAATAGACTGCAATCGTTGCCCGGCCACGTAAATAATCGCGGTAAAGACAAGACTGAACAGCACACCGCCCCACAACGCGTAATTGCTTGTGCGCGGGTCATTTAGGTTAGGGTTCGATGGGAGGCGGTTGCTCGCCTGTGGTACATGGGTGTTGGGTACTGTCTGACTGGTCATGAGTTACGCCTCTCTAGTCATTCTACAAATACTATACAAATATTGGTAAATGAGATCATACTCGATTTGCGTTTGAGTCAAACCGGGCCTGGCCACTAAAGTCGCGGCTACGCATAGCTTTAGGTTGCCGCGACTTTAGTCGCCAGGCGGCCACCGCAAGAACCGGTGGATCGCATCAGGCGGACTGCGTGATGCGATCCAGCCAGAATGCGCTAAAGGCAGACCCGTTCACCTGCGTCACTACGCGCATAGGCTGACCATTGGCATCCGGAATTTCGTGCAGCCAACTGTCTTTTATCTCCAGCCGCAGCGGGATATCTTCGATGATCACGCCCTGGTTCCAGCCCAGTGCAATGGCGCAGGCCAGCGGATCGTGCTGGAAGTTGATCAGATCATCTGGCACATTTGGGTTGGGCCGACCGAGTAGCGTTTCGTTGTTGTATTCCTGAGCGTGTGCCTCGGCTTGTCTAGCCAACAGTTGTCCCATCGCCCCAGCTTGTTGCAGGCGCGGCAAATGGGCGCGTTGCAGCGCGGTCTCCACCGTCACAGTTAAGGGCACCAGCAGCGGGTGAGCATGCTGCAAGACGTATTGAGCCGAGCCCACATCGACCTGAATGTTCCAATCCATATCGTTGCCCCACGCCGGATAACCCGCCCGGACCGGAAAGATATAGCCACCCATCAGCACCAGATTGGCTTGGTTCAAAATACCGGGCGAATGCCGCTCCAGCAGCGCCAGATTGGTGTAGCAGCCAATGCCCATGACGATGGCCCCTTGTTTGATGCTGTTTTCGAGCAAGTCCAGCGCAGCACCCAATGGGCCAGGCGCAGTCACAACCGGCTCCGGCCAATATTGGGTCTCATCGGGAAAGCCCGGTCGAATGCGATAGCCACCCAACGACACATCGGCTCCCGCTGCGACAGGAATATCGTCGCGTCCCGCCAGATTCAGCATATAGCGGGTATAGCCCGCTCGCCGCCCCTGGTCATCTGAAACGGTGGTGATGCCGGTGATCTGCAAATCCGGCCACTTCAGCAACATCGCCAACGCGCACACATCGTCAATATCACCGCCCAGATCGGTGTCGAGATGGAGTTTGGTCATGCAACAAGTCTATCGTGCTAATAGATTCCCCATATTGTATGTGGCCGCTACGCTTGCAGCGTCTCAATCGCCGCCATCGAACCGACGATGGTGAACACATCGCCCACTTGGATGAGGCCGTTGCCAGAGGGATGCATCTCCAATGTGTCGCCGACCTGCTTGCTGATGAAGCTGCAATTGGCCATCTGCGCAACTTGCTCGACACTCTTGCCAATAAAACGTGAACCTTGGGCAAACCGGAGGGTCGTCACGTTCAACAATTGGTTGCGCAGCTTAAACGAGTAGTCGACATTGTGGCGCATAGCGGCTGCCGCCAGCGCCGGTGCAGCCAGGGCCGATACGCTAAACGCGGTCTGAATATTGAAGCCTTTCGACACTTTATCCGCCAGTTGCGAGTCGAACATACGCAGCACGACTTTGATCTTGGGGTTGATGTCGCGTGCATCTAGTGCGACATCGAGATTGGTCAGATCATCGCTGGTGCAGGCCACAATCGCGGAGGCGCGCGCCACACCAGCGTTGATGAGCGTCTGACGTTGGCGTGCGTCCGCGATCAATACCGCTACGCCGCGCTTACGAAATGGCTCCAACCATTCTTCGCTTTCGTTCGCATTCACCGCCACCACGGTTTCGCCGTGATTGAGTAGTTCTGTGATGACGCGATAGCCGACGCGGCCTACCCCACACACTACGATGTGATCGCTCACAGTTGCTGCAAGTGACAATTGACGCTCCTTTGGATCTGTGATCAGCTGAAACAAACTGGTGACGCCACCGGTAAGCGAGACCAACCCACCCAGCATAATCACAATGGATGCTATTTGTAACGCCGGTGAATCTGGCGCATCGCTCGGCCCAGCCTGCAATGTAATTAAATTGAGGGTATAGAAAAACGCCTGGATCGGGCGACGCCCGTCGGCCCACGCAAAAATCACGCTGCCAGCGACTATAACGCTGATTAGCGCCAATAATGACCGACGTACCCGCCAAATGGCCGCCCAGATCGTGCGCCAAGTTGCACGAATTTGGCGGAGGGTTTGGTGGATTGCGTTCAACATGCAAATTGTGGATGAATAAGATGAATAATTTAGGCAGCTAACGTGCTTAATTTTAACTGGGTTGATAATAGCTTACATGACAGACCTAGCCTTATTTACTCATGCCCAGCAGTGTGCTTTGCAAGCGTTGGTAGATTGCATCATCCCAGCCGATGATTATCCTAGCGGCTGGCAAGCTGGTGTGGGCGATTATCTGGCGCGCCAATTTACACGTGATCTGGCCCAGCGGGTTGATGCGTATCGTCAAGGGCTGGATGCTCTGGATGCGGAAGCAATTGCTGGCTTCGGTCACCCTTTTGCCACTCTTAGTTCAGTCACCCAAACCAATTTACTCACCCAGATCGAAGCTGGTGCCGTGCGCGCAGTCTGGTCGATTGACCCAAGCGCGTTCTTCAAGATGGCTATCGAACACACCCAGGAAGGTTACTACAGCGACCCGGGCAATGGCGGCAACCACGACAGCATTAGTTGGCAAATGATTGGCTACCGTGTGACGGGATAGCGTGGAGCGAAGGGCGTGAGGCGTAACGTTTACCGGATTCGTGACTCATGATTCACAAATCTGGTACTCAAAAATATTCAAACATGTACGATGCAATTGTGATTGGGGCGGGAGCGGGCGGTGGCGTTGCGGCGGCGGTATTGGCCGAAGGTGGCATGACGGTGCTGCTGCTGGAGCGTGGGCGCGATAAAACCTTTAATGAGATTGGGCGCGATCATTTGCGCAACCACCGGCTCTCACAATATGGGCAAAACCAGGGACCTGATGACAACGTAGGAAATCCGCGTGTGTTTGTAGACCCACGGGGACAAGCCATAAAAGTGCTGCCGTTTGAAGGCGGTTATCACAATAATGCCATGGGGGTCGGTGGGGGCACCAAGGTATATGGCATGCAAGCCTGGCGCTTTCTGCCGCAGGACTTCAAGATGGCCAGCACCTACGGCGTGCCGGAAGGCTCCTCGCTAGCGGATTGGCCCATCTTCTATGAAGAGCTGGCGCCCTATTACGAGCGGGCCGAATGGGAAATCGGTGTATCCGCCGACAGCGCGCTAATGGCCAAACACTGGCCACGCACCAAAGGCTATCCCATGCCGCCGGTACCGCTGAACAATCAAGGGCGAGTCATGCGCACTGGCGCCGCCAAGCTGGGCATTGATGTGTTACCAGTGCCACTGGCGCTGAACAGCGTGCCCTATCAGGGCCGGGCGGCTTGTATTGGCTGCCAGCAGTGTGTGGGTTTCCCCTGCCCAACCGATGCCAAAAATGGCACCCACAATACTATGATCCCGCGCGCACTTGCCACAGGCCGGTCCACATTAGTGCCCGAAGCGATGGTGCTGCGCATCGACACGGACAGCGCTGGCCGCGTGACTGGCGTAACCTATGTCGATGGCGGAGGTGTTCAACACACAGTGCAAGCCGGGCGCGTGGTGTGTGCCGCAGGTGCGATCGAAACGGCACGTCTGTTGCTGGCATCCGTGTCGGATCAACATCCCAACGGCTTGGGCAACCATAGCGATCAGGTTGGGCGGCATTTGCAGGGTCACTATTATCCCGGTGTCGTGGGGCTGATGCCTGAACCGGTATGGGATGGCATAGGTCCGGGTGTGAACACGGCCACTGTGCGCTGGAATCATGGCAACCCTGGCGTGGTTGGCGGTGGCATGTTGGCCGATGAGTTTGTGCTGTTGCCCATTACCTTTGCCAAACGGCATGTCCCGTCGGATATTCCGCGCTGGGGCCACGCTTTCAAGCAATTTATGCGCCAAGGGTATCGCCGCTTCATCCAGGTGATGGGACCCGTGCAGGAGATCCCTAACCCTGAGTCTCGCGCGACCCTTGATTCGCAAGTATGCGATAAATGGGGTATGCCTGTCATCCGCCTGAGTGGGACAACTCACCCAGAAACGGTGCGGACGGCCCAGTTCATGTTTGAGCGAGCGGGTGAATGGATGCAAGCCAACGGGGCCAGCAAAATATGGGGCACACCACCCAGCTTAGCGCTCAGTGGAGGTCAGCATCAGGCTGGCACCGCACGCATGGGCAATGATCCAGCTACCTCGGTCGTGGACCGCAATTGTCGCGTGCATGGGCATGACAATCTCTTTATTGCCGATGCATCCGTGCATGTGACCAACGGCGGCTTCAATCCATTTCTCACCGCAATGGCGCTGGCCTTCCGCACTGCGGAGAAGATGCGTGAGGCGTAGAGCGAAGGGCGTAAGGCGATTGTGTGCGCTCTACGCCGCACATACAAAAATGGAACTGACCATCACCACCTGCCAAGCGCCGATTGCGGCGTTTTTTGTGTGCGAGGTAGCGGGCTATCTTGGGCACCGATTGGGGTTGGCTACACGCTTTATCAATGAGATTGCATGGCAGGAACGACAAGCCCAGCTGGATGCAAACCAAATCGATGTGGGTTGGATATGCGGTGCACCGTATGTCCGTCGTATCGATCAGCAGCTTGAGGCTATTGAATTGCTGGCCGCGCCAGTGATGGCCGCGTCTCGCTATCAGGATCAACCTGTGTATTTCTCAGATGTAGTCGTGCGGTACGATAGCCCCTACCAAAAATTTGCTGATCTACGTGGAACACGCTGGGCCTATAACGAGCGCAAGTCATATTCAGGCTACGAAGTGGTGCGGAATTATCTGGCCACCCAAAACTTAGACGGACGTTTCTTTGGCCAAGTGATTGAGAGCGGTGCACACCAACGCTCAGTCGAATTAATTCTGCAAGGTGCAGTGGAGGCTTCGGCCATCGACAGTACGGTGCTGGATTTGCTCTATGCCCAGCAACCCCAGTTACGCCATCAGCTTCGCGCCATCGACACGCTGGGGCCAAGCCCGATCCCACCTTGGGTGATTGGGTTGCATGTAGTCCCATCATTGCGCATTCAGATTCGGGAAGCACTTATCCAAATGCAGCATGACCCAGTGGGACAAGCCATTTTGCTGCGGGGACAAACGGCCCGATTTGCCATAGTGTGCGATGCCGATTATGACCTTACCCGTACTCGTCTGGCGCACGCCGAAGCAATTTCTCTTTAGTTCCTTTAGCGTTCGCGCTTTGTCGTAGTGAGCATTGTCGTTATAGCAGCAGAACTGCTGCATCCAAATTGCGCCAAAATCTTTGAAATTAGCTTGATTTCATGTATAATTTGGCTTCTAAGCAAAGATGTCCCAATAGCTCAGTTGGATAGAGCGTTTGCTTGCGGAGCAAAAGGCCGGGAGTTCGAGCCTCTCTTGGGACATAAAAAGAAATGATACTGAATTTTCAGTGTCGTTTCTTTCGTTTTCAGGGGCCATACAAAAACATCGGAAAATAGATTTGCTTATTTAGATCTGCCGGACAGAGTGTGTTTGTCATTGTCATTTGCATCCAGCTAGCAGGCTGGTTGTACTCAGCGCCAGCAGGCCAAAAGTAATCGTCGGCCACCGCGTTCACCCATTGGTGAGCCACCGCCATGCCAAAGGGTCGGTTGCATTCGCCTAGATGCAGTCCATACATTGGGATGCGGAATTCTGCCGATTCCATATCTGTGCCTATCACTCGCTGGCTTTGCAATACTGTTGGCGCAGCAGTTTGGACGTAATTTCCTTGACCGTTTCCAACAAAGCTGTCGAGACGACCCGGCGAAAGATTAACGTGTAGGCTCCAGTCGTCCGATTGGGCAAATGTATGGTCCGAACCATCGCCCTGCGGATCGAGGTAGATTCCAATCCAGCGCTCATATAACAACCCTTTCGGCGCTTGCATACACACAAATAAAGCGTCGCGGTCGTGGGCCATGAATATGCGCATAGTATGCCCTTTTTCAGTAAACGTAACGCCCATGGCCTCATCAAAGTCATTGCACTGGCCGTCGATCGCAGGCGCTTGTTGCACTGGGGGAATGAGAATTTGGGAGGCGTGTGGACGGCCCAATATAAGCATTAGGCTCAATAGCA
The DNA here is from genome assembly GCA_031392845.1 of Chloroflexota bacterium. Lineage (GTDB taxonomy): Bacteria > Chloroflexota > Anaerolineae > J036 > Brachytrichaceae > JANMVQ01. Next base: position 20,827 of record JANMVQ010000051.1, read on the forward strand.
TGCGCTGTGCAAAAAAGTATCCCATCCTTGTGCCATCTAACTTTATTTCTGAAGAGCAGGTAGCGCGATCTGAACTGTGAACACTTCAAACACGAAGTTATCGGACGAAATTACGCCCCGCGTGCTGCCACCCACCACATAAAACTCAGTCGGAAGCGCCACCACTGCAATGTTGCGCCAATCACCGATACGCGTATTGGGCATCTCAAAATTCGACCAAGTTTTCTGACCATAATCATATTTTTCATTGAAGCCCACAAAGTCCTTGAAACCGCCTCCAACAGCATACAACACCTGGCCCACTGCAGCCAACCCAAAGCTGCTGCGGGCAGTGGTCATCGGGGCGCAGCTCTCCCATTTGTTTTCCTTGATCAAGTAGGATTCACATACCCCCAACTCTTGCTGCCCATCATAGCCCCCGACCACGAAGATACGGTCATTCAAAAAAGCTGCCGCCGCTTGAGTGCGCGCGGTCGTCATACTGGGGAGTTCAGCCCACGATTCACTGACAGGATCAAACACACTCGCATGACTGGTGATCTCGCCATTCTCGCGCCCGCCAAACACATAGAGCTTGCCACCAGTGGCCACGACCGCATGCCCACTTAGCGCGGTGGGTAAATTGCTCAGCGCTGTCCATTGTTTGGTCTGTATATCCAGCATCTCAAACTGACGCGAGGGCTGCCCGTTGGTGCCAACCCCGCCTAGCACATAGATGCGGTTGTCGATGGCCGCACCCCCGGCGTAGAGCACGGGTGTGGGCTTAGGGGTGTCGAGGTTAACCCAGCTATCCGGTTTGAGTGTGTATTGCAGCACTTCGTCGGAAAGGCCAGTCGCTGTCTGTCCGCCCACAATGACAACCGTATTGCTGATCGCCACCCCTACGCCACCCGCGCGTGCCGTGCGCATGCTGGAGCGTGCCACCCAGCGGGTGCTATCGGACGCGGGCACAAAGATTGGCCCACCGCCAACAAACGGGCTTTCTTCGGGGGTAGTGGCATCCGTTTGTTGGGGCCAAAGCACCAATACCAGCAGCAACAGCGTGCATACACCAGCCAGAATCAGTGCCAATCGGCGGCGCATCGACAACGACGGCAACAGCTGCGGGTTGGGTGCTACGGGCACTGGGGTGATGACCGGTAGAGGCACAATCCGTTGAGTCGCCTCAGTATCATTGCTACTGGTCGACACGCTGGTCACGATGTTTTGAGTTTCAGATCTGGCCTGTTCGACGATTTTCGAAATACTCACATGTGATGTCGCTTCTGCAAATGGCGGGATATCTTCGGGCTTCCATGCATCGCTGATCGCAGCATTCGACTGGGCCGCTGATGCAAGATCACCGGTGTGCCCCGTACTGACCCAGCCGTTCCGCATCGCCAACAGCGTAGCCTCGGTACGCGTCTGTACCTCCAACTTAGTGAAGATGTTGCGCAGATGCACTTTGATAGTGTTGGGGCTGAGAAACAACTGCGCCGCAATTTCTTTGTTGCTCACGCCTGTTGCCAGCAGCTTTAGCACCTCCAGCTCGCGCTCGGTGAGGGGCTCCTTCGGTTCGGCCATGTGTGGTGAATTATAGAAGTAGCGAAGTCGGGCGTGACGTCGAGAGTGTGGGAACTAAATAAAACGATTGTGTGTCGGATATATGTGTCGGATAATTGATCAAACATGGCAAGAATCATTTTCATGGGCACGCCAGAGTTCGCAGTGCCATCCTTGGCCGTGCTGGTTGCGCAGCCAGAGCACCAGATCGTAGCGGTGGTGACTCAGCCCGATGCCCCAGCTGGGCGCGGCAAACAACTGGCCCAGTCGCCAGTGAAGCAATGGGCGCTGGCGCACGGGTTGCCGGTGTTGCAGCCGCCCTCGCTCAAACCGCCTGAAGCGGTTGAGGAACTACGAGCCTATCAACCCGACGTGATCGTGGTTGCGGCTTTTGGCCAGATTTTGCGGCGCGCTGTGCTAGATATGCCGCCACATGGCTGTGTCAATGTACACGGTTCGTTGCTGCCACGTTGGCGGGGGGCTTCGCCGGTATCGGCGGCCATTGCGGCAGGCGATACCGGCACTGGCATCACGATCATGCGCATGGATGTCGGGCTGGACAGCGGACCCATGCTCAGCAAACGCGCGGAAGCTATTCGTGCCGATGACACCACGGGCAGCTTGATGGCCCGGCTGGCCTTGGTCGGTGCGGATCTTTTAGTCGAGACCTTGCCTGGCTATTTGCAAGGCAGCCTCGTGCCAGAGGCGCAAGATACAACCCAAGTCACGCTATGTAAGCAGATCAAAAAGGAAGAAGGTCGGATCGATTGGCAACGCAGTGCCATCGATATCGACCGGCATGTGCGCGCCATGTCGCCCTGGCCTAGCGCCTTCACCCTGCTCAACAGCAAGCTTTTAAAGATAGGGCGTGCAGAGATTCGCGATAGACGTATCTCTGATGTGCCCGGTCTGATTCATGTCGAGAAGAACACTATCTTGGTGCAATGCGGCGAGGGCGTGTTGCAATTGTTGGAGGTGCAACCCGAAGGTAAAAAAATGATGCTCGCCGCAGATTTCGCGCGCGGACAGGCCAACCTGAATGGGGCCATGTTGGCTTAATACTGACCCTGACTGTCGTGGGGTTTCACTCCACCCGCAGCACTGCATCTGCAGGTGCTTCCACAAAATAGTGGCGATAGGCGCGTGTCTCTTGCAAGTGATAGTTGAGTTGATCCGAGGCCACAAACGACTCACCTTGAACGCAGGCAAGCGCCGCTAGTAGCGTGTCGTCGCGTTGGCCGATGCGGGCAGCCATACGTGTAATTACAGCTGCATCGCTAGTGGAATCGCCACGAGTTCGACTCGTGTTCAATAAGGCCCTCATGTGTTGCTTGAACACTTCGAGCGTATCGCTATCGTGGCGACCGCTGCACAGCAACACCACGGTTTGTGGTTGTGCGGACTTCAACGCTTGTTTCAGGGCTACAGTTCCGGGCGGCGTACTCCAGATGACCAGCATCGACATAGACAGCAACTGGGTGCGATTGTGCAACTCAAGGCCAGTGATTTTTTTGATCTCATCAAGCTGACGATCAGGTGTGGCCCCTTCGACCCATACTTGCACATGGGCGATCCCGTGTTCTTCGATAAGGCGGCGCAATGCGTTGGCTCGGTTGGTTCTGTTCTCGTTGCGCAAATCGATAATGCGAAATTGACTGGCGATAGCGCTATTGGCTAGTGATGTTGATGCAGATTGAGCAGATTGAGTGGCGATGAGCGCTTTGGCTAACAGGTCGATCACTTCAATCACTTCAATCACTTCAATCTGCAGGCGTGGGCGACTTTGATACATTTGTTTGCGCACGCTGTACACCAGTGTGACCAACGCGTTTGGTGCAGGCAGAAGACGCCCTGTGCTACGCCACCAAGCCGCGCGCGCCATGTACCCCTGCTGATCCTGAAAATACAGCATCTGGTGCTTGCCATCTTGCCCGAGCGGCTCAGCTCGCACAAAAGTTAGGTCGCGGCTAACCAGATTGGGGCGCGGATTCCCTGCCCCGAAAGGAGCCAAGCGATTCAGCTCATCAATCAAGATCAACGAGACATCGCGCCAAGCCACTTCAAACGCATCAGCCAGGGTTGGTGACAGTGAATCCATCGGTTGAGCATCGCCGCTCATCTGTGCCACAACATGCGCGCTGACCGCCTCACGAAAAGCGTCCACGTTTTCGCTGCGAATGGCAAAGCCGGCGGCCATTGGGTGCCCGCCTCCCCCTTCGATGAGGTGACCCTGTGCAGCGATGGCCGCGTGAATGTCGATCCCTGCCACACTTCGGGCAGAGCCGCGCCCAAGCTCGCCTGGGCGGGCCGAAATCAAAATGGCTGGGCGCTTATAACGGTCGATGATGGCGTTGGCGACTACGCCAATGACACTAGGGGGCCAATCAGGCGCATGTAACACAATCACAGCAGAGCGAGCCAATTCGGGCCGTTCGGCCAATTGGGCAAATGCTTGCTCTTCGATCTGGCGCTGCAATAGCTTGCGCTCGCCGTTCAGTAGCTCGATACGTTCGGCAAGGGGTTTGGCTGCGGCATCGTTGGGCGCGGTCAAGAGTTGCACCGAAAGCTCAGCGGTTTCCAACCGTCCAGCCGCATTCAAACGCGGGCCAATTTGATAGCCGATTGCTTCCGCCTCAAAATATTCCGGCGTAATCTCGGCGGCGCGCATGAGTGCACGAATCCCCGGGCGCGGGGTGCTGCGCAATTGCTGCAAGCCGCGTTGCAACAGATAGCGTGTGTCGCCTTGCTGATACGCAATATCCGCAACGATACCAAGAGCGACGAGGTCGAGGAGAGTTTGGGGATGATGCTGATGATGGGGTGATGTGTTCGCGCCATCATCCCCTGATCCCATCATCCCGTTATCTTCACCATCACTCGCCATCAACGCGATGATCAACTCATACGCTACGCCCACACCGGGCAGATGCATGAGGGGATGTCCTTGGGGGAGGCGCTTGGGGTTGATGGTGGCGTTGGCAGCGGGGATACGTGCTGCGCCAGTCTCATCATGCTCCAGATCGTGGTGATCGCTGATGATGACATCCAGCCCCACTTGCCGCGCATAACTCACATATTCAAAATCAGTCACGCCGCAGTCGCAGGTTAGTAATATTGCAACGCCGTCGTCTTTGGCCTTGCCAATGCCATCAAAGTTCAGGCCGTGGCTATGGGTGCTTCGATTTGGGATGGTGTAATCGACCTGTGCCCCACACGCCTGCAACCCCAGAAACAACACGCTGGTGGCGGTCTGACCGTCTACATCAAAATCACCCCAGATGCGAATACGCTCCCTCTGGGCAATAGCCCGCTGTAGACGCGCGACTGCCTTATCCAGATCAGGCAAGTCATGCGGTGATGACGGCACATATTGATTTGGATCGAGAAAAGCGCGGGCTGCCTCAACTTTGCGGTAGCCACGCCGCCACAAGATTTCAGCTACAACGGGGTGGCCACCGATGGCGGCGGTAAATTCGGGGGTTAGGGCCAATTGCTCCTGCTAGCTGATCACCATCAAAATTTGCCCCTGCTCGACCGCTTGACGATTTTGCACCTTGATAGTCGAAATTGTGCCATCGCGTGGGGACTTCAGTTCGTTTTCCATCTTCATGGATTCAAGCACCAGCACGACCTGACCTTTCTTCACTACATCGCCATCTTTGACTGGAACCGCCACAACCAGGCCGGGCATGGGCGATTTGACGTTGATATCACCACTGGCAGGGGTGAAAGCGCCGGCAGCCTCGGCCAGCCGTTTGGCGCGTTCGTCGATCACATGCACCTGATATTGTGTGCCGTTGATCAACACCCGATATTCACCATCGCCTTCCTCGACCAAGGCTTCAAATGAATGTCCATCTATCAACAAAGAAAATAGACCATCGTCGTCGATCTCGCGTAAATCGAGTTTGCGGGCCTTGCCATCGACGACCACTTCACCTGCGCGGTTCATATCGATGATAAATTTACGTGCAGTGGCCGGATCATCAGTCCCACCCACACTGGTCACATATTTCATACAACAGGTAGTATACGGGCAATGCGTGGTTTGCTCTTTCGCTCTATCGCCGATATGCGCCGGTCGGATTCGTGGATCACCCGGCTCAGACAACAGCGCATTGCTCTTTTTACGACGTTGCTGGCTAAGGTGTCACCGAATGACCCGGAACGACCATTGCAACTGTTGGATGTGGGCGGCACCGCGTTTTTCTGGCATATATTGGGGATGGATTCGGTCCTTCAAACCGCCTCGGTTTCTAAAACCGAGGCGGTTTATACACAACCCATCCACATTCACATCACCCTGTTGAACATCAGCCAGCCTGGTGCTGTGCCACCCAATTTCACCAACCTTATTGGTGATGGCTGCGCGATGCCGCAATTTCAGAATCAACAGTTTGATATTGTCTTCTCGAATTCTGTCATTGAGCATGTCGGGGATTGGGCACGCCAGCAGGCCTTTGCGCAGGAAGTTCGGCGGGTGGGGCGGTGCTATTTTGTCCAAACCCCCAATCATTATTTTCCAATTGAGCCGCATTTCTTTTTCCCGGGTTTTCAATTCTTGCCGGTGCGTGCGCGGGTGTGGTTGGTTCAGCATTTTGCATTGGGTTGGTTCCCGCGGCTACCAGATGAGGCCGCCGCCCGCCGCGAGGTTGAGCAGATCCAGTTGCTCTCCACTGCCAAGGTGCGCAATCTCTTTCCCCAGGCGCAAATACACGCTGAGCGGTTTATGGGCATGACTGTTGGGATTGTGGCGTATGCGGGGTGGGGAGCTGGGCAGTAGGCAGAAAGCAGAGTGTTGCTTATAGCACTCTGCTTTCTGCCCACTGCCTACTGCTTTCTGTCCATGACCCATGAGACAATCCGAACCATGACCGTCTTTCTTATTGCGTCAAACAACGCGCACAAACATCAGGAGTTAGGCGAGATTTTTGCCATGCATGGGTTGCAGGATGTCCAACTGATCATGCCACGCGAGGTTGGGATCACGATTGACCCGGAAGAAAATGCCGATACGTATGCTGGCAACGCACTCATCAAGGCGCGTGCCTTTGCGGCCGAGCCAAAGCGTCACCTAGACTGGTTGGTGCTGGCGGACGACAGCGGCCTGGAAGTAGACGCGCTGGATGGCCGTCCGGGGCTGCTGTCGGCGCGCTATCACAAAGCCGCCCCCAATGGAGATGGCTGCACTGAGCTGCTGCGCGAAATGGTTGGTGTGCTCGCTGTAGAACGCAGCGCCCGTTTTAGGGCCGTGCTGGCCCTGATCGATCCTACTGGGGCCGAACACTTATTTGAAGGCGTCTGTGAAGGCGCGATTGGCCCGGCGCAGCGCGGCGTGGGCGGGTTTGGTTTTGACCCAGTATTTGCTGTGGCTAGCTCAGGCGACAAACGACATATGGCCGAATTGTCGCCTGATGAAAAGCATCGTATTAGTCATCGTGGGTTGGCCATGCAGAAGTTAATTCGTGCATTGGGCCTTTAACCCACAGGCGCGCAGGCACAAAGATATATTTTCGTCCTTTGGGCCTCTTGCCAAGTAGCACACTTCCTGTTATCCTATTCTCTAAGTAATCTCTTAGAACGAAAGGAGGTGTCATGCAAACATCAGTTTTAGCAACCATAGCCAAATCATTTGCCGTACGCAGTATTTCAACGCTTTCGGCAATGACACGCTGGGTTTGTTCAGGGATGGCCGGATACCCCCATCGCAGCCTCGGTCAGACTGCCTACCGCCTGTGCCCTATTCCAACTACGGTGCGCGTAACCCCGCTAGGGTTATCCGTACCTCGTAACAAGGGTTCACCCCGCAATTTGCCGTATCGCCGGTACCACTTGCGATAACGCTTTTCTACTAAGCGTTTCTTTATACCCATAAAGATCGGATAACTCAAAACTAAAGATCAACCTTTTTCTGTGTCTTAATTACAAGACATTAGTAGCTCGGTTGTTGCCAAAAACCAAGCTCGTTACCAGTTGCAACATAGCGTCATTGCGAGTATGGCTGCTTGCTGGCTCTTCAAATTTTTCGAATAGATAGCAACAGTGTCAAGTCTCCATCTTAGAGATGGTTTTCAATAGGCCCTAAGGCGGACGCTATGCCCCATTGTGGGCGCTAAAACATTTCTGTTGCTGTATGTGCCCGGGTTCCAGGTGATTCCGAAAAGAATCCATGCTGGAGGAAAGGGCTGCTTTGGAGTGATTAGTTGATACACAAAAACCATTTTCAATCTGACAAGGCCGACCAAACTCAAAGGACAAGTATCTCTACCCAAATGTATGGGGTCGCGCCATATGCAAGTGATGCCCATCGGATATTGGCAGAAGCGCACTTTAATAAGCGTGCTCGCCATCATCGGAAGCGATATGTGCCTCGTCGGATGACGCTTTTTTTGGTTGCCGCCCTTGTCTTGGCTGCAATTTTTGGCTCGCCATACCTAGGTTTAGCTGCTAGCGACATGCAAGCAGCGCCTGAAGCCAGTGCTGCCGACTTCACCACCACAGTGATTGCCAGCCCCGGCGGCATTCCTACAGCATTGGCAGCCACGCCGGATGGGCGTTTGCTCATCGGCAACCAAGGTGGGCGCTTGCGCGTTTATGACATCAACCAGAGCAAGTTGCTTGATGCCAGCGCCTTGGATGTAGGTGGCATCAGTTGTACTGACAACGAGCAAGGTCTCGAAGGTGTAGCAGTCGATCCAAACTTTGGGTCAAATAAATACATCTACATTTATCACACCTACTGCTCCGGCAACGATCGCTATAACCGGGTGGTGCGCTATGTGCTCAACACCGACAACACAACCAGCGGCGCGACTCCGATTTTGACCCATATTCCGGCCATCTGTGGAAACCACAACGGCGGGGATCTCAAGTTTGACGCGGATGGTTTGCTATATGTGTCCGTGGGTGATGGCGGCTGCGGCACTGGCAATGATCGGGCGCGCGACTGGAGCACGATGTCCGGCAAAATTTTGCGCATCAACACCGATGGCAGTATTCCGGCCAGCAATCCATGGGTGAACCCCAGTGGCAGTGTCAACAGCACGCGCCGGTGCAGCGGTAGCGCTGAATCACGCCAAAGCGGTGTGGCGTGTCAGGAGGTGATCGCGCGCGGCTTGCGCAATCCCTTTCGCATGGCCTTTAAGCACGCTACTAACGAATGGCATATTAATGATGTAGGACAAGGCACTTGGGAAGAAATCAACCTGGGCCAAGTTGGCGGCGACTATGGTTGGAATCAGCGCGAGGGCAACTGCGTGATCGATTCGGCGTCGAATTGTGGCAGCGCTCCTGCGGGTATGACCAACCCCATTTTGGCGCTCAGTCATAACGATGGCTTTTGTGCCATCACTGGCGGCGCATTTGCTGCGCCGGGGCAGTGGCCTGCACCATACGATGGCGGCTATTTCTTTGGCGATTATTGCAAGAGCAATGTCTATTTTCTAAATCGAAGCGGCACGCCATCTGCCCAGAGTTTTGCGACAGGCAGCTATGGTGTGATTGCGGTTATGTTTGATCCCAACAGCAGCGCGCTCTACTTCGGCACCCAAAATGGCGATATCCGGCGGGTGAAATACACCGGCACCTCTAACCGCCCACCCATTGCTACCGGCACAGCTACGACGAACAATGGTCCGGTGCCGTTAACTGTTCAATTTGAGGGGAGTGCCAGCGACCCAGACAACGATACCTTTACTGCAACCTGGAACTTTGGCGATGGACAGAGCGCAACGGGTCTGAGCGTGAGCCACACCTATGAGACTGCGGGCACATACACCGCAGTTCTAACGGTGGTCGATAGCAAAGGGGCCGCCTCGACCCCAGTGCAAATCAAGATTTTTCCTGGCAACACGCCCCCCGATCCGGTGATTAGTGCGCCCACCCTTGACAAGCTTTTTCGAGTCGGTGAGCAAATTGCGTTGAGTGGTACGGCAACTGATTCTGAAGATGGCGATGTGAGCGCCAGCATGAGTTGGAAGGTCTTGTTACATCATGTGCCGTATCGTTTGCAAATTAATGAGCACGTGCACCCGTTTCTCACTAAATCCGGCAACAACATTGTCATTACGGCACCGCCGCCAGAGGATTTGGATGCTGCGCCGCTAAGCTTTCTCGAAATTCAGTTAACCGCGACAGACAAGGCTGGTCTATCGCGCACGGTAACGCAAACGTTGCGGCCCAACCGGGTTGCAGTGATGTTCAACACATCACCAGCCGGATTAGTTGTGGACGCCAACACCACCCGCATGACCGCCAGCACAACGATTACTTCCTGGGAAGGGGCGACATTGAGTATTTCTACACCACAGTTGCAACAAGCACCGAGCGGCCAAATGCAGCAATTCCAAAACTGGTCGGATGGTGGGGCGATAGCACACCCGCTCAACGTCGATGCGCCGCAAGTCGCGGTCACCGCGACTTTTGTCCCCAGCGATTCGATGCCAGTGGCGATTGCCTTGGCCGATCCGATCAATGGGCCAGCCCCGTTACAAGTGCGGTTTGATGGCTCAGGCAGTAGCGACAACAATAATTCAAACACGATACTGCGCTATCTGTGGAATTTTGGCGACGGCACTACATCAACGGAAGTCAATCCAACCCATGTTTATCTAAATGCGGGTTCGTATAACGCACAGCTAAGTGTCACAGACAGTGCAGGGCTGCTTGCGAAATCGACACCGATTTCGATACAGGTCAAGACAATCAATCGCGCGCCAAATGCTTTGATCGCTAGCGCAGAGGCCGTATCAAATACGCCCTTGACCATGCGGTTTAGCAGCGCAGGCAGCAGTGACCCAGATGGCGACATGCTGTATTACTACTGGCAATTTGGCGATGGCGTCAAATCGAGCGAGGCAAATCCCACCCATACCTATGCACAGTCTGGCAGCTACTCAGTAACGTTGACTGTGGGGGATGGAGGAGTGCAATCTGCACCAACTACGCTTGGCATAAAGATTGATGGGAATAATCCAAATGTGAATCAACCGCCGCAACCCAGCATCGTGACACCCCTCGCGGGAATGCGCTTTAGCGTGGGTCAAGTCATCACGCTGACCGGCAGCGCCGTCGACCCGGAAGGTGAGAATGTGAATAAATCATTGCGTTGGACAGTCATGGTGAAAAGCCCACGGGCTAACCCCACTTCAACTCTTGATCTGAATAATGTGTCTGTTGATAATGGCGAACAGACTACGGTAGTTCTGACCAAGACCGGCGAAATCGTGGCCATCGGCCCGTTGTCCGGACCGGTTAGCTTGGCGGCAGCCCCATATAGCTATTATGAAGTGCAACTGACTGCGGTTGACGCCCAGGGATCAAGCCGCACCGTGACGCAGACATTGTTGCCAAATTACGTTCCAATGACATTCAGAACTACGCCAGAGGGGATGCGTGTGATGGTCAACGATATCACTATCACGGGCACACGGGTCATCACTTCTTGGCAGAACTACAAGTTGAATGTGTCTGCGCCTGACATGGTGATGGCAGTAGGTGGGGCATTTTATAAGTTTAGTGATTGGTCGAATGGCGGCCAACGCACGCAGTCGTTGGTCACCCCAGCTACAACCACAACCTATACGGCCAGCTTTGTAGAGGTGGCTGTCACCCAAACGTTTATGCCAATGGCGTGGCGGCCGTAACCACCACGATTCGAAACCCCATCATCTCAAACTTGAAGCGTGGATCGTGCCAATAGCGGAAAGAGCAGCGCGCAAAACGTTGTAGTCGATCGAAGGCTCCCCCACGCACTACGCGTGGCTCATCACCGGTCAGATCGACTTCGATTTGATAATTCTCGTAGCTGGGCTGTGACTTGTTAAGACACCATTCCCAGACGTTGCCAGCCATGTCCTCGCAACCATAAGGCGTGGCGCCGCCCATGAAGAGTGTTGCCAAAGCGGGTAGATCCTCCTGACTGGTCATGCGTTGGCGGGCGCTGGTTTGATCGCCCCACGGATAGCGCCGTTTGGGTTGGGGGTTGCTATGGAATACGATCTGTAGTGGATCAAACACACTGGCTGCCTTGGGGCCGGCGATGATCGGTGTCTGCGGTATTTGCAAGCCACCGCGTGCGGCCTTCTCCCATTCACTTTCGGTAGGCAAACGCGTGGTCCAACCAGTGGGCAACACACCTTCTGATTGCCAGCGCACTGTGAGTGCGTCACAAAACGCAACCGCATCATGCCAATCGATCTCTACGATAGGGCGGCTGGAGCGGCGTTGGTAGGTGCCGGTCGAGCCGACCGCCCGGAATTGCGCTGTGCTAATCGCAAAGCGCGAAATCCAGTAACCATAATCGACCTCGCGCAAATGCTGGGGTTTTTCTGACTCCGCTGCGGTGCGGTCTTCTGGTCCACTCCCCATCCAGAAAGGGCCAGGCGGCACATAGCATAGCTCCATCTGGTTGAGAAAGGGTTTGGCGGTGATCACGTGGGAATTTTAATGAAAAAACCTGCCAGGTTTAACCTTCGCTTACGCTTCGGCCTGACAAGTCTTTTCAGCTACTTCAGCACTAGCTCGCCGTCCTGCTCATCGACGGTGACAACACTGCCTTCGTGATACTTGCCTTCCAGAATCGCAATCGAAAGCGGGTCTTGCAACTCGCTTTGGATGGCGCGCTTGAGAGGGCGTGCCCCAAAGGCCGGATCGTAGCCCACTTGCGCCAGGTGATGCTTGGCTGCGTCCGTCAGCGTTAACGCGATCTTGCGATCGGCCAATAGCCTATACAGCTTCTGCAACTGCACCTCTACGATCTGCACGATGTGCTCATTACTCAAGCTGTTGAACACCACGATCTCATCGATGCGGTTCAAGAATTCCGGGCGGAAGAATTTCTGCAACTGCTTGAGAACCTCGTCTTTGGTCAACGTTGAAAGTTCATAAGGTTCTGAACGTTCGTAACGTTCTGAACGTGCAGAACCTTCCAAACCTTGCGAACCTGCCAACAGATTGCTGGTCATAATAATCACAGTGTTCTTGAAGTTCACCGTGCGGCCTTGGCCATCGGTCAGGCGACCATCATCCAACACCTGCAAAAGCACATTAAAGACTTCGGGATGGGCTTTTTCGATCTCGTCAAACAGCACCACGCTATAGGGATGGCGCCGCACCGCCTCGCTGAGCTGGCCGCCCTCGTCGTAGCCGATATAGCCCGGCGGCGCACCGATCAAGCGCGAAACCGTATGCTTCTCTTGATACTCGCTCATGTCGATGCGGATCATGGCCTGTTCGTTATCGAACAGAAATTCGGCCAGCGCCTTGGCCGTCTCGGTCTTGCCTACGCCGGTGGGGCCAAGGAAGATAAATGAACCAATCGGCCGATTCGGGTCTTGCAACCCGGCCCGTGCTCGACGAACCGCATTGGCCACCGCTCGTAACCCGGCGTCTTGCCCAATCACTCGCTCGCGCAGACGATCTTCCATCTTGACCAGCTTCTGCGTCTCGCCTTCCACCAACTTGCTGAGTGGAATACCGGTCCAGTGCGCCACGATTGCGGCGATCTCTTCGGGGCCGACTTCCTCTTTGAGGAGGCGGGGGTGCCTTGGTCGGAGGTTCGAAGGTTTGGAAGGTTCCGAACG
>JANMVQ010000058.1:0-4619 GCA_031392845.1 Chloroflexota bacterium
TCCTTCCGGCACACATTCGCTCAGTAACACTGGTTCCTCCAATACCGCCGCGTAGTCTACTGTTTTGAACTTCCGATCCATCTGTCCAGTTTACGCCTACTTGCGCGTTCCCGTTCTCTGCTCTCCGACAGGCTGCTAGGCAAAAATACTCAGCTTGAGCAGGACTTTTTCATTACGATCAAACATACTGGCAAGTGCTACGATTGACTTTGTATGACTCACAGCGCCTCCGATACCCAGCTTGGGCACGAGAAACTCGATGTCTACCAGTGCTCCCTTCAGTTTTTGAGCCTTGCTATAGGAGTTATTGGAAAGCTGCCCAGCGGTAGCAAAGTAGTGATCGATCAGTTGGATCGGGCCTCGCTTTCCATTGTGTTGAATATTGCGGAAGGTGCGGGCAAAACGACGGGTGCAGATAAGCGCAAGTTTTTCGCTATAGCGCGAGGATCAGCCACGGAGTGTGGTGGAATATTTGATGCCTTGAATATTCAACATAAATTGGATGCCGACACCTATGCGCAAGCGAAACGACTATTGGTGCGAATCGTCCAAATGCTGACCAAGCTGTAGTCACCCTAATACCAAGACATCACTTAGATTTGAGATGGAAATGATGTTTACAGGGCAAATGGCGCAGTTTTTTTAGGAACGCTTCACCTTGATGCGCTAAGCTCACACAAATGCAGAGGCTTATCTATGAGCAGCCACGCCAATTATCCTGGCTCATTCTGCTCATCATCACGGCACTCTCTGCGTTTCTGCGGCTGCATCGGCTTGACCTAATTGATATTCGCTACGATGAAGCACTTGCTCCGTTGCAGGCGCTGAATATCACTCAGGGCGAATGGTTGGCGGTGGCACCCTTTAGCGGTAGCCTCATCAATCATCCACCACTCTTTCTATATATTCTGGCGGTCCCCTATATCTTTACGCACAACCTTATTTTGGTTGCGGCCTATCGTGCGTTGTTGGATGTTGTGGCGGTGCTGCTGGGCTGGCTGGTATGTCGGCGCTACTTTGGGTTGCGGGTGGCGCATCTGGCTGCGCTGTTGTATGCCGTGGCACCCTGGGCGATTCAGTCCGCACGCAAGTTGTCCATCGAGGCTCTGCCCTTGTGTAGCCTGCTGCTGGTGTGGGGCTTGCTTAGAGTCGCCCACGACCGCAATGCACGCGCCTGGGCAATGGTTGGCCTAGGTCTGGCGCTTTGTGTAGGCGTGCATTTAAGTGCAGTATCGCTAGTGATTATGGTGTTAGTCGTGGCGCTGATTCATCGCGATACATTGCAGGTAAAACCCGTTTTGATCGGTCTGTTGCCACTGATCATATTGACAGCGGTCTACATTCTTTACGATGTCAACACCGGCCTTGCAAATTTCACCTCGCTATTTAGTACGCCGAGCGTGTCGAGATTTTGGACTGCAGATGGGTTGCTCAGAGCATTGTGGATGAGCGGTGGCGCACATCTGAGTGACTTAACGGGTAGCGCATTTCCATTATGGGCTGCTCAACCTGCATCAGCTTTGGCCTGGATCGACTCACTGCAAATGGGCGTGCTGATGCTGGCGAGTGCGTTTGTGCTATTGGACTTGCGTCGATCTGCTTCTGGCATACGCAGTCCCATTCTGATCGTGTTGCTATGGTGGTGGGTGCCGATACTAGGACAAGTTTATGTAAGTCAGCCCGTGCAAATGCACTACTTCACCCTGTCGTATCCGGCGCCATTTATTCTGATGGCCCTATTTGCCAATCACCTGATTCGCACACGTACACAGTGGCGCTGGGGCGTCGCTCCGGTTCTGGCCCTGGTGGTGCTGTGGCAGGGGTTTACAACGCTACGGTTTGCACAGTTTATTGGACAGCACGATACATCTGGCGGCTACGGGCGACGCTTGTCGGATGTGTGGGAGGCGCGCACCAAGGCGCTGGCTCAGCTCGAGCCTGACCAGGCGCTTATTGCGGTGATCAAGGGCTTTCCTACGCCATGGAATGAGCAAGCCGTAGTGTTGCGCGTGGTGCTAGCGGATGTTCCACATCGCTTTCTCAATAGTGAAAGCGATGGTGTTGTCGTACGCGCCGGTACCCCAAGCATGTTTCTTTTTGCTGCGGATACTGCGCCCATGCAATCGCTTGTGTCCGAGGCGCTGTCTGCGAAAACGGTATATGAAACGGATGCTACTGTACGAAGCGAAGATCGAAGATATACGATAGTGCGTACCGGCCCATTTGGCACCGATGCAGGTTCGCACTTTGTCGTCGACATTCATCCTGTCTGGGCAAACCAGTTGCAACTGCATGCGTATCGGGTGACAACATCGGCACAGGTGATGCGCATCGAGGTGTTATTAAACGTACTGCAAGCACCGCCATCGGGTGCAGATTATCACTGGACCTTTCGTTTGCTCGCGGGTGATCAACAAATTGCGCAGCAGGATATCGCCGGTGTGCACCCGTCTTCTTGGCGTATGGGTGATCAGGTCTATCTCACTTTGACCCTGCCGTTACCCGCCGATGGTCATATTCCTACGAATTTGCACGTCGGGAGTTACACCTATCCGGATGTCAAAAGTGTGCTGGTGTCGATCCCGGGTCAGCCAGCAATGGACAACGTAACGCTGCCCATTGTGCGTTAAGCTATACGCAATGAGCAAGGTGATTTCACTTATCCTGTCGGCTTGCGTTGTACTGCTGGGTACATACCAACCCGCATCGGCCTCAGCCAGCACCAAGGTCAGAGCAGCCACTGGGTTTTGTGCATCTTTGATTCCAGCCGATTCACCAACGCCCTTATACGACAGCCGCTTGGGCAATCTGCCTAGTAACCAGCAATGGCAATTCCTGACCTCGCCGGGTGCGCAGGTAACTCCCACTTACACCAATGGGATGACACTGCTGGACACATTCACCCCGACCAACATTTCGGCGGGCTATTTTGCGGCCCCCACACAACCCATTACACTTGATCGCAGCCTTGGGTTTGCGCTCAATTTTTCATTGCAGGTTGTGCAAGAAGTGCACAATAACGACAATCGGGCGGGCTTTAGCATGATTGTGATCGCCAGCGATGGTAAGGGCATTGAGCTAGGTTTCTGGGGCAATAACGTCTGGGCACAGGGGGATGGCATTCATCCGGCCAGTACGCCTTTGTTTAACCAAGCTGAATCGGCTGCCTTTGATACCAGTACCCCGGTGACCTATCAGCTGGGTATTGTTACCGATACCTACGCCTTGATGGTAAATGGCACAACCATTCTGACTGGCCCTATCCGTGACTACAGTGCCTTTAACGGGTTCCCTGACCCATATCAGACACCCAACCTGATCTTTGTCGGGGACGACACCAGCTCTGCTGGTGCACTGACTGCTCTGGGCAGTATCTCGGTGCAACCCTGTTCCGGGCAGTTACAGCCGCCCCCAACCGGCACTATTCGCTTTGCAGTCATCGGCGATTTTGGCTCCGTCAATTCACAGCCCAATTTTGATGTCGCCGGCATTATCAAGACATGGAATGTCGATTTTGTGACTACGGTTGGCGACAACTCATATTGCTATAACAACGCTGCCCCGGATCCCTACGACGATTGTGTAGCACGTTACTATCACGATTGGATTGCGCCGTATTCCGGCAAATATGGCGCGGGCGCATCGGAGAATCGCTTTTGGCCAGTTATGGGCAACCATGATTGGGACACCGGCCTCATCGCCTATACCAACGCGTTTAGCCTACCTAACAACGAGCGCTACTACGATCTATTGCGCGGGCCGGTGCAATTCTTCATGCTCAGCAGTGATCCTCGCGAACCGGATGGCAATACGTCGACATCAACACAAGGTGAATGGTTGCAAACCGCACTTGCTCAATCCACTGCGCCATGGAAGTTGGTTTACATGCACCATCCACCGTATTCATCATCGAGCGTGCATGGCGATTCGTTGTGGATGCGCTGGCCCTATAAAGACTGGGGGGCAACCGCCGTGTTGGCCGGACATGATCATACTTACGAACGGGTCGATCAGGCGGGCTTTCCTTATTTTGTAAATGGATTAGGGGGACGCAGCATCTACGCATTTGGCGCAACACCCACCAGCGGCAGTGTGCTACGTTATAACGCAGATTATGGTGCAATGTTGGTCGAGGCCAGCGCCTGTGCGATCGAGTTTCGGTTTGTTACTCGAACCGGGGTGATTGTTGATACTTTCACGCAGACCCGCACTTGTACGGTTCCGACCCCAACGCCAACGCCTAATCCCAACGCATCTGCACGAGTCTACCTGCCTTTGGCGATTCGATAGTCGCCTATTATGGCAGTCGGCACTAGAATTAGTGGAACTATGGCTAACCCAATTCGCGTGACCATTTGGCACGAATACCGACACGAAAAGACGCACAAAGAAGTGTCCGATATATACCCACACGGCATGCACGAGACAATTGCTGAGGGTTTGCGCCCGAATGCAGACTTGCAAATTCGCACTGCCACACTGGATGAGCCGGAGCACGGCTTGACCGATGACGTGCTGGCCAACACCGATGTGATGATTTGGTGGGGCCATATGGCCCATGGCGATGTGCGTGACGATATTGTGGCCAAGGTCAAAGACCGCGTGCTGAACGGCATGGG
>JANMVQ010000353.1:0-14200 GCA_031392845.1 Chloroflexota bacterium
GCCCCACGCTCCACGCCTTTCGCCAACTCACGGTGAATGCGTAGTGGCTGATCGGCCGGATGGCCCACGCGGACCATCCACTGGTTGCCGCGGGCCGAGCGCACGCTGCGGCGGACTTGGTCGGCCAATGTTTGGAAGGCCAGCTTGTGATAAGCCTCGGCCAGCGCGCTGCTGATAGCTTCGTTGGGTCCATATGTCCGCTGCGCTTGCAAGAACGCCGCAATCGCTTCTTCAAAACGCCGGGCCAGCACATGCTCATAGCCTTCAAATGGCACATTGCCTTTGGCCTGTATGCCTGTTTTGCCGGGCAAATGAAAACGATGGATGGCGTACAGAAAAAACAGCGCCCGGACCCGCTCATACAAGTTGCTACTGTGTTTGCGAAAAATTTCCAGTGCTTCGCATTCAGTCAGCAGTGCAGCCGCATCGGCATGCCGACAAAACGCGTCCAACGACTGATCGCGCACAGCTGGGTCTGGCGAGGTAATGATTTCGGTAAGGGTAGACATCTAATTGCGCGTTGCAAGCAGTTCGACGAGTTGCGCTAACACTTCCTCGCGGTCTTTGCCGTCTAGTGCCAGGGCCAATTGGGCCGTGAGCAGGCCGTATTTCACGCCAATGTCGTAGCGCTGGCCGTGCACTTCGAAGGCCAACATACGCTCGCGTTTGCTCAACTCATTCAGGGCAGGGGAGAGTTGCAGATTGCCTTGAGCTGCATCGATATGCTGGGCCAGAATGTTCATCAGACCGGGAGTGAGCACGTGCATACCAAAGAAACACAAGTAATAGCCAGCGCGCAAGCCCGACACAATTAGGTTTTGTTCTGCCTGGGTCGGCGTGGGCTTTTCGATGACGGTATCGACGGCATACAACGGAGTGGCTCCGGCCAGACGCTTGCCACTGGCCACGCCGTAGTTGGGCAACAGAAATTCGCGGGTGGCTTGCACCGCCGAGACAGCGCAGTTTTCCACGGCGGCCACTTCGACCAATTGCTGCGCACACGTCTTGTTTTTGTCGCGGCTGACATACAAGTGATCTCCGACCAAATGTAGAAAGGCATCGTCTCCAGTAAAAGGTCGGGCGCAATAAATCGCGTGTCCATAGCCCAGTGGGTTGGCTTGTTCGACAAACTGCAAGCGCCGGGCGTGTTCGCCAGCGGCGCTGGTATAGGTGGCTTGGTCGCCCGGTTGGATAACGATGCAGATGTCGTTGATGCCCGCGCTTAAGATCTCTTCGATGATGACCTGCAGCGCACTTTTTTGCACCCCGTCACGATCAACGAGGGTTTGCAGCGGCAATGTGCGTTGGCCCTTGCCCGCCGCAGTGATGACGGCTTTTTTTAGTTTCATTTGAGATCTGTTATCGCCCTGCTTGCCACGGAACGAGCAAAATCTCTTGTTCTTGCAGCATGGCGGTTTCGGGTTTGGGTTGGCGGCGTTTGTCGTTGTGCGAGACACGGGTGGCGTCGGCGATGCGCAGGAGTGAGGGGATGAGATCCAGTGCGCAGACCGTCGCATTTTCGTCGCCTAATGCGCCGGCGTGGGCGCTGCCTTGCAAGCGACCCCACACAATAATGTCGCCACCGGCAATCAAGGCTGCGCCCGGGTTGACATCGCCAATGACGACGATGTGGCCGGGGTGGCGCAATACCTGGCCTGACCGGACGCGTTTACGCACCAGCAGACCATCGGTGCCTTCCACCACGATCTCGTTGGCGGATTCGCTCTCGACTGGTTCGGCTGGCTCGCTGGATGGGGCAGCAACTGTCTCTGACACAGGCGTTGACACCACCTCGATACTCATCGATGGGGTGGCCTGGTCCTCAGCCGCCAGCACCGGTTCGACGATGGGTGTAGGCTTGACCAACGCGGGTGCATCACTCAATGTAACGGCCAGACCAGCCTGTTTTACACGAACACAGGTGAGCTCCTGGGTTGAGATAATCGCCCACAGAGTGACCTCGTGCTCGCCCAGCATCGCTTTGGCTCGCTCGATTTCATCGACACCCAATGTGAAACTTTTGACATCAAAGGCGATGCGCCCGCCCTTAAAGAAATTACTACTCGTCTCAATTTTTCGCTGCAACTCATAGAGCTGCGATAGCCAAGGCGTGCCGACCGTGCTGTCGAACACAATTAATAACCCCTGGCGCAATCCTTTGATAGCAATCATGTAGGGGGGAAGTATATGCGGCGGATGAGGAATTGAGAATTGAGAATTATGAATTATGAACGAAGAGAGTATCAGCGTTGCGCGCGTTTTCTGCATTCTGCATTCTTAATTCTCAATTTCTTATTCATTCGCGTCCCGCTCTTCCTGCAACGACTTCACCCGCTTCAGTTTCTCCGGCGGCACCTTCAAATTGAAATATTCGTTGATGATGCGCTGGGCTACGGGTGCAGCCACACCGGAGCCTTGGCCACCATTCCAGATATAGACCGAAATCGCAATTTCCGGATTGACCGCCGGTGCATAAGCGATAAACCAGGCATGGGTCGGGAGGGGTTTGTTGGCAGTTTCCTCAAGTCCACACAGCCGCAGAATCTTTTGGGCTTCTCCGTCACAAAATTCTGCAGTGCCCGTTTTGCCGGCATATTCAAACCCGGCGATTTGCGATTCGATGGCGGTGCCGTCGTTACTAACGACTCGACGCAATGCGTTCTGTACCAGTTGCATGTTTTCGGGGCTGACTCGAACCTGGCGAATCACTTTGGGCTCAAAGGGCCGCACAATATTGCCATTGACATCCTTTACTTCGCGAATAATTTGTGGCATATAGAGCGTGCCACCATTGGCGATCGTTGCCATGATGTTGGCCATTTGCAGGGGGGTGACTTGCACAAACCCCTGCCCGATGGCCGCGTTATAACTGTCGCCGGTAAACCACGGACGCCCCATCACATTTAGCATATAGTCGCGGGTGGGCACCGTGCCCGCTGCATATGGCAGGTCAAACCCGTCGGGATATTCTTCACCTACGCCAAATTCATTGGCCCATTTGGCCAACAGCTCCGCGCCCGCAGTTGGGTCACCCCCTAATGCGGTGATGTTGTCGGGTTTGTAGCCGCCGATGCCTTTTCGAAAGAAGGTGTTGCACGAGTTGCGCAATGCATCGGACACTGTTTGGGGGCCATGCGATCCACCACGTGGGGGCAATCCAATCCAGCAATAAAACGGACGTCGATCGTTGCTTTCTGGCGGCAAATAGAATACTCCAGGATCATTGATGATCGTATCCGGTGTGATGGCCCCTTCTTGCAACAAGGCAATCGCACTGATGACTTTGAAGGTAGAACCTGGGTTGGGTTGTTCCTGTGTGGCATGATTAATTTGCGGTGTGGTCAATTCATTTTGATAGACCTCCAGCTGTTTTTGGGTGATGCCATTGGCAAACAAATTGTTGTCGATGCCTGGCACGGTCACCATGCCTAGAATCTCACCGGTGTTAGGGTTCATGACCACGACTGCCCCACGTGGCGAGTTACGGATTTGCATGATGGGAATCAGCGCGTCTGAGATGATTTTTTGCAGCCGCAAATCAAGCGTAAGATAAACGCTGTCGCCAGCCATAGGTTGTGTTGTTGTGATGATTCGGCGTACCTCACCGGAAGCGTCGCGCTCTTCGGTTTGGTAACCTTTCACCCCGCGCACATAGGGTTCAACCCGTCGTTCCAGCCCCAGCACGCCTACCCGGTCGTCATCTTTGTAGACTCGCCGTTTGTCGCTGTAAACCTGCTTTTGATAGTTAGGCAATAGACCCGCCGGGATACGGGCCGTGTAGCCCAGCATGTTGCCCAGCAATTCCTGGTACGGGTAAAAGCGCGAACCAATTTTTTGCACGATCACCCCGCGCATAAACAGCGATTGTTCCTGAATAGACAGTGCAATATCACGTGGCACATTGTCGGCAATTACGACCGGGTCGTACGGTTGATTGTTGTCAATCTGTTGTTTCACGCGGGTATAGATTTCGCCTGCTGTGATGCCCGGTTGGTTAATCATGCTGGCCAAGCGATTGAACATGGCCGTTTGTTCGACCCGTGTTTGAATATCGCTATCTCGCTCTACCATGTTGTTAGGGATGATGGCAATTTGATACGCTGGTGAATTGCGCACCACGGCTAAACCGCTTCGGTCATAAATTAGCCCTCGTGTGGCGGGCAACGAGCGTTCTTGCTCGCTACGGCGGCTGATGCGATTTCGAAATTCGGCTTGTCGTTCACCTTGTAATTGATATAGCCGATAGGTTACGGGTGAAAATGAGAACACGATCAATACGATTAGTATGATCAGACGCACCTGCCCGCCACGCCGGTCGGGGGGTGGGGTCTGTTTACTGCGCCGTTGGATAGGGAGTTCGCCAAAGATCATAAAAGTGTCGAATCCGAAATTGATAGGGCTAATGTACCGCAAAACGTTCGTTGGCCATCAATTTTTGATTCATCCGTGACAGCACGGTGTAAGCCAGGAGTGCCAGCGAAGGATTGAGTAGCAACATTGGAATGATGACATTGGTTAGGGCAAAACCAAAATCGATGGGGTGACCCGTGATACCTAGCCAAACCAGCATAAATGTATGCGCCACAGCGGTCGTAATCGCGACCCAGTTGGTGGTGCGGAACGCGCGTGATGGAATGGGAATGCGATCAAACCCTACTGCGGCCAGATTTCCCAACATATAGGCAGTGGCGTTTAGGCCAATCCCACCACCGGACAATAGATCGAGCATCATGCCGCCACCGGCCGCCCAAAAGAATCCCTCTGGGCCGCGAATCGCCGCCCATGTACTCGCCGCAATCAACACTAAGTTGGGTCGAAAACTTGGCCCTAGTAGTGTTGGCAGAAGGCTGGATTCGACAATCGCCAACATGATCAAGGCTAGGGCAGCTAAAACGTGACGTCTCATAGAAAGTGAGAATTATGAAGTAAGAATTATGAAGTATGTGGCACGAAGTCAATCGCTTCCGACCTTTTATAATTCATAATTCTTACTTTCTCTTCAGGGTGTCGCAATCGGCAAAGTATTGGTGACCTCTGCCGTGGGTGGCAAAATAAACGTTGGAGTAATGATCGTCGAGTTGCTGAGTGTGCTGGTCAGTTGCCAGTTAGTAATGACCAAGACTTGCTCGATGCGGTTGAAGTCGATGGCTGGACGGACCGTGGCTTCTTGCAACACATCTGCCTCGCTGCTAATAATTCGATCGATTTGACCGATGGTTAGAGGGGTGGGCATGGTGTTGCCCAAACCACTAGTCACAATGAAATCACCTGGCGCAAGTTGATCAGTTTGTGGCACGTTCCGCAGCAACAGCGCGCCATCCGGCATGCCATCGACTGTGCCGGTAGCGCGTGTGCCAATTAGCCGCACGTTAATTGATGAGCTCGGGTCGATCAATAACTGCACTTGTGATGAGGTTAAGCTGGTTTCGCCGATCCGCCCAATTAGGGCAAATGGACCGCTGATCACTGGGTCGCCCACTTTCACCCCATGGCGGCTGCCAGCATTGATAATCAAATAGCGCACATAAGGCGAAGGGTCTTGCCCGACCGCTTGGGCGCAAATCCCTGCGCGTGGGCCGGTGCGCGGCACATCAGCACAGCCTCTGTTGCCAATGCCAATCACATCCGAACCCACAAAACTTACCGTTGGATTTTCCTGAGTAAATTGCAGTAGTTCGCGATATTGTTTGTAGCTGGCCTGATACTCACGCAAGAGCACGTTCTCAATTTTCAAGCGGTTTAACTCATCGGTCATCACCCGCACTTGTTGGCGCATTTCTTCGGTTTCGGCAGTGCCTCTGAAAAAAGTGCTGACGGCAGTGCCGATGGCTGAGACCCATCCTTGTAGCGGGGTTAATACTACAGATAGTGGCCCTTGCGAAATGGGTGTGGACGAAGCGAGGCCCAAGAGCAGAATGACTACAATGACCACCAGCAGAATTACCACTGCAACGCTGGGGCTTTGCCGAGAACGACCGAGCATTCTATGAAGTGCCGAGTTCTTAGTGCTTAGTCCTTAGCTTACTAAGCACTAAGAACTCGGCACTAAGGACTGCTTTATGCCACGCGCTGAATCCCCGATCCGGCGGATGGGTTACGGGCGGTGCTGTTGCGTTCCAGGCCAACCAGCACTTGCTTGAGTTCATCTAGATTTTGCAGCACGGACTCTGCGCCACGGGCCACACAGGTGAGGGCGTCTTCGGCTAACCAGGTGTGAATATTGGTTTCGTCGGCGATGCGCTCGACCAGACCTTGCAATAGCGAACCACCGCCAGCCATAGCAATACCCGTTTCCATCAGGTCGGCGACCAGTTCGGGGGGTGTTTCGTCTAATGTAGCGCGCACAGTTTCGACGATGGTATTTACTGAGCTAGAAAGGGCTTCACGCACCTCAATCGACGAGACTTCCACCGCTTCGGGCAACCCAGTGACCAAGTTTCTTCCACGCAGGGTCATGGTCTTTTCTTCGGGTAAAGGGAAGGCGCTGCCAATGGCAATTTTGATCTTTTCGGCCATGCGTTCGCCGATTAGCAAGTTATATTTCTGACGAGCATAGTTAATTATGTCCTCGTCCATTTCGTCACCCGCTACTCGGATCGATCGGCTGACCACGATGCCGCCCAGGGCGAACACGGCCACCTCGGTGGTGCCGCCGCCGATGTCGACGACCAGACTGCCGTGCGCTTCGGTCACGGGCAAACCGGCCCCAATCGCGGCCGCCATCGGCTCTTCAATTAGGAACACCTCGCGCGCACCTGCAGACATCGCAGCGTCATACACGGCCCGCTTTTCCACTTCGGTCACACCCGACGGAATGCCGATCACCACGCGTGGGCGCGGCACATTGAAAAAGCTGCGCTGGTGGGCCTTACGGATAAAGTAATCCAGCATGGCTTCGGTGATTTCAAAGTCCGAAATCACGCCGTCGCGCAGTGGGCGAATGGCGACAATTTTGGCAGGTGTGCGCCCCACCATCTCTTTGGCTTCAGCGCCAACAGCCAAGACTTGGCGAGTCTTGCGGTTTACCGCCACCCATGACGGTTCGTTAATCACGATGCCCTTGTTGCGCACGGACACCAGGGTGTTTGCCGTACCAAGGTCAATTCCCAAATCGAGAGAAAATAACCCTAGAAATCGGTCAATAATGCTGGCCATAGATTGAATTTATTTCCTGAACTCCGCTATTATAGACGACACTTAGAAACAAGATAGCTTTTCGCAGGACAATGACAGATTATGCTAACCAATACCAATATCGCCTTTATCGGTGGCGGGATGATGGGAGAAGCCATTATTGCCGGTTTACTTAAGGCTGGCGCATCCAGTAATAGACAGATTGCAGTGTCGGACCCAGTGGAGACCCGCCGCGCCGTGTTGCGCGAGAAATATGACGTGCGGGTGACGGCCAGTAATGCCGAGGCAGTCAAAGAGGCGCAAATCGTGATACTGGCAGTCAAACCGCAGATGATGGGTGCCGCGCTGGGGGAGTTCCGCAATGCGCTCTCGCCTGACACGTTGGTGCTTTCGATTGCCGCTGGCACATCCATTGCCACAATTCGCGAAGGGCTGAACCCCAATCAACCCATGGTGCGGGTGATGCCCAACACACCTGCCGCCGTCGGTATGGCCATGTCGGTCTGGACCAAAACTGACAACGTAACCCCTCAGCAGGCCGAGTGGACAATGGATATTCTCCGGGCGATTGGCGAGGAAGTTGCGGTGCCCAGTGAACATTATGTCGACATGGGCACTGCCGTCAATGGCTCTGGGCCAGGTTTTGTCTTCCTCTTTATTGAGGCCATGATCGACGCGGCAGTGCAACTGGGGCTTGCGCGGACCATCGCCGAGAAGCTGGTGATCCAAACTGTACGGGGCTCGGCGGAGATGGCGGCCCAGTCTGGTCAGCACCCGGCCATTCTCAAAAATCAGGTCACCTCGCCCGGCGGCACCACGGCGGCTGGTCTATATGCGCTGGAGGCCGGCGCATTGCGGGCTACTATCGCCAATGCTGTGCGAGCGGCCTATGAGCGCAGCGTGCAACTGGGGAAGTAATTAGTATCTATTAGTATCTATCATGTTAGACAAGAAAACAGCCGACAAAATTCGTAAGCTTAAGTCAACTGATGCACCTTGGGCTTGGTCCCTGCGGTCGGTAGGCTCAAGTGCGGCGCTTCAAATTCTGATGATCGTCGATACTGGCAATGGGGATTTGCGGTTGACCCATATTGTGCAAGGTACGCCTACTGATGAGGATATTGAAACGGAGACCGCAAAAGCCATGCATTCACCTCCGTCCCCGACGGACGGCCCAAGAGCGCTGTTGGGTCTGGGTGAAAAGTTGCCCAAAGTACGACCAGCCCTAATCGTGTTCGAGGACGCTGAATGGATGAACAGGATGCAGCCTATGCTGGCCGATCTGGACATTCAGGTGCAACTGGCGGAACACTTTGAATTGATCGATCAGCTGATGGGGATGTTTACCCAATTTGCCACTCAAGCTGGGCTTGATTTTGACGAACTAGACAATGGCGATAGTGACACTGACCTAAAGGATGAGCGGACTGGGTTGATGGATATCCCAGGCATGAGTGAGCCGATAGCGCGTGAGTTATTTGGGAGCGCCGCCCAGTTCTATCGTACCCAACCCTGGGACGAGCTGGATGAGGATGACTTTTTTGCTGTGCAGTATGGTATGCCGGATCAACCTGGCCGGGAATTTATCGTTGCGGTAATGGGCATGGGCGGCTTCGAATTTGGCTTGGCGTTTTATAACTCGGTAACTGATTTGAATTCAGTTCTAGAGATCGGCGACCCAGACGACCCGGCAGAGATTGCCAAACATGCGCCGCCGTCAATGAGCCTCACGTTTGTCAGCAAAGATGAGATGCTGCCGCAGGATTTGGCCGCCCAGAAAAAATACCGTTGGCCGCTTGCGGACAAGAAGATATTTCCGCAGCTGCTTCGATTTGTGCCCGCTGAAGGGATTGTTTCGCCGACCCGTGATGAAGTGGCCGCCATTGCTGCAGTCTTGTGGGCGTTGCCTCATTTTATCGAGCAGCATCTCTTCGAGCCCGATGATGGCGATACAGGTGATGCAGATGCGAGCCCGGTAGTCGATGACAATGGCGCTTCACTCCCAGACACAGTGCTAGAACCCTACGAATTGTCAACCTTGCATGGTGGTGCGAAGTTGACCATCAGCTATTTGGTCGATGGTGTAATTTCCCCAGACCCTATTGTTACTGATATGGACTGGTTGTTGGAGAACGCAGACGTACTCGATATTGACGATGATGATGATGGCAAAGAAGTTGACGAAGATATTGATATGGGTAACACCAATGGCACCCCACCGAAGGGGCGCCGATGACTGGTCCAGCGCGGGCGCGTTTGCGCGATTTAGGCATCACGATTGGCCGCTATCCGATCGGCCCACACAATGCCATCACCGATGTGCCGGGTGTGAAAGTGGGCCATACAACGCTGATTTATGACCAACCACGCATCGCCCGCACGGGCGTGACCGCCATCATCCCGCGCGACGACATCGGTCGTGATCACTGCTTTGCCGGGTTTCACTCATTTAATGGCAACGGTGAGATGACTGGGATGCACTGGATCAATGAGTCAGGACTGCTGAGTACGCCGATTGCTATCACCGCCACGCACTATGTCGGCGTAGCGCACCGGGCTTTGGTGGAATATTCCACTGGACATGGTTTCGCGCATACCTGGTCGTTGCCGGTTGTCGCCGAGACGTACGATGGATTTCTGAACGATGCCGAGTATTTTCACCTCACTACGGAACATGTGTTTGCTGCGCTGAAATCGGCCAGCAGCGGCCGAGTGGCCGAAGGCTGTGTCGGCGGGGGAACTGGCATGATTTGCCACGAGTTCAAGGGTGGCATTGGCACAGCCTCACGGGTTATTACATTGAAGAGTGGTGTGTTTACGTTAGGCGTTCTGGTGCAGACCAACTACGGCAGCCGAGAACTGTTCCGGGTGGATGGTGTGCCCGTTGGCCAACGCATCGCGCATAACGATGCTCCTTTGCCGTCCTGGGACGATGATGGCCACTCCGCCAACGCCGCCCCAAATGTCGCAACGGGCGGAAGTTCAATCATCGTGATTATTGCCACCGACGCGCCTCTGTTGCCAGGGCAGTGCAAACGATTGGCGCAGCGGGCCACGGTTGGTTTGGCGCGTGTGGGTGGGGTCGGGCACAACGGCAGTGGAGATTTGTTTCTGGCGTTTAGCACTGGCAATCACTTGCCCAGTCGACCTGAGACCGTGCAGCAGGTGGGTCTGTTGCCTCAACACCAGTTGAATGATCTGTTTGATGGAACGGCGGAGGCGACTGAAGAAGCCATTTTGAACGCCTTGTGTGCCGCCGAAACTACGACTGGCTTGTATGGTCGGACGGTGCATGCCTTGCCACTTCATGCCCTGCAACGAGTGATGGGGTGACCGTGCAGTGGAAAACGGTTTTACCAGATGGGCCGCACGATTGCTTTATGCAAGTGATCATGCTCCAGCACTACGGTCAGCACCAAGTTGCCGCGCACCTCGACCCACCAGGTGACAGCCCGGTTAGGGCCGTTGTCGGTTGTATCGCGAAACATAAAAGTGGTCGTCGGTATAGGAGTAGGCAGATCTGTAGAGGTCGACGTTGAACCAGGGCCCGCCAGCAGGGTCAAGGCCAATGGGCGCTGTGCCACTACCATGGCTACGGTTGAATTGACCCGCAACGGCGTGAGCCGCAACTGGCCCTGACCGAGAGTGTCACTAAGCACAGGACGGGCGGGCAGGGCGGTCGCTTCGTTGGTTAATTCAAAGGGCACAACTTGATCCAACTTAAGCTGGGCCAGATCGACGTAATTGTCTATATTGAGTGGGGTGTTAAATTGCTTTTGGTGTAATGCATTCAGCAATTGGCCCGGTTGATATAGACCCTGTAGCGCACGGTTGAGCAATGGCGCTTGTTTGTCTTTGCTGAGAATATTCCATTGGGCATCCAGCTGGTTGGCATCGAAACTGGGTGTGCTGACCAAAGCCAACACCTCGCCCGTTTGCCAATTGCTCAGGACAGCCGCGCCGCTATAGTCTCGCAACACTTCCTCCAGCCGCTTTTGCCACTGTGAATCGAGAGTGGTGGTGATCGTTGCACCCTGTTGGGGACGGTGCAATAGCTGATCGATTGGACTGAGCCGGCCCCGTAGCGTATCGTCGGCGGTGGCTTCCAATCCGTTGTTGCCATATTGGGTGCTGTAATAGCCCAGCGCAGCCGCCAAATTGGGCGCAGTGTAGGTGCGTGAATACGTCCCGGTCACGACGTTAAGGGTGGAATGGGCCAACGGGCTGCCATCTCGAGCCAAAATTGCGCCACGGGCTATGCTCAATTCGGCATCGACTCGGCGTGGGTTATCGGCCCGTTGCACCAAAACTGGGCGGCTGAGGATAGCCCAGTAACCTGTCCCTATTGCCAATATGACGAACAAACTGACGGACAAATAGCGCATATGATCTAGCGCTCGGGTATAGGTCGAAGTGGCTGTAGACACAGATAGGGGCGGCGCGTTGGGAAATCGGCGTTGCTCGTAGGACAGTCGCATTAGCAGGCCAATGCCGATTAGGCTAATGCATAGCGAACTTCCGCCATAGCTGATGAGCGGTAATGTCACGCCAGTCAGCGGCACCAGCTTAAGATTGCCGCCCACAATGATGAAAACTTGAATCGCTATCGATGCAGCGATCCCGCCCGCCAAAAGTTGCTCGTAGCGGGAACGGGCTCGGCGGGCGATGTCCCATCCACGCAACGCGAGCACCGCAAATAACAATAGCACGCCCACTCCACCCAGCAGACCGATTTCTTCGATCAACATCGCATACGGGAAATCGGTGTGCACTGCAGGCACGTAACCGGGGCTGCCTTGCCCCAACCCCTGGCCAAATAGGCCGCCGTTGGCCACCGCGATCAGCGATTGCACAATTTGGAACGCCCGATCTTGCGCCTCTGGCCATGGATTTAGCCAAATATCTACCCGTTGGGCTACCCGCGCCGACCATTGGTAGCCGACAGTGCCAGCGATCAACAGCACACCCAGTCCAATTAACGGCAAGCGGCGGCGGCCTGTCCCAAGATACAACATCGTGACAAAAATACTGAGCAGTAGCACAGCTGCCCCCAAGTCTTGTTGGGTAAACAGCAAGGCCGAGGCCATCAGCCACATCAGCGCCGAAGGGGCCAGATTACTTAGCGATGGCACGATTCGGATAGGCCTTATTGATGAGGAGATCGAGTGAGTGCGTTCGGATAGGAATGCCGCTAGAAACGCGATCATTAGCAGACGCAGCATCTCGCTGGGCTGCACAAAAATACCCAAAACCAACAGCCATAGACGTGCACCATCCCCACTTGGATTAACGCCCAGAAAGAGGGTAGCGGCCAATAACGCCAGAGAGAGTAGCAACCAGGTGTATTTGAAGCGACGCAACCAACGCAATTGGTTGGGGATGGTAAGTATGGTTCCCAATGCCACTAGCCCGATGACCAACCATATGAGCTGGCGCAGCAAAAAATTTGGAGCTACTCGGCTGATCACCAATAGCCCCAGTCCTGATAGTAGACTGGCGCTGGGCAATAGCAGCGGATCATGGCCTGGGGCAACCCGGTTAGCCCAAAAATAGGTCAGGAGGGCCGCGCCGCTGAAAATCGCGACGGCGCTTAGGGGGCCGAGGAATAAGTTCACCGGATTGGCCTGGCCCCGGACTAAGTGGAGTGAGAGTGCGCCGATCCAGACGATCAGCAACGCCAGACCCATCAACCCATCTCCTACCCAGCGGGTAGGCAGTGAATTATTATGTAATAGTTTGCAACGAAGCATCCATAACATTTTAGTTCGATCTCGCGCTGCACAAACCCAACCTCAAGAATGCCGGTGGGATGAAAAATACTTCCAAAGGCTTAGAAACACTCATGTCATTTAAGCGCAAATTTGTTATAGTCGTCTATAAAGGTTACATATTGATGATATCCATTGCGCTCGTTATGAAATATGTCAAGTAAAAGTTTAAGGAGAATTGAAATTATGTGTGTTTCCTCCCTGCTGGCTGGTAAAAATGCAGCTCGCCTCGCCCACGCTGATTGTAATCATGGTAGTGCTGCTGCGACTTGCTTTGTCATCCCGCCTTATATGTTGAACGAATTGGCCCGCCGCGAGCAATCGGACGCACGTGGGGCAGCTATCAGTGCAATGCGCACTTTGAATATGCTGAATACCATTGATGTTTCGGCAGGTATTCGCGGTAAACGCGAGGTGACTGGTCAGTTTGAACGCATGCGCTCAGAGGTAATGACGTCGCGGGCAGTGGCCCCGACCAAGAAGAACCGTGAGGTGTATGACGCCAAGGAGACCCAGGATCTACCCGGAAAATTGGTGCGCAAAGAAGGTCAAGGGGCAATAAAAGACATTGCCGCCAATGAAGCCTACAGTAACTCTGGCTACACTTGGGATTTCTACAATAAGAACTACGGGCGCAACTCGATCGACGACAAAGGCATGAAGCTGAGCTCAACTGTGCACTTTGACCGTAACTTTGACAACGCCTTCTGGGATGGCACCCAAATGGTCTACGGCGATGGTGATGGCGTCATTTTTACCCGCTTCACCCGCTCGCTGGATGTGATTGGTCACGAACTGACCCACGGCGTCACTCAGTTTGAAGCCGGCCTAGTGTATCGGAACCAACCCGGTGCGCTAAACGAGCATTTCTCGGATGTGTTTGGCATGTTGGTCAAGCAATGGCATTACAAGTTGACCGTCGATAAATCCGATTGGATTGTGGGCAAAGAGCTACTCGCTAAGGGCGTAAACGGCGTGGGCATTCGCTCGATGAAAGACCCCGGCACCGCCTATGACGATCCTCGTTTGGGCAAAGACCCGCAGCCTGCACACATGAAACAGATTTACAAGGGCACCGGCGACAGCGGCGGGGTGCATATTAACTCGGGTATCCCTAACAAGGCTTTCTATTTGGCCGCTAGCGAAATTGGCGGAAACGCCTGGACGAAAACCGGAAAGATTTGGTATGAAGCGCTGTGCAATCGCATCAAGCCACGCACCAATTTTGCCGAATGCGCTGAAATTCTCATCGGGCTGGCCGGTGAGTTATACGGCGTGGACGGTGTCGAGCAGAAAGC
>JANMVQ010000111.1:0-4156 GCA_031392845.1 Chloroflexota bacterium
GGCGACGCCGATTACGTCTTGTGGGCTGGCGCTGGCTGCCGCTTGTAAACCGGGCGCGATGCGGCCCATCGGCAGGAGCGGCACATCGACCAATTGCAGGCTGGGATCGTCGCTGTGCAGAATATCGCCACGACCAGCCGCCTCGCGCAAAGCGGGTGGGGTGAACAGGTGGTAACACTTGTCGTGCGAGGCCAACAATAGAGCGGCGGCTGAGATTGCCTGCAGCGCAATTAAACGTGGGCCGCCCGTGACCAACAGAATAATGCGATAGCCCTCTTCGTGCAGGCTCTCGATCAATCGATTGGTGGTCATCCAGATCGCATCCGGCGCGGCTGGGTCATCCGAATCGGTGATGGCGTCGCCACTCAGCGTGACACCATCAATCTGTAGCGATACTGCGGGGCGCGCCCGAACCGGCACTTCGTCAAACCGAATGCCGCGCTCGGTATAGGCCGGGTATTCGACAAACTCGCGCCGCAGGGTATGCAAACAGGTTTGGAGGTGTGGGTCGGCTTGTCCGGCAAAGCACAGCCCAAACACCCGTGTGACATTCAGGGTGGGGAAATCGCGCAGCAGGCAATCGAGGGCAAAGGTGATGACTTGGGGCTTACCACCCAGGGTGGCGATAACGGCGGTGCGTGGGCGCATGACTCTGACGTGAGCACGTGAGTGTGCTCCCGAGGGCGTTGTCGATGACGTTGCGTTGGCGGCTTGAGCGTGATTGAGAGCCATGAGCGTTTGACGAGCGAGCGATATTCAGTGATATTAATCATACGGTTCTCCCGAGTTTAGCGGGAAAGTTGTCATTCCGAACCCTTCGACAGGCTCAGGACTGGCTACGTGAGGAATCCCTTGAGCGTAAATTGCGCTCGATTTGTCAAAGGGATGCTTCGCTTTGCTCAGCATGACAGTGTTTGTTTCAGGTAAAACCAGCAGAGCCGTACTTATTAATATTTAGTTTGTCTATCGCAACTGTTATAAACAACTTTGGAACAAAGATCAAGTCGCTGACTTAGAAATCACCCCTTGATCCTACTTTGACTACACTATGACATCACTTAATCTATTGCCCGCGATCTTGGTCGGCGGCCCTCCACATTCGGGCAAGTCGATCCTTTCATACAGTTTGTCACAGGCCTTGCGATCACGCAAGTGCGCGCATTATCTGATGCATGCGGCCCCAGATGGGGAGGGCGATTGGTCGCAACAGGCCAAGCAAGCGATCGTCAATCAGCTGCGTTTCAAGGGCGATTGGTCGCTGGATTGGATTCGGATCGTCTGCCGTGATATTGCGCGGCGGACCGTGCCGCTGTTGGTCGATGTGGGCGGTAAACCGTTTGGCGAACAATTCGCAATATTTAATCAGTGCACCGCAGCTATATTGCTGACGCCAAACGAAGCGGCCGCGCAACTGTGGCGGGGCTATGCGCATGGGCATGGGTTGACGTTGCTGGCGGACTTGCGCTCGGACTTAACGGGTGCAAACGCGCTGTTGACCGACGCGCCGGTGCTCACTGGCACGTTGGCGGGGCTGCAGCGGCATGTTTCGGTCGGTGCAACTGGGCCGGCTTTTGAGGCATTGGTCGAGCAGGTGGTCGATTACTTTACCTTTGCCGGTGATGCATTGACCCAGCGCAATCTGGCGAATGCGCCCGGTGACGCGCTGTTAATCAATTTGGAGGAACTGGCGCAGCGACTTAATCCAACGCCGCCGCACTTTTTTGCCGAAAGCCCGGACGCGATCGCCGAGGTCTTGGCACACATCGATGCCGATGTGCCATTGGCCTTGTATGGCCGCCTGCCGTGTTGGCTGGCTGCTATCCTTGGGGCGCGCCGCAATGTGCGTTATCAGTTTGATGTGCGCCTGGGTTGGATTCGTACGCCGGTGTTTACGATGGCACAACCGGGTGAGGCTGTATCGCAAGAGCCACTTCAATTCAATCTGGCTGCGGACGGACCGCATGGGCAGCAATTGAATGTGACATCGGGCGAATACTATTTAGATTACGAAGGCTTGCAACATCTGTCTGTCCCGTGGGTGGGGAATTCAGCGCGTTTGTCGTTTAATGGGCGGCTGCCCTTGTGGGTCTTTGCCGCATTGGGCCGGGCCTATAGGCATGTGCCGGATATTTGGGCTATTCAGCCGCATGCGGGGCAGTCATAGGGAAATATTCGCACAAGATCGCTCTGCACGGTATCGATCCCCGCTTTCACAGGTCGAAGCTGTGCATGGGCTGCAACGACGGCTTGGGTGCTGCGCTCGATCATCAGCTGTAATTGGTGTTTAACCCGTTGTAGTGAGCCTGTCACACGCCTGCACAATATCATCAATCCCCGCCACCCCCAATTTGCTGCAAATCCTTCGGACATATTCGGTGTAAGTGCTGTAGCGAATTCCCATCTGGCTGGCGGCTTCCTTGCGATGACGCGTGCCTAACTTGCGCAGCAGCAGAATGAGTTGTTGTTCGCGCGGGGTGAAATACACTTTAGGCGGGCGCACAAGATCCATCACCCTCTGAGCCGTTGGGCACAGACCCGGGGTGTCAGTCCACATCCGTTCTATCGCTGTGTCGAGTTCATTGAACTCGACTTTGTCGCGCACCACATAACCATTGATGCCCACTTGGATCAACGCAAACAACTCGGCATAGGTTGGTTCCGGGCCAAGAAGCATGACCTTGCAACCAGAAAAACGCACTTGCCAATAGCTGGTGATGACAACATCTTCGCCGTCCCAATTAGGATCGTCGACGGACATGAAGAGGATGTCAAAGCGATTGCAATCATCAGGAATTTCCTGAATGGTGGGGACGGTAAATTGGACGTCCATCTCCAGGGTGTGCTGGAATGCGAGATACAGAAGATGGCGCGTCAATGGCTCTGGGTGAATGATGCCGACACAGTGGAGTTCACTTTGAACGGTAGGTTTATTCGAAATTGTGTTCATGCCTACTTTGATAATGAGTTTGGCGAAGTGAGTCAATCCCCAAATCGTTTAGAACGCAATATTCACCCGCTCTTGTGGCACGCCTGCGGATTATTTACGCGTAAATAATGGGAAGGGTATTTCCCGGAAATGTAGGCAATTTGTGTACATGCTGCGACAGGCGACATGAATATTCTTCTTACCAAGCTTTCAAAGAATCGAAACAGGAGAATTACATATGCCCAAACTGGCTCCCGTATTACGAATTGGTTTTGTCTTGCTCGGCGCGCTGATGGTTGTCGGCGCTTTTGCCGGTGTCATATTTCTTGGCATTGGCACCAACCCACCGCCGCTACGGATTGCGGTGGTTACGCACGATCTGCCACGCGGCGAATCTTTGCGACCAACAGATTTTCGAGTGGTTGAGCAGATCATCGACCCACGTCTGGCGCAGCTGTATGTGCAGGAGAACGAGCTGCCAACCTACCTCGGAGCCTACATCATCGACACCCTGCGCAAGGGCGATCCGCTAAACAAGGTGAAGCTGGCGCTTGGCAAAGACGATTTGGCCCATCAACGTTATGCGCTGGTGCTCGACAATCCGGATGAGGTCATCATGACGATCCCGGTTAACCCGGACATCATCCCCGCCCGCATCGCGTCCGGCGATTTTGTAAATATCTTGTTTGCGGGTGGGTCTGAGGGTGGTCTAAGTCGGTTGCCGGATGCAACGCTTGCAACAGTGATGCCAGAATTGCCAACCGACTCGACTGCACCGGCCGCGCCGCAGACGCTGCCCCCCGGCCATGAGATAGCCTTGCCCTTGGCCGATCTGATGCTTGAACACATCGAGGTGTTAGATGTGAACTATCAGACCGCGACGCGCAGCAGCTACGGCAATCAGGCTACGACGAATGAAGTAGATGCACCGGTCATGGGCGCAATTGCCGCCATCGTGGTCAAAGTGCCGCGCAGCCATCAGACCTTGCTCGCATTTGGAGCCTCGGTCAGCAAGCTGCGTTTTGCCATCGCCTCGCCCAAGTTGGATGCCGCGCAGGTGCGCCCGCAAATGGGGATGGACTGGGCCAAATATGTGGCTCTGTATCGCTGGAAGGAGCAACAGATTGCCGCACGCGGGGAAACCGTGACGCAGACGCTGTATCCAAACGCTGCACTTGCCCCAGCGCCGACGTCGATAGCAACGACTACTTCTGTGGCACCGGCTGCAAT
>JANMVQ010000115.1:0-4208 GCA_031392845.1 Chloroflexota bacterium
GCACGGCACGTATTGGCACAGCAACTTTGGGCATCCGATGAGTCATGGCTGTGTCAACCTGCCGACTGGGAAAGCCGCATGGTTGTTCCGCTGGACAGGCTCGGGCACAACGGTAGTCATTCACTACTGAAGAGAATTAAAAATTCAAAAGGCAAAATTAAAAAAGAAGCTTCGCGCTTAGAAATCTCCTTTTTATCTTTTTGCCTTTTGAATTTTAAATTTTTATAGCCCTCTGTTTAAGAACCATTTCACCGATTTTCTGATCACTCCGTGTAAGCGCCAATTGGGTTAGGTCTGGCAGCCTAACCCATTTGAGCTGTTGATATATCGTAGTGGCGA
Organism: Chloroflexota bacterium; assembly: GCA_031392845.1. Classification (GTDB taxonomy): domain Bacteria; phylum Chloroflexota; class Anaerolineae; order J036; family Brachytrichaceae; genus JANMVQ01. Next base: position 340 of record JANMVQ010000115.1, read on the forward strand.
ATTCCGGCAGCGGCCCATCTACCTGCGCCAGCACGACGTGCTTGGTGATTTTGAAGTGGGTAAAAGCATGTTTGACCGTGCCGAGCATCGTCATTGCCTGTAAGTTCAATTGCGCTGCGCCAATCCGGGTTAAGACTTGTGCTGCGATTTGGGTCATTGGATCAGCCGCCGGGTCAAACAGTGGTAATGCCTCAGCAACTGCAATACCAATCTCGCTGCTGACGAACTCCCATAGGCCGCCCAACAAACCGGCGTTGGGCCGTTGCCCCATCAGCACTTGCCCGTGTGCGTTCAGCAAAACCAGCGTGCCGATGTTTTTGTGCGGCGTGGCGGTTTTGGCCACCTTAATGGGATAGCGCTCCGGGTTGCCCTGTTGGTAGGCCGCGCATTGCTCGACCAATGGGCATGCGCTGCACTTTGGGTTACGCGGCGTGCAAATGGTCGCGCCCAGATCCATCAGCGCTTCGTTGAACTCACCGGCCCTACCCTTCGGCAGCAGCTCAACGCTCAGGGCCCACAGCGCGTCATCGTCTATCTCGGTTAACACAAACAAACGTGCCCACACCCGCTTGACATTGCCGTCCAGCACTGGCGCATCCCGGCCAAAGGCAAAGCTGGCAATGGCCCCGGCGGTGTAACGACCAATGCCAGGCAACTTCAACAAGCCCTCGACAGTTGATGGTATTTCACCGGCATATTCATTCATTATCATTTGGGCCGCCCGATGGAAATTGCGCGCTCGCGAGTAATATCCCAGCCCTTCCCACTGCTTGAGCACATCGTCCAATGGCGCATTTGCAAAGTCAGCCAGCATCGGAAACCGCTCTAACCAGCGTGTGAAATACGGGATGACCGTGGTCACCTGCGTTTGCTGCAACATGATCTCGGACAGCCACACCTGATATGGGTCACGCTTCACAGCACGCCACGGCAGATCACGCTTGTGCTGACCAAACCAGTTGAGCAGGTTACGCTGTATCGCTTTCTTGTCCATTACCCGTTAACGATTCTGCTTGGTTACAGCCCCGGATACTGTTTTTCGATCAAATGGTCGCGTGCCGACATCAGCGCTGTATGCGAGGGAAACTCGGGCTTGTTATACATATGCCATTCAGGGTTACGGCTGTAATAGCCGAAGTGCACACCGTCCGGGTTCAGGGGCTGCCAGCACTCCAGCGGCTCGGCAATATGACACAACAAGGTGCGCTCTTCTTTGGCTACAAAATCCAAAATGGGGTCGAAAATCGGATCGTCCGGCAACACAAAGCTGCCGTCCGCCTTACGTTGTTCCATGCCAATGTTCTTCCAAATCTTGCAAGCCACTGCGCCATCGGCAAAATCCTGCGCCAACTGCGCGCACATCCGATCCACATACTCGGCTGCATGATCCGTGGGCTCGGGCAGATCAAAACTGGTGCACCATGCAAAACGATGGGGATAACGTTGGGTTAAATCGCTGTAGCGCACGGCTTGATCGCGCCAGTCAACACCCCCACTCCACGCAATGCAGATATTCAAAAATTTCAGATCGTGCGCTTCCAAAAAAGCCAGCACTTCCGGCGCATCATCGCCGTAGTGCATGTGTGAATCAATCATGATTCAATTCTATTGCTTGGGAGAAAAGGCGAGGAGTCAAATACTGCTTACAACGCAGTAGTCAAAATCTTGGTCAATTCTTCTGCGGTTAACTTGATGGGGTTGGCCTGCATGCTGCTGGCGGCCGCCGACTTTTCAACCAGCACCGGCACATCCGACACCGCCATGCCATAAGCTGAAAAGGCTGGGATTTGCAATGCAGCACGCAAATCATAAAGCCAACGTGCGCCATCGTCGGCATCGGCCTGCGGATTGCCCGACAACATCCGAGCCACCTCATCATAACGCGCCAGAATGGGACTATCGGGTTGACGTGCCCGCAGCGCCTGCACATTGGCCTGCCACACCCGCGGCAATAACTGTGCACACACCGCGCCATGTGGCGCAGGGAACATTCCTCCAATGGGTGCGGCAAAACCATGCACCGCGCCCAATCCCGAATTGGCGAGTGCAAGACCACCAAACAGGCTGACCAGTGCCATGTCTGCGCGGCTATGGGCATCGGGTGATTCAACCATCTTGCGCAATGAATGCGCCGCGCGCGGAATGGCCTCGCGACACAACGCATCGGTGATGGGGTTGGCTCTGTTACACACGTACGGCTCAATCACCTGTCGTCATCACCAATACCGTCCGCATCGGCTCGGCCAACCCCGAGCAGAACCTCACCAACAATGTCAGCAGTGTCAGCACACCGTTGATTTTGCCGGGCGGGTCGGCCGTCACGCCGGTCATGCAGTGCGTGATCGATCGGGGTACCAACGCCAATCCGCGCTATGCAGGCGTGTTTGGCTACAACAATCCAAATGCGTTTGCCAAGACCCTTGCGATTGGCAGCACAAACAGGTTCGCCCCCAACCCGCAAGACCGCGGCCAAGCCACGCTCTTCCTGCCAGGTCAGCAGCGCAACGTCTTCTACGTGAACTTCAACAGCGGCACCCTGGTGTGGACCCTGAATGGCCTCACCGCGACAGCGGCGACGAACAGCCCGCTCTGCGCAAGCACAACCAAGATCGTCAGTGGTATCGCCTTCCTGGACAGCAACGGCAATGGCTTGCGCGGAACGATAGTGCAGGAACCGGGTCTGCCGTTGATCGTCGTGAACTTGCTTGATGCAAATGGTGCAATTCTCGACACCCGCCTCACCGCGTTGGATGGTTCGTACAGCTTTGTGGTCGACAACCCAGCCGGACGATTCGTGCAAGCCTTCCAACCCGCGTTGACGCGCTTAAAGTTCACCGCGCGCGACGCAAATGCGAGCATCACACCGGGCAACGATGTAAACGATAGTTCAATCGACCCAGCCACATGGCGAACACTCAATTTGGGCCTGTTGCCTAATCCGCTCCAAGGCACAGTCAACATCGGCCTCAAGCCGTAGGCTGCGCGAAGGCACTCACATCGTAAGGAGTCGGGTTGCGTTGGTCAATCCGACTCCTTGACTTACCTATGCAACTGGGCGCACACGATCTTGCAGACCCTGTCGCCAGCAACCAACCTCTCGATCCACTCGAATCATCGTGTTGAATGACAGGACACAGATGAGTGAAAGGCAATAGCGGTTTGGGAGCGGTGTCACAACCCGGCCTCAGCACCTGTGTTTGTAGAATTTTATCTTGACGATAATTAGTATTCCCATCAAAAACCAATACGCCAGCGTCGGCCTCCCCCTTGAAAAATGCCCCGAAATCAGGCAATATCTGTTGATGATAATTTGATCGAAGGGGGAAACATGCGACAAATTGCGCAAAAAGCTCGCAGTAAATCAGTAGATATCAGTGTGCCGGATCCGCTGCCCGAGCTACTGATCTGCTTTGAACAGTGGGTTGCACGACAACGACAAGGCCGACCACACCATCCGTGTCTATGTCTCAACGGTGTGTCAATTCGCGGCATGGTTTGAAGCCGCCAATGGTTATCCGCTGGCATCCAACGTGCTTACACCAACTGATCTGCGCCAGTATCGCGAGAAGCTGATCACCGACAACAGCAAACCCACCAGCACCAACCGTGTGATCGCCGCACTCCGGGCCTTTGGGGAATGGATCACCGAAAGCCATGATGTGGCCAATCCATCTGCCAAGATCAAATCGGTGGCCATGGTCAGGCGGCATGAACCGAAGTCGTTATCGAAGCAGGCGCAATACATGCTGCGCATCACTATTGCCTCTTTCTGCAAGCAATAGCAATACTTTTTGAGCTTCATCGTAATGTTCGTTTTCAATTAGATATTTGATGTTAAGAGGTAAATTCAGTTTCAGCATATAACATTT
>JANMVQ010000130.1:0-4050 GCA_031392845.1 Chloroflexota bacterium
TTGCGGCTGCTGCTGGTCGGGCTGGCCTTGATTCTCTTAAACGCCTACATGACGCTCCGCCACGTCTGGCTTACCCTGCGCCACTATGGTTCGCGTTCTCACATCCTTTGGCTCACCCTCAAACGTCTTTCCTTGCTCCTGGCCCATCTCATCGAGCAGTTGTTTGGCATTCGTCCCATTGTCCAACTTGCTCCTGGCGACCCTTTTGTTTGATTTCGTGATGTACTGAGTATGAACCCCACGAGTGTTCACCTCATAATTCATACTTCATACTTCTTAATTCCTAATATGTCTTTCCTCCTTGAGCCTTTCCAATTTGAGTTTTTTCGCAACGGCACGATTGCGGCAGTGTTGGTCGGCGCGATGTGTGGCCTGATTGGTGTGTATATCGTGTTGCGCGGCATGAGCTATATCGGGCATGGTCTGTCGCACGCCATCTTTGGCGGCGCAGTGGCCTCGTTTGTGCTGCAAATCAATTTCTATGTAGGCGCAGGCATCTGGGGATTTATCGCGGCATTGCTGATTAACCGGACTGTTCGCAAAACGCGTATCAGCGCCGACGCAGCGATTGGAGTGATCACCACCGCCAGTTTTGCCGTGGGTGTGGCCCTGATCAGTCGGTATCGTCGTTTCACACGTTCTTTTGATGCCGCCTTGTTTGGCAATATATTGGGTGTCAAAAGCGAAGATGTGTGGGTGATTCTGGGCATCACCGTGCTGATCGTGCTCGTGATCGTGCTGCTCTACAAGCAGATGCTGTTTGCCACGTTCGATTCAGCCGTTGCCCAAGTCTATGGGGTGCGTATCGAATGGATCGAAACGATCTTCGCACTGGTGCTGGCCGCCGCACTTATCGCCTCTATGCAGATATTGGGAGTGACATTGGTCGCCGCTGCTTTAATCATTCCTGCGATCACTGCCCGTCTGCTAACAGATAGCTTCGATACGATGATCGTGTTATCCACAATCATAGGGGCCATGAGCGGCCTGATTGGCATGTTCCTGAGTTTCTATGTGGATGTTGCGTCCGGCGCGACGATTGTGCTACTGCAATCCAGTTTCTTTGTGATTGCATTGACGATTTCATCACTCCGCAAACAAGCAACCCAGCGTTTGATGCACACCCATGTTTAGCGCAATTCCCTACAAGACGCCCCGCTGAACTACGGCTACACTCACGCCCCATGCGATGGCAGGAATTTCTCAAAGGCGTCCGAGCGGAATTACCCATTTTGTTTGGGGCTTTCCCGTTTGGCGTCATTTACGGTGTGTTGTGCATGCAATCAGGGCGGCTGGATCAATGGCAAGCGCAGGCCATGTCTTCGATTATTTTCGCCGGGTCGGCCCAATTTATCACCGCCCAACTATTTAAGGATGGCGCGACGGCACTCGTCATTATTCTGACCGTCTTTGTCGTGAACCTGCGCCACGCCCTGTATAGCGCCTCGTGCGCGCCCCACTTCAAACCGCTGAGTTGGCGCTGGAAAATACTACTGGCGTATCTCCTGACAGATGAGGCCTATGCTGTCGGGATTATCCGTTACACCGATACAGCCGACAAGAGCCCACACCGACACTGGTTCTTCCTAGGCTCGGGTCTGGTGCTTTGGATCTTCTGGCAAATCAGCACTGCGCTGGGGGTGTTTGTCGGCACCCAGATTAGCGAAACCATTCGTTCGTTTTTGGAATTCGCACTCCCGCTGACGTTTATCGCGCTGGTCGTGCCCAATCTCAAAGATCGGGCTGGCGTTGTGGCAGCGCTTGGTGGCGGCATCTGCATTTTGTTTGTCAACGACTTGCCTTATCGCAGTGGTTTGCTGGTGGCGGCGGGTGCAGGCATCGCGTTGGGCTTTGTAGTGGACACGCTCCTGCAGCAGGCGCGCGCATGAACACGTGGGTCATTTTGCTGATCGCTGGCGCGCTTACCTTCGCCACCCGTCTGTCGTTTATCGCACTGCTCGGGCGATTGAACACGCCTACTTGGTTTACCCGTTTGCTGCGCTTTGTGCCGTCGTCTGTGCTCAGTGCGATCATCTTTCGCGATGTGCTGATCCCGAATAATGCCCTGGCGATCTCGCTGGGCAATCTCAATCTTATTGCAGCCAGTGTGGCTGTGTTTGTCGCGTGGCGCACCAAAAACACGCTGCTGACGATTGGGGCGGGCATGCTGACATTACTTATTCTCAAACTGGCACTTGCGCGCGTTTGATGGCGGGTGAAGCGCATTAGCTCTTGGCCAGCGTCCCGGCCTTAGCACTCTTCTGGCGCAGATGTTCCCCGGCCAAAATCGGCGCATATTTGGGCGGATGTATCGCATCCGTGCAGCTCTCCAGGCAACTGACCAGCGCGTTTTCATTGGGGGTGTGAAAGAAGACTAGCGATTGGCGTCGGCTATTCAAGCGTTTGTCGCTGGGCGGATTCACCACCCGATGCACGGTCGAGCGCCAACGATCATTCGTCCACACCTGCATCATGTCGCCGATGTTGACCACAAACGATTTCGGCGGACTGACGATATCGATCCATGCCCCCGCTTTATCCAAAACCTGCAGCCCGCCCGCTACGTTTTCCGGCAGCAAGATCGTCAGGGTGCCATAGTCCGAATGCGCACCGGCTCGCAATTGATCCGGCAACGGCTCTTCCTGTGGGGCCGGATAATTAATCGCCCGTAAGAAAGAATTGGTCGGGTTGAGCGCGGCATCGAAATAATTTTCGGGCAGATTGAGGGCCAGGGCAAAGATGCGCATGAGGGTGTCCCCCAGCGCATCGAGTGTGCTGAAGTAACGCATCCAGGTGTCTTTGAGATCAGCCGGATCGCCTGGCCACGGATTCGCTGCAAAGTCGCGCCCGATGTTGAAGGATTCCTTTAGATCGCCGGGGGTCTTTTGCCCCAGACTGGCCGCCAACGCCTCGGTCTTGATCGGCACATAGCCCGCCCCGATGGCATTGACCCGCACCTTCAGCTTTTCGTCGATGGGCAGGTCGAAGAAGCGCCGAGCGCTGTTAGCCGTCTGCCCAAGCAAATCATCCGGCACGCCATGCCCGACGATGATGAAAAAGCCAATCTCTGCGCAAGCCGCACTCACCTGTTGCGCGACGGCAGCCCGTCCTGCGGGTGTGCCCGCGATAAATGGCCCGATGTCGATCATTGGAACTGTGCTCAAAGTCATACCACCCAGTTTATATCTTCCCGAGTTCTTGGGGTTCGGCGAAAGCCGCTCCCAAGCGGATGGGTCGGTCATATGCATAGATTTGTCTACGTCTCCCATTCATTCAGGCTCAACCCAAAGTCGCAGGTTGATTTAGTTTGCACGCGTGCGAGTGTAATTGCCGGGCTTGCTGATTTAATTGGCGCACATCCGGATTAAGTCAGCGCATCTGTGGACTTAATTCCCACGCCTTCTGATTAAGTCGAGAAGCCTGTTGAGTTAATTCCCACGCCTCCTGATTAAGTCGGGGAGCGAGTCGAGTTAATTCCCGCGCCTTCTGATTAAGTCAGGGAGCGTGTTGAGTTAATTCCCACGTCGTCTGATTAAGTCGGGGAGCGCGCGATTTGATATCCCTACGCCCATCTGTGTAGATTGCAAGCGCTTCGCCACGGCGATGCCTTGCCTCACTGCTCAGAAACATGACTTGACCGGACATAACGAAGCCCCCGCGTAGCCGGCCCTAAGTGGGTTGAACGGTTCGAGATGAGGGATCATAGTTCTAGTTGATCAATAATTTGTAACCAACTCCAAGCTTCGTAATGAGGTATATAGGGTGACTAGGGGCCGGCTCGATTTTGCTCCGCAAACGCCGAATAAATGCATCCAAACGGTTGTCTTCGGATTGACTGTCACTTGATTCCTCGTCAGGATACACGGCTTTTATCACGTCGTCACGGGTAACAACCTCACCAGCATGTATATATAACCTTTGGTGCTAGTTGTCTTTGACAACTTTGCCCCACTCAGGCGTAGAAAATACGAACTTTCCAAAACTTGCTTCCCACTTTGGTCTCATCGCAATTACCCGACTACTGCATTATGCGGTATAGCGTTACTCGGT
>JANMVQ010000174.1:0-8320 GCA_031392845.1 Chloroflexota bacterium
CTTCGGGCTGAGAATAAGCCCGAAGGGGCTTTGTCATAGGTAGCCGCGACTTTAGTCGCCAGGCGGGCACAGTCACGAGCGAATGTCGCATTTCCCGTTTTACTCGGTAGAACCATAAATAATTGTTGCGCAAGTGCCGGATTTGTCAAAATTGTGTGTTTGAACAGGCTGCTATAGAGTGGTGAATTATGACCACAACTGAATTGAAAAGCATTCATCAACACTGGCGTGCACAAGGCTATGTTCTGGTGCCGGGATTAATCGACCCGGTGCAAGCGGAGCAATTGCACATGATTTGCAGCGACATCTTGGCGCAATGGCGTGCCTGCGATCCGCAGACCGGCACGCCCGGGCAGAAGCCGGATGCGACAGTCATGCGCCATCTCAACCACCCAGCTTATTTCAGCCAACACCCAGAATGGTTGAGCACATTGTTGGATGCGGTGGCCGATCCCAATGTGTTGCGGGTGGTGGCAGAGATCCTTGGTGAGCCGCCACTGTTTCGATGCACCAGCTTGTTCTTCAACCCCAGCGCTATCCGACTGGATGGCAATTGGCATCGCGATTCGCAGTTTATAGTGAACAAAGACGACGATGATAGCGAGCGCGCTCTATTAGCGAATATGAGCGACACGGGCGTGGGCATGCAGTTGCAGATTGCGCTCATCCCTAGCGATGATATTGAATTGGTTCCAGGGTCGCATCTGCGCTGGGACACGCCCGAAGAATTCGCCATTCGCAAAGCGGATGGCTGGGCCCACAATCGCGCCAACACCATGCCCGGGGCGCTCCGTGTGCATCAGGCTGCGGGTGACGCAGTGTTATTCAACCCGGCGGCAATTCACCGCGGCCGTTATTACTCGGACATCCCGCGCTCCACGCTCATGCTGACCTACACCAAGACCTCTGAACCCTATTCCGATTTCTTTTCTAACCAACCGTGGTTTCTGCAGCCAGAGTATATGGAGCGTCTTTCAGCAGCCACTCGTGCCTTCTTTGAACCCTTTGTGGCCCAGTATGAATCCTTTTGGCGGTCATCGATGTAGAGGTGCGAATAGAATTAGGGCTTTCCGTGTTTGACGGGAATTGAACCACGAATCTCACTACTCTTCACGAATAATTCGTGAAGATTAGTGAGATTCGTGGTTTACTCGCCATTCATGAGAGCCAGAATTAACAACCTGAACGATAATCTCGTATATGAAAGAACTCCTCATTAAGCCCAATCAAAAAGTAAAACTCGCCCGGATTGACCCGGACGATGTACAGATTTTCAAGGGCGGAAAAGAAGCTGCTAGGGCCAAAGTAGCCAAGCTGAACGATGAACTGGAAGCGCTGCAAGATACCCTGTATGCTGAGCACAAACACAAAGTGTTGATCGTGTTGCAAGCTATGGACACGGGCGGCAAAGATGGGGTGATTCGCACTGTGTTTGATGGGGTAAACCCAGCCGGTGTGCGGGTGGCATCGTTCAAGGTTCCCACACCGGTTGAGCTCGATCATGATTATCTGTGGCGGATTCACCAACAAGCGCCCGGCAAAGGTGAGCTGGTGATCTTCAACCGCAGCCATTACGAAGATGTGCTGGTCGTGCGAGTGCACAACATTGTGCCGCCCGAAGCCTGGGGCCGTCGCTTTGATCAGATCAACGCCTTTGAAAAACACTTGGCCGAAGAAGGCACCACGATCCTGAAGTTCTTTTTGCACATCACCAAAGAAGAGCAAAAGCAACGCTTGCAAGCGCGCTTGGATGACCCCAATAAACACTGGAAGTTCAACACCGGCGATTTGAAAGAGCGTGCCTTGTGGGACAACTACATGTTGGCCTACGAAGATGTGCTTAGCAAGACCAGCACCCCTTGGGCCCCGTGGTATGTCATCCCCGCTAACAAGAAGTGGTATCGCGATCTGGCTATCTCTACGATTTTGGTGGATGCACTCAAAAACTTAAAGATGAGTTATCCAAGCCCGCTGGAGGATCTGTCGAAAGTGGTGCTTGAGGACTGAAGCCCGGTTCGCGTAAGAGCAACACAGACACTACACTGGGCTGCTATGAGTATCTCATCTCTAGCCGGACAACGCGCGCCGGCCAGCATGCGCTTGGATGTGGTTGCGCTAGAGCGCGCCTATTACGCACACTCGCCCGATATGGCCGACCCCAGCCAACGGGTGGCTTTTGGCACCAGCGGCCATCGGGGTGCACCATTGCAGGGCAGTTTCAACGAGGCCCATATTTTGGCCATCACACAGGCCATTTGCGACTATCGCGTTGCCAACGGCATCACAGGCCCACTGTATGTGGGCAAAGATACCCACGCGGCTTCTGGCCCAGCTCAACGCAGCGCACTCGAAGTGTTGGCCGCCAACGGTGTGCAGACACGTATCCAACGCGAGGATGGCTTTACGCCCACTCCCGTTATCTCGCGGGCGATTCTGGTGCACAACCGCGACCACGCTGACCAAGGCAGAGCCGATGGGGTGGTGATTACCCCATCGCACAACCCACCCGAAGATGGTGGTTTCAAATACAACCCGCCCGAAGGCGGCCCAGCTGACACCGCCATCACCAAATGGGTGCAAGATCGCGCCAACGCGTTATTGCGCGACGGCAACAAAGCGGTGCGTCGTATGGGCTATGAGGCTGCTCTCAAAGCCGACAACATCCAGGCAGAGGATTTTGTCATGCCATATGTGCGCGATCTCGGTAGCGTGATCGATATGCAGGCTATCTCGGAGTCTGGTCTGCGCATCGGCGTTGACCCGTTGGGTGGGGCGGCGCTGGCGTATTGGGCCCCGATTGCCGAACACTACAAGTTAAATATTAAGGTCGTCAATCAAGCGTTTGATCCAACCTTTGGCTTCATGACGGTGGATCACGACGGCAAGATTCGGATGGATTGCTCCAGCCCGTATGCGATGGCCGGATTGATTACCCTCAAAGACCAATTTGATATCGCCTGGGGCAATGACCCGGACGCTGACCGTCACGGCATCGTCACGCGTTCAGTGGGTTTGCTAAACCCCAACCACTATTTAGCGGTGGCAATTCAGTACTTGCTGACGCACCGGCCACTGTGGCCGACCAGCGCTGCAGTGGGCAAAACTTTGGTCAGCAGCAGCCTGATCGACCATGTGGTGAATGATCTGGGTCGCACACTGTGCGAGACCCCGGTCGGTTTTAAGTGGTTTGGCGGGTTGTTTGATGGATCGTTGTGTTTTGGCGGTGAAGAGAGCGCCGGGGCCAGCTTCCTTCGCAAAGATGGCCGGGTCTGGACGACCGACAAAGATGGTCCGCTGTTGGGTTTACTGGCCGCCGAAATTACTGCCCGCACCGGCAAAGACCCCGGCCAACATTACCAAGCGTTGACTGCCCAATTTGGCACGCCCTATTACACGCGCATCGATGCTCCGGCCTCGCCTGAACAAAAGACTGCGCTGCTCAAACTCTCGCCCGCTGCCGTCACGGCTACGACACTCGCGGGGGACGTTATTACCGCTAAACTCACCCAAGCCCCGTGCAATGGCGCCGCAATTGGGGGGCTGAAAGTCATCTCCACCAAAGGCTGGTTCGCTGCTCGCCCCTCCGGCACCGAGAATATCTACAAACTCTACGCTGAGAGCTTCACCAGTCAGACCCACTTAGATGCGATCGTGCGCGAGGCGCAGGAGATCGTGAGTCGGTCGCTGTAAACAATTGATATCGACCGGAACGCTCGAAGCGTTCCGGTCGATTTCCCACTATCTATCTTTCCCCATCGGAATCTTCACCTTGTTTTTATCGGGCACTTGATTCTGGCTCATCCGCCCAAACTGGGCGGGGGCTGCCACAAACAGCACATCATCGACAAACAGGTTGCTGTTTAGTGAGCCATCCGTCTCCACCACGATGTTGACTTGCACGGTTTGTCCGGCAAACTGCGTCGCGGTCAGCGCTTCGGTCACCCAATCCCCGGTCTTTGTATCAACGCACAGCGCACTTGCCCCGATCGCGGTGTCATTGATGCGGATGTAAGCGACATCGTAGATATTGTTGGCGTCCGAACAGTCGGTCTCTTGCGAACCGATAAAGTACGACAGCTGCAAATAGGGCTTCGAGGCTGGGATAGTCACGGTTTGGGCCAACAGCGCCACTTCGTTGTTGCTGCCGCCCAACCACGCTAGCCAAGTTCCAGAGTGGGCGTTTATTTGTGCCGTCGTTTCTGTGCTGATGATGGCGTAGTTGTTAGACGAGAACTCCGTCCAATCACCGTTGCGCCCTTTTTCAAAGTCGCAGTTCTTGATGTTGGGGCATTGCGTGTTTATCGGTGTGGGTGTGCGCGAGGGTCGGGGTGTGTTGGTTATTGACGGTTGGGTTGCAGTAGGCGTATTTGTTTGGGCAGGCCCGGTCGGCGAAGGCGTCGGCGTGGATGTTTGGGATGGAACGCTGGTGTTGGTGGCCGTCGGCAGTAGCGTGGGTGAAGGCCCAGGCGTAACCGTTGGAATAGGCGCTGGCTTAAAGTCACGATGCGCGATAGGCATATACAGCGTGCGTGCAATGGGAACATTGCCTGCTAACACCACCCGCCACATGCTGCGCCCATGCGTTGCCGCTACCAACTGCTTTACACCGTCCGGATATTGCTTCAATGCCAGATCAAAGATAGCGACACGTGGCAAGCCATCACTATACGGCGACCAAGTCGCCCCACTGTCGGCGCTGCGATAGACCCCAAAGTCGTCAGCAACGTAAAGCGTGTTGGGTGATGTGCTATCCACGACCAAAGACCACACCGGCAGATCGGGCAAGCCGTTTGAGATATCGATCCAGCTGTTGCCGCCATCCGGGCTGCGGAAGACATGCCCGGTTTGGGCAGGCGTGTTGGTGGCGTAACCCGCATACGATACATAGATCGTTTGACCGCTGCCAAAAGCGACATCAGTCACATAGCGATTGGGCAACGGCGCTTTGGTCACGTTATTCCAACTGTTGCCGCCATTCGTGCTGATTTGGACATTGCCATCGGCGGTGCCCACCGCAATCACGTTCGAGTTGGCCGGGCTACCCGCCAACACCGCAATGGCCGAGATGGCCGCACGCCGGTTGTTGGGAGCAGCTTTGGTCAGATCGGGGCTGATGACTGTCCAAGCATCGCCACGATTGATAGAGCGATACAGTTTGTTGGTGCCCCAGTACACTCGACCGGCAACATTAGAGTCCAACAGCAACGGCGCATAAAACAACACCCGGTCGTTGATGTTGATGCCGGTGGCACGGATGGGCCATTCATCGCTGCTGGCCGAGCCAGCGCTGTCGTTGCGCTGAAATTGCATCACCTGACCCGAGGAGCTAAAGCGAGTGCCATACCAGTAGCGTGGTTCAAACGGGTCAATCGCGGTGAACCCACCATCGCCGGCATCCAAACCCGTCCAGACCGTGCCGCCATCGGTGGTTTTGGCCTTGGCGTTATCCTGCATGCCACCAAAAAATACTTTTGAATCAGTGGGATGCAATGCCACAGATTGAAATTGCAGCGTGCCCAAATTGGTATTGCGGGTTTGCCAGGTTTGGCCGCCGTCTGTGCTTTTATAGATGCCACCATCGACCCCCACCCACATGGTGTTGGGATCGCTGGGGGCGATGGCAATCGCATGCAAATCTGGGTGAATCGTTGTGGCCGCATTGGTACCGGCGTTATAGCTCCAAGTGCTCCCGCCGTCGCTGCTTTGGAAGAGCGTCCCATCTATCCCATCTAGGCCCTGACTGTACTGTGCTTGCCCACCGGCAAAGACCTTATTGGGGTTGGTAGGGTGTATCGCAATGGCATTGTCATAGGCGCATTGATCGCCACAATACCCGGTTTGTTGAGAGGGCGTGACCAACGACCAATTTTGGTCGCTGACCCCACCATCCGTCGTTTTCGCGAGGTAGCCTACAGTGCTGCCATCGCTGTTTAAGAACTCGAAGCCGATATACATGACTTGATTGTTGGATCGACTAATCGCAATCTCAATCCGCTTAAATGGCCCGTCGTTGCCATTGTTGAATAGAGCGCCGAGCTTGGTGCTGTCGAGCAATATATTCCACACATCCCCGGCATTGCTGGTCTTCATCAACCCCACCTCTTCCAGCCCGGCGTACAGCGTGTTGGCGTTGGTGGGGTCGATCACCAGGGCGGAAGCCGGTGCGCACACTGTGTCATTGTTTTTGCAGGCCGACAAGACCAACTGCCAACTGCTGCCACCATTGGTGGATTTATACACACCTGGCTTCTTGTCGGTGGTGGGGTCATACGTGCTCAAAAATCGATTGGCGACTGCCACGTAGATTGTTTTTGGATCGTCAGGGCTGACGACAATATCGCTAATTGCCATGCCAGCAAAGTCGGTGCTTCCCAGTGTTGTCCAGGTGCCGCCGCCGTTGCTGCTTTTCAATACACCTTGGCCGGCGAAGCTGTCCGAGCCATGTGGCTCACCTGTGCCGGCGTAAATGATCTCCGGGTTGTTCGGGTCAAACGCCAGCGCGCCAATCGATAACGACGGTTGTTGATCGGTGAGTGCTGCCCAAGTGTTGCCGCCATCGGTCGTTTTCCACACCCCCCCTTGGGCTGCGCCGACATACACAATATTAAGGTTGGTGGGATGGGCCAGAATGGCGGTGACCCGTCCGGCTGAATCGATGGGCACGCTGCGCAGCAATTCGCCGGTGATCTTTTGTGGCCCAACCGCTTGCCAGGTGTCCTGGGCCGCAGCGGGCCCGCGCTGAGCTGTTTGGGCCGCAAGTTGCGATTGAAAGAGGCGATATCCTTTTATACGCGCTTCAATCGGCACTGTTTTGGCTGGGTAGGCCAGCATCGTTTCATATTGCTCCTCGCGTCCAAGGCGGGCCATGGCTTCCTCGGCTTCGTTTTCTCCACCCGCTTCGCGTTCTTGCTCGCTCTCGCTGGACTCTCCGTGTTTATTTTCTTCGCGATGGGCTTCTGCCTTTGCCAGCATTTGCTTAAGGGTCGGGCCGGGTTGTGCAGTTTGCTTAATACTGGGTTGTTTGCAGCCAGTCACGATAAGCACGATGACACAGAAAATGGTAGTGTCCCTCTAACGCGGTAGAGGGGGAAACCTTAAAAGCAGAGGCAAGATTTCTTGATAAAACTGGATCAAGGAGTCAAGCCAATGGATATGCGAACATGCCACTGTCGAAACAAGCGCTGCAACAGATGTGGCAAGGTGGGCGAAGAATCGAAGCTACGACGATGGGGCAGTGATAAAGGTGAGCCGCGATTTCGGTGCGATCAGTGTGGCAAGATATATGAGGCGCGCGATGGGACAGCCTATGCGGGGATACGAACAGATTTAAAGACATATGAATTTGGTGCAAAGCTGTTGGCGGAAGGCAACAGCATTCGAGGAACCGGACGAATTTTGGAGATGGACAAAGACACGGTTGACCAGTGGGTTGCGCAGTTGGGTAAACATTGTGCCAAGATCGCCGCCTACTTCTTTCGCGGGCTGCATCTGACCGAATGTCAATTGGATGAACTGTGGACGTTTGTGCGTAAGAAAGAAGATCAACTGACGCCAATCGAACAGATGTTGGGGTTGTATGGTGACACTTGGGTGTGGGTGGCGTTTGCACCAGTCAGCAAACTGGTGCCAGCCTGGATCGCGGGACGGCGCACGCTGACCGATGGCAAAATGTTCGTGAAAAGCCTGAAAAACAAGCTCGACGAGCATATGCCATTTTTCACGAGCGATGATTTGCCTCACTATGCCAATGCGCTTTTGGAGGTGTATGGACAAGCGATCCAACCCGCACGAACTGGCAAACCGGGTCGTCCGCGTGGTAGTTACAAAGTCCCTCCCGAAGACTTGCTGTATGCGGTCGTATGCAAACGCCGCGAAGGATCGCGTGTGGTTGAAGTCACAACCAAAATCATCTATGGTTCGCCAGAACGCATCGCAAAGGTCCTGCAAGACTCGCCGACCTCCAGCATGATTTCGACCTATGGTGTCGAGCGCGATAACTTGACCATCCCCCAACACTCGCGCAGAATGGCACGCCGAGTGAATGCTTTCTCTAAAGAACGCCAGTTTCTTGTCCATCAATTGGATTTGGCCTTTGCTTACTATCATTTTGTCATTCCTCACGCTGGCCTACGCAAACGCTTACCCAAACCCATCCCCACCAATGGTAATGGCTCGCCGAAAATCTGGTTGCCGCAAACACCTGCTATGGCTGCTGGCTTGACTGATCACGTTTGGTCTATGGATGAATTGCTCAGCTTTCGTGTTCCGCCTGACCATCTTTTGGCCTTTTAAGGTTCTACCGCGTTAAAGGGACACTACC
>JANMVQ010000153.1:0-9858 GCA_031392845.1 Chloroflexota bacterium
GGAGATGGTGATGCCGGGCGACAACGTGACCATGAAAGTGAAGTTGATCGCGCCGGTGGCGTTGGAAACTGGCTCGAAGTTCGCCATCCGCGAGGGTGGTCTGACGGTCGGCGCTGGCTCCATCACCAAGGTGTTTGAATAGGAATTGAGAAGTATGATTAAGAAGTATGAAAAACGAAAGTTGAAGCACGATGTTTCGCTTCATAACTCATACTTCTTCCTTCATAATTCAAATGTGGGCTATAATTTGATCCTACTTAGGAGAGTAGCTCAATTGGCAGAGCAATCGTCTCCAAAACGATAGGCTGCGGGTTCGATTCCTGCCTCTCCTGTTTTAGTCAGAAGATATGGGGCGCACTGAGTAGTGCGCCCCTTATTTCGCTGTAATTTGTTTGTTGTTGTCGTTTGGGGCTGATCTTAATCTTAAATTTGGCTGACGAATTGAGACAATATCTAATACAGCACAAATCCGCTAGGGATATTACACACCTATGGCCAATCAAGAAATTGCTGAAAAAAAGCCGTCTGCCATCAAAAGCGCTCTGGAAGCCCCACTCGAATATCTGCGTGATACGCGCGGCGAGTTGCTAAAAGTGAAGTGGCCCACACGTGAGGAAGCCCGCAACCTGACGACCGTGGTACTAGCGACACTGATCATTATGGCGCTAGTGTTGGGTCTAATGGACGCGCTATTTGAGCGTTTAATTGTGGGAATCGTGAGCCTGAACATCATTGCAATTGCTGTCATGGTGGCTATTGTTCTGGCAGTTGCTGTAATTGTGTTATTTGCCAGCCGGGATCGCAAGTTCCTGTAAGTTGGGTGATTGATATTCGGGAGAGGCGAGGGTCAATGTTTGAAGAAGAAACCCCAACAGGGATGTCTGAGGAGTCACCAACAAATCAATCTCCAATGCAAGATGAGGTGACACTTGTGAATGCAGAAGCGGATTCGGTTGCTGAAGCCATTTCAGCTTTGCCAGTGGCGGACGAGTCAACGCCACCTAATTCTGAACCCATCCGTGAGAATGTGATCGAAGCAGAATCAGTGACTGCGCCAGAGTCGGCCTTAGACGCAGTTGAACCTGCATCTGACGAAGCGCTGCCAGTCGCTGCGATGGACACCCCTATTGCCCCCGGTTTGGAGACCGATACGGTGGGTGTAACCAACGCCGATGCAACTGATGACATCACCTCTGACGATTTCATCAAAGAAAAGGTGAGCAAAGCGCGAGAGGCTAAGAAGAAGGCTTCGGCCACCGCTACTCGAGCCCGTGCTACCCGCAAGGCCAAAGAGAAATTGCCTGATCTAGGTGATGGCAGTGGCTATGAGCCGCCGGACCCACTCCCAGCCGCTCCAGAAGGCACGGAGCCTGCTGAACCGGTGGATGATGCACTTTGGTATGCTCTGCATTGCTATTCCGGCTATGAGAACAAGGTGAAGCACAGCCTGGAGCAGCGCATCGAGACAATGGGTATGGCGGGACGCATTCTCGAAGTAGTGGTGCCGACTGAAGAAGAGATTGAAGTGCGCGATGGCAAGCGCAAAACGGTGGAGCGTCGAGTGTTCCCTGGCTATGTGATTGTGCGCATGCGAATGAGCGAAGACTCATGGCATGTTGTGCGCAACACGCCTGGTGTGACCCGTTTTATTGGCATGGGTAATCGCCCACAGCCCCTCAGCCCGCAAGAAGTGAACCAGATTTTGAAGCGCATGGAAGCAGACGCGCCGAAGCTCAGGGTCAGCTTTAAGACGGGGCAGAAGGTGCGCATCACCGATGGCCCATTTGCTGATCTGATGGGTTTGGTGGACCGAATCGACACTGAGCACGCCAAAGTAGTGGTGCTAGTGAATTTCTTTGGTCGCGATACACCCGTAGAGCTGGACTTTTTGCAGATTGAAAAAATGTAGCAGAATTTATCATTTCTGATTTCTCATCTTTCATTTAAATGAAAGATGAGAAATCAGAAATGATAAATTGATACGTGGGAGGGCGACTAACGCTAAAACGCCCGCAATGACCACAAGGAGTTAAGAATGGCAAAGAAAGTTAAATCGACAGTCAAAATTAATATCGAAGCAGCCAAGGCCACGCCAGCCCCGCCCATCGGCCCATCGTTGGCACCGCACGGCATTAACCTGATGATGTTCTGCAAAGAATACAACGCACGTACGGCGCAGATGGCAGGCAACATTATCCCAGCCACTATTACGGTGTTCAGCGACAACAGCTTTACCTTTGTATTGGGCACCCCACCCACTGCGCAACTAATTCGCAAAGCTGCGGGTGTAGACAAAGGCTCTGGCGTGCCAAACAAGAATAAAGTTGGCAAGGTCAGCAAGAAGCAAATCAAGGAAATCGCTGAGTTGAAGATGAAAGACCTCAACGCGATCAGCCTTGAAGGCGCAATGCTACAAGTCATGGGCACCGCCCGCAGCATGGGCGTTGATGTGATCGAATAGTTTTGAAAGTTCATAAAGTTCGTAAGGTGTAGAAAGTTCATAAGGTGAAAGGCTCAACATTCGGAACCTTCAGAACTTAACTAACTTTACAAACCGAATTTGTGGGAGGGCCAAATGCCCGTCAAAACCACAAGGAGTTTTTAGAAATGCCAAAAGTAGGCAAGAAATATAAAGCCGCTGCCGCTAAAGTGGAAAGACTGAAATTGTATAACCCCAAAGAGGCGATTGCGTTGGTAAAAGAAACCAGCATCACCAAATTTGATGGGACAGTTGAATGCCATATTCGTTTGGGTGTTGATCCTCGCCAAGCCGACCAACAGGTGCGCGGTGTGGTGGTCTTGCCCAATGGTTTGGGCAAGACAGTGCGGGTGTTGGTATTCGCCGATGGCGATGGTGCGCGCATCGCCCGTGAATCTGGCGCAG
Source organism: Chloroflexota bacterium (assembly GCA_031392845.1). Lineage (GTDB taxonomy): Bacteria > Chloroflexota > Anaerolineae > J036 > Brachytrichaceae > JANMVQ01. The sequence goes on from JANMVQ010000153.1 coordinate 2,885, forward strand.
ACTTCGTCGTAGACGATGAACTGATGAAGAAGATTCAGGACGGCTGGACCGAGTTTGATGTGGCGATTGCCACGCCAGATCAGATGGGTAAGGTCGGTCGCTTGGGTAAAGTGCTTGGCCCACGCGGTTTGATGCCAAACCCCAAGGCCGGCACGGTATGCCCGGCTGCGGATATTCCGCGTGTCATCAAAGAGACCCGTGCTGGACGCATCGAGTTCCGCTTGGATAAGTTCGGCAATATTCACGTGCCGGTAGGCAAAGTGAGTTTTGGTGCACAAGCGCTGGAAGAGAACCTGCAGACGTTCCTGAATGCGCTGCACCGAGCACGCCCATCAGCAGTGAAGGGCATCTTCATGAAGCGCGTCACCGTGACTTCTACGATGGGACCTGGTATTCGAGTGGATGCAGGTTCGGGCGCAACGACTGCGGCGGTGTAATTTCGTGGTATATTCCGCACCCGTGTAAAGCTTTGCCGGAGACAACAGGGGCCTGAAAAGGCGTAATTTGCAATAGCAAACCTGTCGAGGTGAGGTTGAGGTAGTAAAGAATATCTTCTCGTGTGATTCACACGTGTTGTTAACTTTGCGTCCCAACTTCGTCTTCGGATGAAGTTGGGACGTTTTTGTTTGTAGTGAATCCGCGGCATTTATGGCTAATAGATTCCCCAAGTAAACATGGCGCATAAACCCTCCCGGTCTCTATAGACCGGGAGGGTTGAATGAGTCAACTCTATATGGGAAATCTATAAGCAGGGCCGAAGACAATTTAGCTGGCTCGATGACGCGAAGGAGGTAATACAGTTGGCAATTACAAAAGCAAAGAAAGATCAAATCGTCACTGAATATGACGAATTGTTGAATAAAAGTCAGGCGCTAATCATTAGTAAGTATGGTGGGTTGACCATGCCGCAGCTCGACAAAGTGCGCAAGCAAATGCGCGATGCCAAGGCAGAATTTCACATCACCAAGAATACGCTGATCTCGCGCAAGCTTAAAGAGCATGGTTATGTCGTACCCGATGAATGGTTAAAAGGCTCGACCGCGATGAGCTTCTGCTTCGCGGATGCACCGACCGTCGCCAAGGCAGTCAGTGATCTGGCGAAGGAGTTTGAGAAGCTCTTGATCGTGGGCGGTGTGCTGAGCGGCAAGGCCATTAGTGCCAGTCAGGTCAAAGATCTGGCATCGCTGCCCTCGCTGGACACACTGCGTTCGCAGATTATCGGCTTACTCTCATCGCCAGCCAGTGGCATCGTTGGCGCGCTCAATGCGGCTATCGGCGCAGTTCCGTATGCGTTACAGGCCAAGGTGGACAAAGAGACACCGGCAGCAGCGTAGTGAATAGGGCCATTAAGTTATTGCTTCATTTGGCCAATGGAACAATCACCCAAACACTCAATTAGTCAATATAAAAATTTCAAGTAAATTTTGGAGAATTAAAAATGGCAGATTTGAATGCAATCGTAGATCAACTGAGCAGCCTGACGTTGCTCGAGGCAGCGGACCTAAAGAAGATGCTCGAAGAGAAGTGGGGCGTGACAGCCGCCGCAGCTTCGGTCATGATGGCTGGCCCGGCTGCGGGTGGCGCAGCTGCTGCACCAGTGGAAGAGAAGACCGAGTTCGATGTGGTCTTCGATGACATTGGGCCGAAGAAGATTGACGTGATCAAAGAGATCCGCGCCATCACCAACCTGGGCTTGAAGGAAGCCAAGGACCTGGTCGAAGCACCCAAGAGCGTCATTCAGCAGGGCGTGAGCAAGGGTACCGCCGAAGAGACCAAGAAGAAGCTCGAGGCCGCTGGCGCCAAAGTCATCATCAAGTAATTTTAGTTATTTGATATTCGCTAAGTCATTTAGCGTTTAGCAAAAAGAGCGGATTCAACTGAATCCGCTCTTTTGTTTTGCAGTAAAGTATTGACCATGGCTGTTGAAAAACAAAAAGAGTTATATGCCGAGTTGCTTATCCAAATAGGCGTCAATTTGCAACCGGGGCAATCACTATTGATCACAAGCGAGATCGTGCATCGCGAATTTGTGCGTTATGTGGTTGCAGCGGCATATAAGGCTGGCGCGCGATTTGTGATGACGGACTATATCGATGTGCCTACTGATAAGATGCGCTTTCTGCACGGGCGTCCGGAAAATTTGGATCATATTCCGCAATACATCGTGGCGCGGGCGGAAGAGATTATGCGCGACAAATGGGCACGCCTGGCCTTGGTAGGCGAAGAGTTTCCCAATTTATTAGATGATGTGGATTCGGCGTTGATGCGACGCGCATCGGCTGCTCGATCACAGGCGCTCAAGCACTATGTAGCAGCACAGATGGCAGATGCCTTCCCATGGTGTGTAGCGGCGGTGCCAACGATGCCGTGGGCACAGAAAGTCTATCCGGACGACACGCCTCAGCAAGCTTTTGACAATCTATGGAAGACCATCTTACGCATGGTGCGCGCCGATTTGCCGGACCCGGTGGATGCTTGGAAGCAGCATGATATTAAACTCAAGCACATCGCTGCGCATATGGCACGTGAACAGGTTCGGGCGGTACATTTCTTTGACGCGACAATCGGACCCAATGGCAAACCCAGCACCGATCTAACAGTTGGGTTGACCGATGCGCCAATCTGGATGGCCGCTTCGGGCCGGACCCAGGATGGACAACAGTTTATTGCAAATATGCCTTCGGAAGAGATTTTCACCGCACCGCACCGGCAGAGAGTGCAGGGCTGGGTGCGCACTTCCAAGCCTATCTTTCCGCTATTGCGTGAAGTGCGCGATGCGTACTTCCGGTTTGAAGATGGCATGGTGGTGGACTACAGGGCGCGCGTGGGCCAGGATGCGCTGGACGAGTTTTTTAAGATCGAAGGCACTCGTCAGTTAGGAGAAGTGGCGTTGGTGGACACGCGCTCACCCATCAACCAGAGCGGGCTGGTGTTTTATGACGTGTTGTTTGATGAGAACGCGGCGTGTCACATCGCCTTTGGCAAGGCATATCCTACTTGCATGGTTGATGGTGAAAAGCTCAGCGCGGATGCACAGGTGGCAGCTGGGTTGAATCACTCCGATGCCCATGACGATTTCATGATTGGCACGGCCACGATGGATGTGACCGGCATCACCGCCGATGGACGTAGGCTGACGATCATGCGGCAAGGGCAGTTTGTGCCGGAGATTACAAACTAGCCCATGCAATGGCGGCAAATTGAGAACGCGCAGGCGTGGGATGCAGCGCTAACGACATTGCCAATGGCGCATGTGTTGCAATCGTGGGCATGGGGCGAGTTCAAGGCGCGTTGGGGTTGGTCGGCGCAGCGCTGGCTGTTGGCCGATGGCGATGTACCGCACGCGGCGGTACAACTTCTCAAGCGCCAGAGTGGGCCGTTCGCGGTGCTGTATGCGCCGAAGGGGCCGACAGCGTGCAGCCCGGTCGCCTATTGGCAGACCCTTGAGCATATCCAGGGGCTAGCCCAGCAACAGCGCGTCCTGTGGCTCAAAATAGATGGGGATGCGCATTTGTCCGGTGTAGTTGCTCTAAGCGAGTTGCGCCAACGCTTGACGCAATTGGGCTGGCGCTATTCGGCGGCGCAGGTGCAATTTCGCAACACCTGCCTTAGCCCAGTCAATCTGTCGGATGAGCTTTTGCTGGCGGGCATGAAGCAGAAGTGGCGCTACAACGTCCGGTTGGCGGATAAGCGCGGGGTAACGGTACGCGAGGGCAGCGCAGCCGATGACAGTTTGCTGTACGCTATGTATGCTGAGACCGGCCAGCGAGATGGCTTTATCATCCGCGAGCAGACATATTACGCCGACGCTTGGCGCAGTCTGAATGCGGTGCGCTTGATCGCGGAGTTGGATGGCAACGTGCTGGCGGGCGTCGTACTATTTAAGTTGGGCACGCGGGCGTATTACTTCTATGGCATGTCGCGCAGCGAAGGGCGCGAGCATATGCCGAGCTATGCTTTGCAGTGGGCAGCCCTGCGCTGGGCACGTGCACAGGATTGCACCGTGTATGACTGGTGGGGGGCACCCGAACAGCGGGACAGTGAGACAGATTCGATGGCTGGAGTGTGGCGCTTTAAGCAGGGATTTGGAGCGCAGTTTGCCGAGGGGCTGGGCGCGTGGGATTTTGCACCGTTGCCGGTGCTATATCGGTTATATGCCGATGTGATGCCACGAATGTTGGGTCTGCTGCGGCGGACACGAAGCAGCTTGGCAACGCCTGTATAAGTGGCCTTCCAATGCTTTTGGATTGTCTGTGATTTCGGCATAAAAAATAAACCATGACCACAAAACTATGGGGCGGCCGCTTCACCGGTGAGCTGGACGCTTTGATGAAACAATTTAATGACTCCATCGGCTTCGACATCCGGCTATGGGAAGCGGATATCCAAGGCAGCATCGCGTACGCCAAGGCCTTGGCTAAGAGCGGCATCATTAGCAAAAAGGAAGCAGCATTACTTGTCAAAGGGTTGCGAGCAGTGCAGGTTGAATTTAGCGCAGGCAAGTTTGAGGTGAAACCGGGCGATGAAGATATTCACACTGCTGTTGAGCGCCGCCTCAAAGAAATTGTGGGAGATGTGGGTGGCAAGCTACACACTGGCCGCAGCCGCAACGACCAGGTGGCGACGGATTTTCGTATCTTTACGCTGGCGGCCATCAATACGCTCAAAGCACAGTTGCTGGCGTTGCAAACGGCTTTGATCGAGCAAGCCCAGGCTCACGTGACGACATATATGCCAGGGTACACCCATTTGCAGCGCGCTCAGCCTATCACGTTTGCCCATTGGTGTTTGGCGTATGTCTGGCAATTTGTGCGCGATGTCGAAAGACTGAGTGACTGCGCCAAGCGCACCGCCGTGCTGCCGCTGGGTTCCGGTGCATTGGCTGGCAACCCGTTCCCCATAGATCGTGAAGCGCTGGCTGTCGATTTAGGCTTCACCGACCAAACGTCAAACGTCAAACGTCCGCCATCTCCCAGAACTCGCTCGATGGGGTCAGTGACCGCGACTATGTGGCCGAGTTTTTGTTCTGCTGCGCGTTGATTGGCGTGCATATTAGTCGGCTATCCGAAGATTTGATTATTTACTCGACAGCTGAATTTGGTTTTGTTACTTTTGATGACGCCTATTCAACTGGGTCGAGCCTGATGCCGCAGAAGAAAAACCCCGACGCAGTTGAGTTGGCGCGCGGAAAATCTGGTCGTTTGGTAGGCAACCTAATGGCTATGCTGACCCTCCTCAAAGGTCTACCAATGACCTACAACAAAGATTTGCAAGAGGACAAAGAGCAGGTCTTCGACTCGTTCGATACGCTCAATATCACGTTGCCTGTCGTATCCGGTGCGATTCGCACACTCAAGGTGCATGCCGACAAAATGCAAGCGGCGCTCAGCCCAGCAATGCTGGCGACCGATGTGGCGGAATATCTGGTGCGCAAAGGTGTGCCTTTCCGCGACGCCCATCACCTGAGTGGGAGAGCAGTATCGCTGGCCGAACAGCGCGGCACTGGCATTGACAATCTTGACCTGAACGATTGGAAGAGTATCTCGCCGCACTTTGGGACAGACATTGCGCATATCTTTGGTTATGAGCAATCGGCGGTGTCGTATGCCCAATCGGTCAACTCACGGGATGTAGTGGGTGGCACCAGTGCCCGCGCTATCCGCGAACAGATCAAGCGAGCGCGGGCAGCGGTGAAATGGTAGAGACGCGAAATAACAGAGAGACGCTAAATTTCGCGTCTCTACGAACGCATGTGGTCAACGGTGGACGTGTCGAGCAGATCGGCAGCGTCTATCGCCTGAGCATCCCACCGGCGACCGAATCGGCTTATGTCGATGCGCAACTTGATGACTATGACAAGACGCTGCCAATGCGCTTTGCCAATACCCCGCCACGGCGATTAACGCTACAGGCCCGGTTTTCACATCCGCTCGGCCAACTCAAAGGCACGGCGGGATTTGGCTTCTGGAACCACCCGTTTGGTCAAGAAGGCCAACTGCTGGCTTCGCCCTGCAATATCTGGTTCTTTCATGCGTCACAGGAATCGAACATGCGGGTGAAGCCGCGCTTTGCCGGACACGGCTTCAGCGCGGCGGCGCTAAACTCACCGCCACTGCCCACTGGCGGTGGACGTGCGGGACAAACACTATTCCGCGAGCTGGATAGGCTACTGCACGTGCGGCCCATTTCGCGAATGTTGATGGCAGTCGCCCAAAGTATGGTGCGAGCCAGTGAACGCGCCCTCACCCATGACCTTACGCAGTGGCACACTTACGAGCTTCTATGGGAAACACATGAAGCGCGCTTTTGTGTGGATGGCCATGAATGTTTACGCGCCCCAGCACCACCGCCTGGCCCACTCGGCTTTGTTGCATGGATCGACAACTACAAGGCCATTGTGGCGAATGGCCAATATCAATTTGGTTATGTGGCTTCGACACAACCACAGTGGCTTGAGTTGATTCTCTAAAAACACTAATCGATTTCTCATATAGAGTTGACTCATTCAACCCTCCCGATCTCTATAGACCGGGAGGGTTATGCGGCATGTTGACTTAGTGCTTTCAATGTTGCGCTATTTGAGTGGAGGTTTTAGCTGGGTTTATTCAGCGGCAGGCATATTTGTATTTGAGTACCTTTACTTGGTTGACTGCTGGCACGGATGCTGCCGCCGTGTGCTTCGATAATCGATTTGGCGATGGCCAGCCCCAACCCAGATTCGCTGCCATTGCTACGAGCAGAATCGGCTCGATAGAAGCGATCGAAAATATGCGGCAAGGCCTCTGGCGCAATACCCGCGCCATTGTCTTGCACCGCAATCCACAAGGATTGCCGTTCTTGCTGCGGCTCTTGCCAAGCACGGAAGATTATCTCGCCGCCTTCGGGCGAATAGCGCAGGGCATTCGTCACGAGATTGCTCAGCACCTGGGTCAAACGATCTGGGTCAGCAAACACGGGTGGCAAATTCTCGCGAA
>JANMVQ010000172.1:0-5436 GCA_031392845.1 Chloroflexota bacterium
TGAGTGGCTTCATTAAAGAAATGGCGAGCCGTAGGGGCCTTCGCCAGCAGCGGCATCGTAAATGACCTTAGGCGGGATGAGATCGTGATGGTTAAATTGCTCGCGCATGAGATCGGGCAAACCGACCGGATCGGGCTGAGCCCCGGTGGCGACTTGAATCTCACGGATGAAGTGTTGGGAGACCAGCAGGCCAACGTTGTAACCAAAGTCTGTTTTTGAGCCATTGTTGGAATGGACGCGGTAGGTGGCATCGGTGTCGGTAGTGGAGCCGAGACGAAAGCTGCCCTTGTTGTCTTTGCTGAGCTCGGTGACGCAGACTGTGTTGATCGGGTTGATCACATCCGAATTATGAAGGTCAATCATCGGCGCGACAATATCAGCAGATGTGGGTGCTGTCACAACGGCTGGCACTTGGGTTGACGATTGGATAGGATCAGCGGGTGGAGCGGATGTAACGGTGATCACGACGTTGTCCGACAAGACTTTGCCCAGATGGCCCAACCAGATGTCAATGGCCAGACGCGTGTCTTGATCCAGGGGTATGGGTTGAGTCATGGCGGCGGCGACTTGGGCCGCACATGATTGGGCGGCCAGCACCACTTGCTCCAAACGCACGGCGCGTTCGGGTGCTTTCAGATGACCTTCGTTGACCTCATGCTCTGGGCCGAACAAGGCCACGGTATCGATAGTGGTTTTGACGTGGGCGGCACGGGCTTCATCGGCAGCGGCTAAAGTGTCGAGCAGCTTGTGGCAAATCTCGCGGATGAGCTCAATCAGAGTGGCCCGGGCCGCATTGGCGCGCAAGGCATATGTGTCGGCGATTTGGAGTTGCTGTCGTTCTTGAGGACAGGCCTGATCAATCTGGTTCAAGACTTGGTCGAAGAAGCACCGATGCGCGTTCTTGTGGACCCAATCTTCAAATCGTTCCAAGGTGGTGTGGTCGGGGCCGTCGGCATAGATCGGATAACCGACGAACCACTTCACGATCAGATTAAATCGAATGTGCCATTCCAACTCACGCAAAGACCAATTGCAGGCATACCGCACGATGAGGGCACGCACCAGATAGTACACTGGGTGTGTCGGCGGTGCACCCCGTCCTTCGATGTGATGGAACCCGCTGCAGGCTTGCTCCAAAGCCGTCAGATTCAGACGGGTATTCAGGCGCACCAACAGATGGGTGGGATCGCGTGCCACCAAGTCAGCATAGATCTGATCGCTTAACCACTGCCGGATCGGCAGCAGATACCTCTCCAATAGCTGCATTACAAAGACCGGCAGTTTGGCTACAATCGTCATCAGGAGACCTCCTGTTCATGAACCCAGATGTATCGAAAGCAATTTCAGTCCCGAAGGACATGAAGCCGCTGTTTGATCAGATTGTCGCCCTGATTGACCAAGCGTGCACGGCGCTGCTCAATGATGAATATGCGCAAGTGTGCCACCAGATGACCGCGGCGCTGTGTCGCAAGCGGCCATCACCGCTCATGCGCGGGCGACTTGATATTTGGGCGGCGGCGATTGTGCATACTGTTGGTGCGGTCAACTTTGCATATGACCGTACCCAAACCCCGCACACCACCATGGAAGAGTTATGCACTGGCTTTCACACCGCCAAGAGCAGCGTTGGGGCCAAAGCCACTCAGATCAAGCAGATGCTCAAAATTAGCGTCATGGATTCCAAGTGGACCTTACCCAGTCGCATGGAGCAAAATCCGATGGCCTGGTACATCATGGTCGATGGCTTTATCGTCGATGCTCGCTCGATGCCGCTGAACATTCAGCAGGTCGCCTTTGAGAAGGGGCTCATCCCTTACATTCCCGCGCTCCAGGCAGATGAGGACGATTCATCGCCGACTTAGCGCTGACATAGCTGTATTTGGGGCTGATTTCTGCAACGCTCTCCATTTGCGTCTGAAACAGATGGCGAAAGCAACCAACCGAGAAATTCGTCTCTTGCACAACGATTCGATTAAGCAGGTTGGCGATCCACGCAATGCCATGCTCGTCATCAAATGACCCTTTCATGATTCTTTTTCGAATGGACAAGTCTAGGGGGTGCGTGCTATATATGTCATGCCATTAGCGCAGGCCGTCAGCGACAAGTAGGCAATATTGCTTACTCACCTCTATCCAACCGACTACAGACCTACGACCCTGTGTGCCTTACCCTAATCAGCATTGCGCTGAAACTCAACTACTGTAGTACCTACCCGCGCTCGGATGGATGACCGTATTGTCCCTTTAATACCTAGTACAGCCTCCTGAAATTGGCCGATAGGTTCCGCCTCGTCACTTTGCGGGCAAATCGACGTAGCCAATTTGTCGTTTATCTTCAGGAAGCTGTACTAGGCTAGTCTGACAGGAGCAGAACATGGCATATCAAAGTATCAATCTATTGCCTCATCACGATGAGAGCAGTGCTCTGGTGTCGGCTTCTCCCGAGCGTGTGTTCGCGCTCATTGACGATCACGAGCGCCTCGCGTCGCACATGAGCCAGTCTTCGTGGCAAATGGGCGGAGGCAGCATGAAGACCGTCCTCGATGAGCATCGCGGCCAGCAAGTGGGATCACACATTCGGGTGGGTGGCCGCGTCCTGGGCATCGAGCTGTCGCTGGACGAGGTGGTGACTGAGCGAGAACCGCCAACCCGCAAAGTTTGGGAAACCGTGGGTTCCCCCAAGCTTTTAGTCATCGGGCCGTACCGAATGGGTTTTAAAGTGACATCACAAGGAAATGGCTCCCTGCTGCGAGTCTTCATTGACTACGCCTTGCCCTCTCGGTGGCCGGAGCGTTGGCTCGGCTGCGTTTTCGGCGGCTACTACGCGCATTGGTGCACGCAACGCATGGTCAAGGATGCCGTAAGGCAATTTGCCTCAAGCGCGAAACCAAGCCCGGCAGGAGTTGCATGACGCTTAGCCCATTTGCAATCGGCTATCACAACCTCCATCCGGATGTGAGCATGAACTTCCAGATGAACCGCTGGTTCGGTTGGGTGGGCGAGCCTGAGATGCTGGAGGAGATGCGGATAGCCGCTCCGCGAATCGCGACCTATGCCGATTGGACGCGGGAGTTTGTATCACTTGCCGAGCGCGCTTCGCAACAAGGCCGTGTCCTTAGAGCGGGGTTCTACTGGCGCTCGGCAGAATTCTTCATGCGGGCCGACGATCCCGATCGAAAGTGCGCGCGCGAAAAGTTTCTGGAAGCGGTGCAGTTGGTATACGGACTTGAGCTAGGCGAGCGCTACGTCGTGCCCTATGCCGATGGTCGCCTCAAAGGGTTCCTGCCTGCATATCGCCTCAAGCCGTCTCGCGCCAAAGGCACGGTCGTCTTCTTCGGCGGATTCGACAGCAATATCGAGGAGCTGACTTCGGCTTTCATCTACCTCCGCGACGCTGGCTATGACGTCATCGCTTTCGAAGGTCCCGGCCAGGGTGGCGCGCTGAACGAGGTAGGTCTGCCCATGACCGCAGAGTGGCACAAGCCGGTGAGCGCGATCCTCGACCATTTCGCGGTTGAGCGGGTGACGCTGATAGGTCTGTCGCTCGGCGGCTGTCTTGTGTTGCGGGCCGCGGCCTTGGAACCACGAATTGAACGTGTGGTTGCCTACGATGTGCTTACGAACTTTCTTGATGTCACCCTGCGCCAGACCCATGCGCTGCTGCGCGGCTTGCTGAAAGCCCTGCTAAGACTCCGAGCCGCCAGAGTAGTGAACTGGATGGTCGAACGGGTTGCACAGAGAAGTCCGGTGGTGCAGTGGGGTATCGCAGAAGGAATGCATGTGACCGGCACAACCTCGGCGTTTGGATTCCTTCAAGCAATCAGGCAATTCGAGACGGAAGATGTCTCCGCGTTGATCAGGCAGGATGTTCTGCTATTGGCTGGGAGCGAAGACCACTACGTCCCGTTGGAACAATGGCACGACCAGATGAGAATGCTAAAGAACGCGCGCTCGATCACGGCGCGGTTGTTTACCCGCAGCGAGAGCGCGCAGAACCACTGCCAAGTGGGCAACTATGGCCTGGCCCTGCGAACCATCGTCAATTGGCTGGATGGGATGCCGGTCGAAAACGCGCAACCCTTAACAGGAAATTGATCCGTCGCGGTACGGCGACTTTGATCAGCACATACGATGACTATTAATACGAAACGACATCCAAACGTGTCATCCGCGAACAACCCCAATAAGGCTGGAGTAGCAAGTGACACAGCAAGCATACCGATGACGAAAGCGAGTTCGGACGCGTTGTGCGGGCAGCCCAGCCTGTCCATGGTTGGATTGTTATTGGTGGAGATGATCATCGGCTACGAGTGGCTCGTTTCCGGCATCGCTAAGGTTGTGCGAGGCGGATTCCCATCCGGCCTGGCGGATGAGTTGATTACGAAGTCGGTGGGCGCGCCTGAGTGGTATAGGAGCCTCATCATCAGTGTCTTTATCCCCAACGCGGAGGTCTTCGGCTACCTGATCATGATCAGCGAGGTGCTTGCCGGAGTCGCCCTGCTCCTCGGTGCCTTCATTTGGCTGTGCGCCTGGGATCGCGTTTCCGACGGTGTGCGGAAGGCCGTGCTCTTCTTTACCGCTGTCGCCGCGATTGGCGCAACATATCTGGCGATCAACCTTCATCTTGCCAACGGCGCTTCCCATCCCTGGTTCATTCCAGAGTCGGGATTCGATGAAGGCATCGACCTCGACAGCGTTTTGCCGGCGATTCAAATCGTGATCGCGGTGGTCAGCATCATCTTTCTCAACCGCCTCCGCCGCGAGAGGCCTGACGCGGCAGGCTCTCGTCAGATGTCAAAAGGAGATGAGCGGTGACAAACAACGCAATGATCGACGATCAAACGCACGTCGCCACAGCAAAAGCAGACTATGCGATGGAATCTTGCACACTGGTGCTGTTTGGCGCATCAGGCGATCTGGCACAACGGATGGTCATGCCCGCCATCTTTCGCCTCGCGCGGCGCGGTCTGCTCTCGCCAGAGTTCCGCTTGATTGGTTACGCACGCAGCGAGATGACGGACGATGAGTTCCGCACGCGGATGCGAAGGGCGGTGATGCGCGAGGCGGGAACGGGCGATGAGGCGGCGTGGACGGAGTTCGCAGCTCGCATCTTCTACATCCCGGCTGAATATGAGGGCGACGACTTGCAGGGCTATGCGCAACTGGCGCGCAGGTTTGAGCAGTTTGATCGCGAAACGGGAGCGGGCGCGCGAAGGCTTTTCTATCTCGCCACGCCACCCACGGTATTTGCGCCGATCTTGAAACACTTAAGTGATGCAAAACTCGCCGGTTTCGCTTACCAGCCCGCCGCCGGAGGCTGGGCACGCATCGTCATCGAAAAACCCTTCGGGCACGACCTCGCATCGGCGCACGCGCTCAACGCCGATCTCGACCGCCGCTTCGATGAACAGGATATCTATCGCATCGATCATTTTC
>JANMVQ010000210.1:0-31513 GCA_031392845.1 Chloroflexota bacterium
TAAAGCAGCGCCATGTGGGTAACTGTAGCAATGACAGATAGAAAATTCGGCTAATTCCAGACAAGTTCCATGGAGAGTGGAACTATGTAATCAGGCCAAGGCGATCGTAATGGTCAAGTTATTGTTGCGCGCTGCCTTAGGCGACCGGTGTCCAGCGAATAAACCAATAGATCACTCCAGGACCCGCGTGTGCCCAAATAACGTGCCCTAATAAGCACGCGCCGTTGGGTGGGATGCCACAGCACCGATATCACCGAATGTAATGCCGAGCTGATCGGCACGGTGTGCATCTCATCAGAATTCAGGTCAAAGAGGGTAATCTGGTTGTCGTGGCTGGCTCCAGCACAAGTGCCCTGCACCACCGACAGCCAGAATCCATCTGGCGAAGGATCTACCCAACAAAATGGACGCTTATCGACGTGATCGACCAGTAACGTGGCTTCACCCTCTGCTTCCAATCGATACAAGGCCCCAAACGTATTGCGACACTGTATTTTCTCCATCTGGCTATACACATAGGGCAAGCAGCCAACCCCATTATTGCGAGTCGAAATAGTAACGATTTGAGGCGCGAATTCATCCCGCCAGATCGGCACAACTAAACCATCTTCGTCTCGCAGCCGATGGAGCGGGGCCACATACGCACTGCTTGCGTCATACCATTGCAATTGAGTGTGAAATATGGAGCGCCCGGTATTTTGGGGGCTGATAATTTCCTGGGTCGATGCAATCACCGCTCCTGATCCATCCGGTGACCACTGTGGGCACGTTTGATCTTTGCTCAAGGTAAGGCGTTTTTGCCACTGGCTGCTCCCATCGGCAGCCACACTGACTGCGACAATCTTGCCGCGATCACAAACCATTAACCGAGCCGCCGCCGCAGCCGTATTCGGCACTGCGCCTTGTGAAGCACAAGCTGCCAGCATGCTGCAAAGCAAGCCTGTGAATAACCTGCGCACACATACTTGATTAAACCAATGCCACACCCGTTGCAAGATCATCTTTACATGCTTTGTCTGGAGTTTTTACACGTTAGAAAACTTCCGCCAATTCTCGAATGCGATTTGCTGCTTGTTCTGGCGTTAGATCTCGCTGCGGTTGGGCCAGCATCTCGTAACCCACCATAAATTTTTTGACTGCGGCGCTGCGTAACAAAGGTGGATAAAAATGCACATGCATCTGCCATTCCTCATGTGCCTTGCCGTCATACGGAGCCTGATGCACGCCCATCGTGTAAGGAAATGAAACATCAAACAAATGATCGTAACGCACAGTGATCCGCTTCATCGCGTCGGCCAACCCGTCCCGCTCAGCGTTGTTCAAATTCACAATTTGGGTCACATGCCGTTTGGGCAGCAGCATAGTTTCATATGGCCAGACTGCCCAGTATGGCACCAGGCACACAAAGTGTTCATTCTCAAAAATGATGCGCTCGCCCTCTTTGTGTTCGAGATCAAGGTAATCGAGGAGAAGGGGTTGGTGAGACGACCGACGACCGACGACGGACGACGGCTGAATTCCGGCTGTTCGTCGTCCGTTGTCCGTCGTCTCTAGATACGCCAATTGCCCGATCATTTCCTTCACAATTTCGGTGGGCACATGGCGGGTCGCCCATAGTTGACCATGGGGATGGGGGTTGCTGCAGCCCATGATCTCGCCCTTGTTCTCAAAGAGCTGAATATAGGCAATATCTTCACGCGCGCCAAGCTCTTCGCATTGTGCTGCCCAGGTATCCACCACAGTGCGAATCTGCTCGCGCGGCAGTTCTGCCAAGGTGAGGTCGTGGCGTGGGCTAAAACAGATCACCCGACACACCCCAGTTTCTTGCTCGGCGATCAAGAGATTTGCGATTGGAGATTGGAGATTGTCGTGTTGGTTAATCTCTAATCTCAAATCTCTAATCTCCGTCATCAAGGCCGGAAAATCATTGTCGAACACATATACGCTGGTGTAATTGGGGTTGCTGACCCCATTGGCGCGGATGTTACCAGCGCACAGATAGCACTTAGGGTCATGCGCGGGGCGCTGTTCAATATTGAGTTTTTCAATAGAGCCCAGCCATGGGCGTGTGGCACGCTGGGGCGAAACAAGCACCCATTCTTGGGTAAGCGGGTTAAACCGACGGTGTGGCAGATTTCTATTCACCCATCGATTTTAGCTGTTGCTGACGTGTTAGGTCATTCCGCCGAAATAATTAATGGCCAAGCACGGCTCTGCGTGAGCGGAGCGCATTCTGATGCGCAAAGTCCCTTCGGGGACGAGGTCAGTTTATTCCGCTGAATGACCTTACACATAGTGGTCTTTCGGACAGGGTGTATTTGTCAGAAGCATCGTATGCCAAAAGCACTGTGGATGACAGGTGTGCCACTAACTGGTCTCGCTACTTCGCCACATAGTCATCGCCCAGAATAATCAGTGCATCCAGCGTGCTGTTCGGGTCATATGCCTCAATCACTGCTATATCGGGCATGCCCAGCGTTGTGACCAATCGCCGGATATAGTCCGGCCGTCGGCGATAGTCAATCACAATAGTGGTCGGCGTGCGTTGCGGCGCATCCGTGGCACTATTCACACTGTAGCCCTGATTGGTTAGAAAGGTACGCGCGCCGCTGGCCAATCCGACTGTGAGCGTACCATTTTGCAGCACGATTTGCCCGCTTTGTGGAGCATCGTCTGGGGTAGGCACTGGTTGGGCAGCGCTGGTTTTGGGTTTAGGCGTATACAGCTTATCGCGCAGCGTGCGCACAATGTCGCGGTCGGGCACCAATACACTGGCTCCCTGCGGAGTAGTCCAGTATTTTGTAGCGGTCTCATCAATGGCCACCCGCGCAATCTGATCGGTAGGAATATCTTTGACCAACCCAGCCAACGCAATAATCTGGGCCGGGTTCAAACTGGTGTCGATGGCACCGCGCAGTGATTGCAAAATGATCGGCGTATTTGGTACGACTTTGACCAATGCATCCGAAGACAAAATGCGATCGCGTAGCGCCATAATCACCTGCTGCTGCCGTCGTAAGCGATAAAAATCGCTGGCTCCGTGCCGTGTGCGCATGTATTTCAGCGCCGTTGCACCATCCAAGTGATGATATCCAGCTGGCAGATAAAACGGATCGTAGCCAAAGTTTTGATCTGGATATTGTGTGTCGTTAATATCCTGATCCACAAACACGTCGACCCCACCCAGATACGTAATTATTTGCACCACCGCGTCAAAGTTCAAGCGGGCATAGTGGTGCACCGGCACGCCAAAATTAAACTCGACGGTGCGCATAGCATATTCCGGTCCACCCAATGCATGCGCAGTGTTGATCCGGTCTTGTGCGTTTCGGTCTGGCAGCGGCACATACAAATCGCGTGGAATACTCAGCATCCCCGCAGTTTTGTTTTGTGGGTCAATGCTGATCAATATCATGGTGTCGGTACGGGCTTGATCTGGGTTTTCACCCGGACGCTGATCGATGCCCATTACCAGAATATTTATGCGGTCTACGTCCTGAAATGCATTGGCTTGTTGACCTGGATTGGCCAGTACAACATTGATCCCGTTCCCACTGGCTGCATTAAATACCCGGGTTAGGTTGTTAATCGCGCTTACAGCGGTGCCAAGCGTGCCGGATAGAATCACGGTAGCCACAATCAACACCACCACGATCAGCCAATTGGTGCGCTTTGGCTTTTTAGGTCGGAATGAGGGAGATGAATCACCTAGCATAGGAGTTTGAACCGTAATGTTTCATTCTAGCAAGCGCTCATCATGGTTGGTGAACGACTGGCAAACGATTTACCTACGATGCAGCGACACAATTTATAGGAAAGACTTGGCAGTTTCCTATACGCCATCACACTAACGTTCTTCCCACTTGCATTGTGCGTACTGTAAAAATGCGCCGGCCACATCACAGCCGGTGATCTGTTCGAAATTCTGGAACGCCGGGCGGCGATTGACTTCCAAAATCACTGGTTGCCCAGCACTCACCAACAAATCTACCCCAGCGAACTCGCGCCGTAGAACACGCGCAGCCTGTTCGGCCAAATGCAGCCAGTGGGCAAACTGTGCGCCTTCGAAGCGCGCAGATGCCCCGCCCAGCTCAAAATTAGTGCGGAAATCGCCCTGCTTCGGCTTGCGGCCAACCAATACTGGCAACGCTTGATACCCCAACACCAGGATGCGAAAATCCTCGGTAGCGGGCAAATACGCCTGCAAGATCAAATCGCCAATCGGGTAACGTTGCCACTTGCGGCGCAATTCATCGACATTGTGCACTAGAAACACATGGTTGCCATACGAGCCATGTACCGCTTTCAGCACACACGGGTAGCCCAACACTTCGGCCTGTCGAGACACATCATCCCAATCGCATAGTTGCCAAGAAGGCGGTACCGAAATGCCGTGCTCGGCCAACAGCAAATAGTCGTGCATTTTGCTGACCACGTAGCCTTGATCCGTCAAGCTTTCGTCGATCACGATTTTGCCCGCCTCGCGAAAGAGACGCGCCACCGTCAATGCCTCAGAGATACGCGGGAAAAACGTGCGCGCAATAAGCACGTCATATTGCTGTCGCAGGTCGATCTCACTATTGCCGTCAAAAATACCAGGTGAGCAGCCCGTGCGAAATTGCAAATCGTTGATCTCACGCGCAGCGAAATATATGCCTAATTGACTGGCGGCCTGTTGCATGCGCTGGGTCACATAGCCTTCCTCCCAGTCCAGCCAAAGTATTCGCAGCATGAATGTAGTGAATAGAAATTTATACCGGTGGCCAAGGCACACTGCGCTCGTAACGATTGGGGCTGGGAAAGGTTTTGATCTTCAACAAGCCATCCAACCGTTTTAGAAATGCTCGCATTTCGGCTTCATCCAATAGCTGACAGAGTGTTTTGCTCAGGTCTGCTTTGGCAGATAATGCCGTGCGCAGGTCTTGCAGATTACTAAGCAATTCATCCGGGATCGGTTCGCCCGCAAAATCCCATATAACGGTGCGTAGTTTGTAGTCAGAGTTAAAGGTAATGCCGTGATCGATGGCCCAGACTTTGCCTGTTTTGTCACGCAAGCAGTGGCCACTCTTGCGATCAGCATTATTCGCAATTAAATCAAAAATCGCGATCTTGCGTAAGTCATCCATCGCATTTGGGTCGTCACGAAACGTAAAAAAATGCTGGTTCGGATCATTGTCAATAAACAACTGCACTGACCCCACCCCATGATCACCGTTGCGCAAAATCGTGGGCGGAATGATGTGCCAGCCCAAATCACGGCTGACCAAATAGGCGGCCCACTCACGCAGACATAATGTGCCATCAGGGAAATCCCACAGCGGAGTTTCACCTTTGCGTGGCTTGTATACCGCTAGAAGCCCATCCTCACCTACATCAACATCGTCTATGGCTATCTCTATGTTTTCATCTTCATCTTCATCTTCGTTCGCTTTGTTTTTATTGTCAGCACTGCTTCGTTTGGGTTTTCCTTTGGGCACAACTTTGACAAGGAAGGTGTAGTTAGAGCCCCAGGGCATCAGCCCCACGGTGTCGATATCCCCTTCGCTCATCCGTTCAAGCGCCTTGTTGGCGGATATTTCGTTACTCATCGTCTACATGCATTCTGCTATAGATCAAGCAAACACGATCTCATCGGCGTGACCGTTGCGGCGTGGGCAAAACCCTTCCACATTGCCATCCGCATCCATCGGCTTGCCACACAGCGCACAAATAGGGCGACCTTTGGAGACCACCTCATGCGCTTGACGCACAAATACGTCCACCTGTGCGCGCGAGCAAAAGAAGCGCGCGGTAAATGCATCTTCTGGGTCAGTATCTTCTGGCACCAGTTCTCGTGCCAGAATCACGACCAGATCGTTGTCCGAGTCATAACCCAACCCCATCTGCCCTACCCGGAACTCCGGCGTAACCGGTTCTTCCAGCGACATATCCATGGTCAGACGCATAAAATTTGCCCCTTTTGGATAGTTGCGCTTCAATTCATCCAGCATTTGCTCCAACGCCGCAGCCAATGCGCGCACTTGTTCCTTCTCACACAGCAAGGTGACCAATTGGCTGCCTTTGCGCGCCTGTAAATAAAACGTACGGTTGCCCGGTTCGCCCAACGCATTGGCTGTAATTCGCGAAATCGGATTAAGTTCAATCGATTGCTTCATATCTCTTTTCTGATAAGAAACGCGACGTATCACGTCTCTTCTGCATCGAAGATTCTACACCGTGCTGCATGCATGCAATTCGTAGAGACGTGAAATTTCACGTCTCTACTATTTCCGCTTCTCCATATTTTTTGCCCTGCACAAAAACCGTGGTATTGTTGGGGGGTCATTTTAGTTGCGCAGTGACACCGAGAGTTCCCGCTGCAGTGTCGATACTTCGATGTTTTGAACAGAGCAGTGGCCCCCAGTGAATCGCATCCTTTCACGATCTGAAGACATTCGTGTTTCGTGTAAGTTAATCTTCTGGACAGAATTCTTCGTGCCTCTTCGTTAAAGGATCAATTTTCCGAATGGAATTAGTAAGTTTTAATACATTTAATCTAGATGCACGCCTAATGCGTGCCATCACCGACGCGGGCTACACCCAGCCCACCCCCATCCAACAAGCAGCCATTCCCGTGGCTATGAACAGGCAAGATATTGTCGGCACCGCCCAGACTGGCACCGGTAAAACCGCTGCATTTGTGCTGCCGATTTTGCAGAAAATTCTGACGGATGACGAAGCACGTAAGACGGATGCGAGTCCGCAGCCAGCTTCGGGCAATCGTCGCCCAACTTCTCGCCACCGCGCGCTCATCGTCACCCCCACCCGTGAGTTGGCTGAGCAGATCAACGACAATATCCGTGCGTTTGCCAAGTACACCAAAATTCGCAGCGCCACGATCTATGGCGGCGTAGGTCCCGGCCCACAAGAACGCTCACTGCGCGATGGCGTTGAGATTCTCATCTGCTGCCCGGGCCGTATGCTCGATCATATTGACGGGCGCATGGCCAAACTTGACTCAATCGACACCTTGGTGTTGGACGAAGCCGACCGCATGTTTGATATGGGCTTCTTGCCCCAAATTCGCCGCATCTTGCAGCACGTGCCCAAGCAGCGCCAGACCATGCTCTTCTCCGCAACCTTCCCAAAGGCCGTCGAAGAATTAGCCGCCAGCTGCCTGAATTCGCCCAAGCGAGTCAGCATCGGCCTGAGCCAGCCCGCTCACACGGTAACGCATGCCCTGTATCCAGTGGCCAGCCACTTGAAGAAGAAGCTGTTGATTGCGCTGCTGCGCAAGACAGACGCCTTCTCCATGCTGGTATTCACCCGTACCAAGCACCGCGCTGAAGCATTGGCGCAGCAACTGGATCGCGAAGGGTTTAAGACCACCAGCCTACACAGCGATCGTTCCCAAGGCCAACGCCAGAAGGCGCTCGATGGCTTTAAGAGCGGCAAATATCAGATCATGGTAGCCACAGACATTGCTGCCCGTGGTCTGGATGTTGAGACTGTCTCACACGTGATTAATTATGATATCCCGGATACAGTCGATGCGTATATTCACCGGATTGGCCGCACCGGTCGCGCCCAACGCGAAGGCGATGCATTCACACTGATCTCTCCAGAAGACAACGAGATGGTGCGCGACATCGAGCGCGCGATGAAAAAGAAGATCACGCGCGAAACGTTGGCCGACTTTGATTACAACGCTACTGCGCCTGAGCGCACCAGCAATGGCGCGCCGCAATCGCCGCGTTCTGGTCCGCCGCAGCGCTTTCAGCGCGACCGGAACAGCCGACAAGCCCCGGCCCCGCGTTTCACACGCGAGCCCAGCCGCGCTGTAGAACCCACTCACGCAGCCGCTTCGAATGAGCCGAGCGTGGCCCATGTCAACAGCCTGCTAGAAAAGACGTCCAGCGATGTGCGGCGCAGCAACGATACACGCTATCGTCGCCCACAAAGTGCATCAAGCTCAGACCAACAGGGTCGCTCAGAAAACCCACAAGGAGCACGTGCGCCTTTGGGTGCGCCAAGCGCTGCTGCTTTTGCAGGCAAGCGCCGCCCGCTGCAGCGCAGCGGCAGCAAACGGGTCTATTTGACTCGTGACGAGCGCAATTCGTTTGGCTAGAAATTAGCTTACAGACATTGGGACACGGACAGACACGGAGCACACTGAGTTTTGGGATATTCCCGCACTAAACTCCGCGTTCTTCTGTGTCTGTCCGTGTCTCTTTTTCCCGTTATAACCATAACTGGCTGATGCTTAATATTGCACAATTTGCCACTTCGGAGTTCAATCCCAAGTATGAAATTAGGATTAGGCCTCTATGGCAACATGCTGACGGAAGAGAATTTCCGGTTCGCCAAACAAGCAGGCGCCACGCATATCGTCGCGCATATCGTGGGGCATTTCAAACGGCCCGGCAACGAGCAATTCGTGACCGACGGCACGCGCGATTATGGCTTTGGGGTGAGTGACCCTATCGACGGCACTTGGAATTACGAATGGTTCCGTGATTTGCGTGCGGCGATCAATGCCGAAGGGCTGGAGTTGGAAGCGATCGAAAACTTCGAGCCAGCCCATTGGTATGACGTGCTGCTGGATGGCCCTAAGCGCGACGCGCAGATGGCGCACCTCAAGCAGATCATCTATGATATGGGCAAAGCGGGTATCCCGATCATGGGCTACAACTTCAGCTTGGCGGGAGTGTGGGGGCGCGACAGCCAACCGGTGGCGCGTGGCCGGGCCGTGAGCGTGGGCTATCACAACCCACAGCAGCAGCCCATCCCCAATGGCATGGTCTGGAACATGGTCTACGACACCGCGCTGTATGACCCCAGTGGTGCGCATGGCTACATCGAGCCAACCTCGCAGGCGCAGATATGGGATCGCTTTGAGCGTTTCTTAAAAGAGTTGCTACCAGTGGCTGAGGAAGCCGGTGTAAAGCTGGCGCTGCATCCGGACGACCCGCCCTTGGCGACACTGCGCGATACAGCCCGGCTGGTGTATCGCTGGGATCTCTATGACCGGGTGCTCAACCTCATCAATAGCCCGTATAACGCCATGGAATTCTGCATGGGCACGCTGTCTGAGATGAGCGAGCATGGGCCATTTGCCGATTATGGTGCGATGGTCGACCACTATGCCACGACACAGCGCATCGGTTACATTCACTTTAGAAATGTGCGGGGGCAGGTGCCCCATTATGATGAGGTGTTTGTCGATGAGGGCGATGTGGACATGATCGAGATGCTCAAGATTTTGCGCAAGCATCATTTTGATGGGGTGCTGATCCCCGACCACACCCCGGCCATGAGCTGCGCTGCGCCTTGGCACGCGGGCAAAGCCTTCGCGTTGGGCTACATGAAGGCCGCGATGAAGTTGATTGGGAATTGAGAACTGGGAAAGAAGATAGCACCAATGCTTGCAATACTGCAAGCATTGGTGCTATCATATGCACATGGCTACGCTTTATGTGCGCGATGTTCCAGACACGATCTATCAGGCCGTCCAAGAATTTGCTGCGACTCGGCAGCAATCCATTAACGCTTGTGTCAATGAGATATTGAATCAGTTCATTGAACAGGAAAAAAAGAAGGCGGTCGCAAAAGAAGCGCTGCAAAAACTGCGCGAGCTGAATGCGTCACAGCCCGCACAAATGTTTGACACCACCGAACTATTACGCCAACTGCGCAACAGCCCACCCCGCTAAACATGCCATTTCAACATTGTGTCGTTGATGCAAACGTGGCACTCCTGCTTGTCTTAAAGCAAGATTTGACCCAACATGCGTTTACACTATTTGACGGCTTCTTTGCGGATGAGCCACGGCAAATCCATGTGCCTGATGTATTCTTTGGCGAACTGATTAATGTTTTGGTATTGCAAACGCATCTGGGTAAGTCCAAACTGCCGATTGAACACGTGCGCGCCGGGTTGATCTATCTGAACTCGCTTTCATATAACGTTGTTGCCACTCAGACATTCGCGGCATACGCGTTGGAATTGGCTGTTCAACATCGATTGAATGGTTATGACGCGATATATGTAGCGCTGGCCGAAAAGCTGAAGTTGCCGTTGGTCACGGCTGATCGCAAGTTGGTCAATGCGATGCAGGGTTTGCTGTATGATATTCGGTGGCTGGGCGATGTAGTACAGCCGTAGAGACGCGACATGTCGCGTCTCTACCAACGATCAGCCCCAGGTCTTCTCGACCAGTTCTGCGGCGTTTCCGGATATGGAACGGTTGTAGCGCGATAGATGCGGTGCAAGCGTGCTTAGGGCAAGGCCAGCCGCCTCGACCGCTCGGCCTTGGGCGACATTGGTCAGGGCCAGAATGGCCCGCGCTTCGTCGTGCAACGCACGTGGATTGCCAGTTTCTAGATGACGCTCCAGTTCAGCGATGAGCAGCCGCTCGCTCTCTTCCAATTGCCCCAGAATGCGCAGCGTGCTCGCCAATTGAATAACGGCGCGCGCACGACGGTAGGGATCGAGACAGTCGGTCGCTAATGCCTGCCGGTAGAAGACTTCTGCGTCGGATTCCAATCCCGCAGTGTCGCGGGCGGCAGCACGCTCGAATAGCGCTGCTGCATCGTCGGCAGGCCGTTCGGCAGCCAACGCATCAATCGCCTCAACCATTTCGGTGGGTGGCAGTGTGTTGACGTGCGTCCAGAGTGCAGCGACGCGAGCTTCCCAGTCTGTCTCAATGTCGTTCATGCAGCCATTCTCGCAGAGGTTGCGATGGGTTTTGGCAGCCAGCGGTGTAGGCATGCCGGTCGTCTCGATATTCGCTAGCCAACCTGTGCTTTAGCGCTGCATAGTGCGCCGCATCACTTGGGTGGCTGCCCGCCACAAAACAATCTTTCTCGCACAAGCAAAAATCCGCCAGAGCTTGTTGCGTCAGGTGCGTGCCGTGTTGCGCATCATGAGAAATAGCAACAGAACCTTGCAACTAACACCCTGAACTTATGGCGCAAACAATGCTGCCAGCACATTCAAAACAGCAGTCTGTGTCCCTGCTGAGATAGACCCTAATCGTTTCACCAGTCGCGATTTGTCTACTGATCTGATTTGATCCAACACGATCATGCCATCCTTGCCCTGAAATTTGCAGTTCACCCGCATTGGATAGGCTTTGCCTTTGGTTGTCATGGGTGCAATGATCACCGTTGACAGATGCTTATTCATTTCATCGGGCGACACGATCAAGCAAGGACGCGTCTTCTTGATTTCACGGCCAGCGGTGGGATCAAGATTAATGAGATACACCTCAAATCGCTCTACCATTCCCACTCATCCGCGTCCCAGCTTGAAGTGCTTATTACTTCAGGGTCAAGCAACTGATCATCGCCGCGTTCTGCCATCAGCCGACATTGATCTTCCCAGCCAGATCGCGGATGAAACGCAGGGCGAATAACAAGCAACCCATCTTGAGCGAGCAATTCAATATCATTACTGAGATTGAATCTCTCCAACAAAAGCTTGGGGATACGAATCCCCTGCGAGTTGCCGATCTTGATGACTCGTGTTTTAAGAACAGTTTCCATTTATCACCTCTTAGTCTAGCCGGTGATTACATTGTAGTTACCGATTAAAAAGAGTCAAGAGATGATTATTTAAGTTCCATGCGTGGACGACAGTGATGACATTATCGGGGCAGCCCCCCCATGTAGTGTTGCACCGACTTTTGCTGCACCAGATAGACGACCACAAACGCATTTGATCTGCTATGCAAAAATCTTCTTCTACTTTTGCCGCTCGGCAACTTTCTTCCAGAATTCGTCATGTTTGACCGTTCGGCCTGCTCTTACACTCTTTCGTGAGCGATTTAGCATCGCTTGAAAGCGGGGTGAACGTGTTAGTAGCAATCTCTCCAAATCATCATCGTCTATTGGCACGAGCAAAATTGCGGCTGTCCGCCCGTTTTTCGTGATCACTATCGGGCCATTCGTTTTGACATCATCCAAGTAGGCGCTCAACTTGGCCTTTACATCTGCAAGCGGGGCTAATCTCATGTTTCAAACTCCTCGCCACCCACAATCAACCGATTGCCATCTTTCACACCTATCGCAAGAACATACACAATCTTCTCGGCCTCATCCACTTCGTAAAGCGTGCGGAACTCATTCTGCATCCCAAACCTGATTTCCCATGTCGCTTCAAAGGGTGCAGGGGGTTCGAGTGGTTTGCGATTTTTGGTCTCCGTGATCGGTGTATAACTCAACTGCTCGAAGATGGCCTCTTCAATCGTGCGGTGAAATTTCTGCTCAATGACTTCGAGATGCTCGAACACTTCTTCGACATACTCGATTTCAAATTTCGGCTTCTTGGGCTTTTGTCTTTGTTTCTTCTTTGCCACAGACCATAATTATAGTCATCTATTGAGATTTGGAAAGCAGGAGTTGACTAACCTGACTGTGCGCCAGCGCAACGGCATGGGCTTCAGCCGCCGCCCCGGGCGGCGCGGTATCGGGTGCCTTTTGCGCGGTCGGCTGCAAGCCCTTGTTCGACCCCGCTTCGTGCATCGGCGTGCACTCCGCACTCAATACGCCAAAAAACCCGAAAGGAATTCAACCCAGTGTTGGGCGCGGTAATATGCGGCTTCATTGTGTGGTAGGCCAAGGTTTGGCATTATTCCAAATAGAGGTGACTTCTTCGTTGAAAAACTCGTACCAGTACCCATCTGCGGGACGTAAAACCATTTTGGGTCTGTTTGCGTCACTCATCTTGAATGAATAGTGCCAATAATAGAGTACGCCATGAGATGTCTTCGGGTCTACAACAGTAGCTCCAAAGGTTAGGGGGTCTTCTACAAGACGAACCTCTAACCTTTCCATTCGTCTTTTGTTTTAGTTCTTGACACATTTTGAGAGACGCTTGAATAACAGCACGTTGGTCGTCGGGACTCATTGGGGCGTAGTAACGTAACGCCGCAATATCACACGCTGGGCTATCCGGGTCAATGAGCACCAATTTGATAATATGTCCTTTGGCAAGTTTCTCTTGGAACAAAGAGTAGTGCAGGTGTAGTGTTTGTCTGAGGTCTACACCAATAAGCGTTAGTTCATTCGCTCTCTATATCGCGTGTCTGGTCTTCTGGAAACTTTACTAGGAGTCGCTCTCCTCTCGCGTTGATTCTTTCTAACACTTCTTCAATTCGATATCTGTTACCTAGAATTGCAATAGAGAGAAGCGCCAAGACAGCCAAATTTAGAGGTGTAATCCAAGAAGTCGGCGCTATACCCGTAATGTTCAATATGGTGACAACTATCGAGACGAAAACCGTAAGATACAGGTCTATATTCTCCCCACGCCGAAAGTCCTGCCATATTTGTTGTAGCAATTTCATGAGTAATCTTTCTGAGGGTTGAATGTGATTCCGTTCGTGTATGACGGCTGACGCGCCCAACGCTTGAGCTAATCTGCCGCCCGCGGGCACCTTTCAACCTTCGATGCAAAGAAAAAACTTGAGAACCACGCAATCGGGCGGTCAGCTTGAGCGAATTAATAGACGGCCCTCTATTTTCAACATAGTATTTTAGAGGCTCGAAACCAAGCTACGAACCTCAGCATAATGGTCATCAAGATAAATTCCCTGCGATTCTAAGAAGTTTAAGATTCCTACAAGATCCTCCTTCATACTACGTATAAGTTCCAATCTCTTCTCTCTAATCTTTGGATCAAGCTGCGATTCAACATTTCCTTTCTTAAGTTTTGCCCACTCCCTTTGCAGATTCCCCATTGATTTCTCGTAGGTGCGTATCAAATTTCGCTTGTCTTTGGGTAGTTGTTCTAACTCGCTTGCCGTAATGCTTCTCATTCGCTCATAGGCAACAACTCCATTTCTAGACTTACGGATTAAGAAGCGATGTACGTGATCAGGATCAGTGGGCACATTTTTGATTGTTGCCTCAATCTCGTCAGATATATGATCGAAAGCTTCAATCGCTGATCCGAGAGTTGTAGCAAGATTATCTGGTGACTCAGTGTAGAAATCAGTCCGCCTGTAAAGGGCGACGACTGCACCTGCCAACTCAATGAGAAAGGCACCTAAGAGCATATTTAGCTGAATTTCGCCTATTTTCAAAACTCCCATGACACCGAGTAAAGTCACCAGAGCGGTGAGAATGAAAATTGTAATGAAGCTGTAGAAGAGAACTGCTTGTCTTCTCATAATCATTTACTCCTAAAGTGCCGTCTAACTATTACTTCTGCCGCACCCTATTTCCTGCTTTATAGCCTTGTTCACCACTTGTGGCAAGCCTATACCTGAAGAGACGCACTGTAAGCGTCTACCGCGCGCGTCTCTACAATTTTAGATCCTCACCCACGCCTCCCCCCGCGCCGCCCCGTACAGCGCCTCCATCACCGCACTCCGCACGGCGGCCTCCTGCGGCGTCACCAACGGCAAACCGGTTTTGCCCAGCACGGCATCGAGGAACAATTCAAAAGCATGCGGCCAGGCGGCCGGCAAGTCCGTCCACGTTTGTAGGCCATCGGCCCCAGCCACGTGCTTGCTCTTGAAGTAGAGCTTGTCCTCAGCGACATAGGCGTGGCCCTCGGTGCCGCTTAAAACAAGACGCACCGGGTGCTGCACATCCACCCAACCAGCGGCCAGCGTGCCAATCGTGCCATCGGCGAACTTGAGCATGCCTTCGCCGTATTCGTCGCACTCGCCGTAATTTTTCAGCGCTACATCGACATTCGCGGTGACCATCGTAGGCGTGGGGTTGCCCAGCATCCACAGCATCACATCCAGCGAGTGGGTGCCCAGATCGCCAAACCCGCCGATGCCGGCCTGCTTGAGATCGGTCATCCACAGCCAGCCCTTGTCGAACCAGCGCTCCAGCGAGCCCTGATGGCAATTGGTGTGCCGGAAGCGGGTGATCTTGCCGAACGCACCATTGGCAATTTGTTGACGTAGGAACTGATGAATCGGATCGCCGCGCATGAAGTAACCGGTCTGAAACAGCACGCCCGCTTTGTCGATGGCCGCCGCCATCACCTCAGCATCCGCTTTGCCCATACCGAGTGGCTTTTCGACGAAAAGATGCTTGCCTGCGGCGGTGGCTGCCTCGACCAGGGGCTGATGTCGATCGGTCTCAGCGCACACGACAACGGCGTCGATGTCGCTATCGCGCCAGATACTTTCGAGGTCGGTCACAGTCGCGCCAAGCTGGCTAGCATTTGCCGCCGCCCGCTGTACGTCGTGGTCCCAAACCCATTTAACCGAGAATTCCGAATTGCGCGCCAGCAGGTGCTTGACGAAACCCGGCGTGTGAATGTGGGCACAGCCGATCAATGCAAGTTGTGTAGTCATAATTTTAGATATAGGTCTTCAGGTTTGATTCTAGAATCAAACCTGAAGACCTATAGATTGCGCCAGATTTTTCAAATTCATATCATGCGCGTCGATACGTGTGCCTGTGTTACCATGCCAAAACTATGAGCCTGACGATCTATAACGTGTTGTCGCGTGAGAAAGAGCCGTTCAAACCCATCCAAGAGGGCTTGGTGACGATGTATGTGTGCGGCCCGACGGTCTACGACTATTCGCATCTGGGTCACGCTAAAACGTATGTGTCTTTTGACGTGATCGTGAAATGGCTGCGCTACAGCGGCTTGCGGGTGCGCTATGTGCAAAATATTACCGACGTTGGTCATCTATTAGATGATGGCGAAGACCGCATCCTGAAAGGCGCGCGTCGCGAGCGCATCGAGCCGATGGAAGTGGTGGAGCGCTATATGCGCGAATACTTCACCGATATGGACTCGCTCGGCGTATCCCGGCCCGATATCTCGCCCCGCGCCAGCGCGCATGTGCCCGAGCAAATCGAGATGATCAAGACGCTTATCGAGCATGGCCATGCCTACGAGGCCAATGGCTCGGTTTATTTCAGCGTGGAGTCCTTCAAAGACTATGGCAAGTTGAGTGGCCGCCGGGTTGAGGAAAACGAGGCGGGCAAGCGCGTGGCAGTGCGCGATGAAAAGCGTCACCCACAAGACTTTGCACTGTGGATCAACGCGACCGAGGAACATATTTTGCGCTGGCTTTCCCCGTGGGGCTGGGGCTACCCGGGCTGGCACATAGAGTGCTCGGCCATGAGCGGCAAATACCTGGGCGATACTTTTGATATTCACGGCGGCGGGGTCGATAATATTTTCCCGCACAACGAATGCGAAATTGCGCAGAGCGAAGCCGCCCATGGCGGCAAGACCTTTGCCAACACTTGGATGCTCAGCGGCACACTCCTAATCGACAGCGTGAAGATGAGCAAGAGCTTGGGCAACTTCGTCAGTGTGAAAGACGCATTGACGCGTTACAAGCCCGAATCCTTGCGCATGTTTATCTTGCAAGGCTTATATCGTAGCCCCGCCGACTACAGCGAGGAAGCGTTGGAGGCGGCCAGCAAAGGCTACGAACGTCTGAGCAACGCAGTGCGGCGTGTGCGCGAAGAACTGAAACGCGCCTCGGCTGAGACCGGTGCCGCCAATACGCCCGAACTCAACGCCAATCTGGAGCAGACGCTCGACAAGGCTCGCCTAGCCTTCACCAGCGCGATGAACGACGACTTCAATACCCCATTGGCCTTGGGTGCGTTGTTCGATCTCAGCACCGAAGTGAATCGCTGGATTGATAAAGGCATCGCCACGCAGGAGATGTTGCGGCAAGCCGCCGAGATTTTCAAAGAAATGGGCGGGGATGTGTTGGGCGTGGTGCGTGAGGGTGTCGGGAGTGTCACGAGTGTCGGAGGTGTCAGCGATGTCGATCGCATCGGCAAACTGGTCGAAATGCTGATCGAGGTGCGCCTCGACGCCCGCAAGAACAAAGACTTTGCCCGCGCCGATGCCATCCGCAAGCAACTCGCCGACATCGGCGTGACTCTGGAAGATGGAGTGAAAGGAACAAGCTATCGCTTGAATTAAAAATTAAAAAGGCAAAATTCAAAAAGGCAGATGCGTCGAACACGCGCCTTTTTTGAATTTTGCCTTTTTAATTTTTAATTTCTCATGACATCTTTTCTTTCCACCCTCAACCTTCCTTCCACGATTATTGTGGGCGCGGGGGCCAGCCGCGAGGTAGGGGTGCAGTTGGCGCGGCTGGGGGCGAGGCATGCGCTGATTGTGACCGATCCGTTCTTTCGGCAAAACGGCTTGGTCGACACGATTGCAAGTTTGATTCAGGCCAGTGGGATTGCCGTAAGCGTGTTTGCCGAGGTGCAGCCCGACCCCACCGACAGCAATGTGCGGGCTGGAGTGCAGGCGCTGCGGGACGCTGACGCGGATGCAGTCGTGGCCGTGGGCGGCGGCAGCGCCATCGATGCTGCCAAAACCATCGCGATATTGGCGCGCAACCCCGAGCCGATGCGCCAATACATGGGCTATCACAAGATCGCGCAAGCCGGTGTGCCGATGATCGCTATCCCCACTACGGCTGGCACCGGCAGCGAGGCTACCCGTGTCGCGGTGATTACTGACACCGAGCACCAAGAGAAAATGATGATGCTCAGTGCGCATCTTATGGCCACGGTCGCGCTGGTCGACTTTGAGCTGAGCCTGTCGATGCCAAAGTCGCTGACTGCCCACGTGGGTGTGGATACGCTCACACACGGCATCGAGGCGTATGTCTCGCGTAAGGCCAATGGCATGACCGATCCGATTGCGCTCTCATGCATTACGCTGACGGCGCGCTGGCTGCGGACCGCCTGGCATGCGCCGGATAACCGGCTGGCGCGCGAGGGCATGGCGTTGGCGGCTTGTCAGGGCGGGATGGCGTTTTCGAACAGCAGCGTGTGTCTGGTGCATGGTATGAGCCGCCCATTGGGGGCGCTATATCACATCCCGCATGGCCTGTCGAACGCGGTGCTGTTGCCAACGGTGACGAGATTCTCCATCGCCGGTGCGCCTCAGCGCTACGCCGTGATCTCACGCAGCATGGGTTATGCCGCCGATAGCGACAACGATGATGCGGCTGCACACAAACTGGTCGAGGGCCTTGAAGCGCTCAACAAAGCCTTGCAAATCCCAACCTTGCGCGATTGCATCAAGGTAGATCGCGCCACGTTTGAGACGACATTGGAGAAAATGGCCAGCGATGCGCTCGCCTCGGGCTCACCGCAAAATAACCCTGTGGTGCCGACTGTGGTGCAAATCGTGGCGTTGTATCGGCAGGCGTGGTAAAGAATTGAGAATTAAGAATTATGAAGTGTGAAATAACGCTCAGCCTTTCTTCATTCTGCCTTTTTAATTCTTAATCTCGTTATGCCCGCTTTGTTTCCAAATCACCTGCCACCCGACCAGACCGATGATGATCCAGCTGAGTGGGCTATCGCTGAAGCCAAAGAGATCGTTGAGGAAATCGTTGAAGGTGAATGTATAAAGTTTTAGCGGCAGAGATTGCAAAAAAGACTGCCAAAGTGCTGGGTCGAAGTTGACGACGTCGCTAACAGCCCGCTCGAGGTCAGGGGCTTTTGTGGAAATGTTGCCCACACCCGCAGGGTTTTTGGAGATGGCTTGGATTGTAGAAAGGCTTATGGCGCACTTCATCCACCGAAAGGCTTGGGTTGCGGCTAGTCGGAGGAAGAGGACTCATTCAGACTTGACCGGTCTGAGTTACAGGCCTTGTCAATCAAAATCTTCAGGCACAAACATGGCCATGTCTCCGATCTGAATCGGCAGCCGATGAGATTCTACAAATTGGGACAAACCTCCGAACCATGTCATCACATCGTCGCGCTGCAGCCGCGTTGGTTTGTTGGTAACCAACGCTTGATAAGAGGACCAGTTCCAATCTCGAAAATCTTTGACAAAGCCATGTTTCTGCGGGTTTTGGTGAATATACGTAATCAGCCGAATAAAATACGCCTCGGTGGTGACTTTAATCCGCTTGAAAGGCCGCTCGAACAAAGCACCTGTTCTCAATTTGGATTTATTGAATCCGCGCGAATAGGCGTTGAAGAAATTGGAGAATGCCTGCGAAGGGGTACGTAACGCAGACCTGTCAGGTGGCGCAGCGCCACCTGACAGGTCTGCGCGAGCACGTGGTTCGCGAATGCGCAGCAGCAGGTGAAAGTGATTGCGCATCAAGCAATAACAGTAGGTTTCTGCAATCGGCAAGATATGCTGGGCGTAGAGCTTGAGGAAATGCTCGTAATTGCCATCATCCCGAAAGATGTCATCGCGATTGTTCCCGCGGTTGTAGAGGTGATAGACCGCGCCGGGTTCTAATGGGAAGGTCGGTTGCATAGGTGGGTTTGGATCTGTGTGCAGACCTGTCAGGTGGCGCAGTTATGTTCTGATTTAGCGGGGTTAGGTGTGCGCCACCTGACAGGTCTGCGTTACGTCTTACAGATTGCATAGTTCGCGTCTAATTGCGGTTGCAAAACAATAAGTGCTGCAATGCGGCGGACCATATGAGTCACCTCGCGCACTTCTTCGGTTTTGAGGGCGCGGCCCAGCACGCCTTGCTCGCGGTAGCTCAGCCATTTTTTGATGACTTGATAGCCGCCAATGGTGTAATCCCATACCGCAGATGGCACGTTAGCCCAATAGTTCGTTTCATTCAGATAGACATTCAAGCCTTGTTGAGATTCGACAGTTTTACCGCGACCCGGCATGACAATGCCACTCGAACTCTTGTGGCCCCAACTGGCATTCAGCGTTGTATCGAGCGGGGCATTGTTCAATGTGGAGGGAACAGCGATAACTTTCAAATCTGCGCGAATATTGCCGCTCGTCACGCCGCTCACATCTTGCTCGGTGTTGAGTAGCGCCGCCACTTGTTGGCCTAACGCAGCGCTGGCCCGCAACGCCGCTGCGCTCTGTAGCAAGGGGATTCGTGGCCAATCGCCACGAATGCCATCCGCGTTTTCGCGCAAATATGCGGGCGCATAATCGATGGCGAGCGCGTGCAGCCAGATCAACGCGGCACTGTCGGCATTCGCATCTACATTGACTATGCCCAGCCCAGCCAGATAGTCGCGTGCCGTAGGCGAGAGGTTGGCCGTGATAGTCTCTTGCGGCGCAGCCTCGTCAAACAAGCTGGCTTGTTCGTCTTTCTTCTTTTTGGCTCCGGTGGTTTTGCGTAGGCGGAAGGGGATGGCTACTGCGTTTGGAGTAATGTAGTGGTAATCACATAGGGTTGTGATAAACGCAACTGGATATCCTTCATCACTCTTATTTGGATTTAAGCGACTGACAATGAATCCATTTTCATGCCAAAGTTGCTCAAAGAAATCTGGGCGATCACGTCTCCAAATTGGTCTTACGGATGTAAAGTAACAATACTGAGTGTCAAATGGTCGAACTGCATACCGCAGCAATTTTTTCTCATCAAATGTCTCTACACTAAGAAGTGTCGCGCGAACCTTCGGTGCATCAAAATCCACATATGATTCAGTCAATGGTTTTCTGTTGGATTGCAGTTCTTCAAAGCTGATTTGCTTATCAAAATAATGCTGCATTCTCTTTTTCAGTACATCCCTATCCGAATCTATCAATGCTTTGCGCCGATCTTCTGATAGCCCTTGGCTTCCATCGGTTTCAGCTAGATCAATTAGACGCGGCCAGCTCAAATATTCGCTCGTCACGTCGCTTGGCCGAAACGAGAAGCGATTGTTCGCTTCGGGCGCGGTGGTGGTGTAGGCGGGCGAGATAACTGGCAACTGAGCCAGCGAATCCAACAACTCGGCGCGTTTATTTACTCCCCAGAATTGTCGAAAGTGAACCGGTGGGGGTTGGGTGCGTTGTTTCTTGCGCAATAGCAAGCTAATGGCTGTGCCCACGCGAATGCCCTCGCGATTAAATTCGGTGCTAAACACGCTGGGGTCGGGCGTGCCTTCGGGCGTGGTCTTGCCGGTCTCACGGCTGTCGCCGTTCAGTCCATCAAACCACAGCGCGTCAAACTCGCGCAAAAAACGCTGGCGCATCACCACAAAAGACGGCTCCGAGAGATACGAAAAATTGCTGATATAGCACACCACGCCTTCGCCGCTCATCTCAGCAATGCAGCGTTCAGCCAGCCTGAAAAAGCGAATATACAAATCGTCCAGGTTGAACTTCTTAATACCCCAATCTTTAATCAAACCTCGCTTATATGGCTCTACCAGCCCGTTTTCTTCATCGGGGCTAATGCCCGCAAAAGCGTTGTAGGGCGGGTTGCCGATGACGACCATAATTTTTTTGGTGCGCTTCACGTTGTCGGCGGCATCACGCTCTTGCTTGAATTCGGGGAAGTTCAGGGCGATCTGCTCAATCTGGCGCTTGGCATCTTCAGTCGGCGGCGCCCAGCCGGTTAATGCATTGGTTAAGAAAACCCCCGCCCGTTCACTCGCACCCAAGCTTGCGCCCAACTGTTGCAGCAGCAAACTCAGTTGCAAGTGGGCCACTACAAACGGCGCGGGCAAAATCTCGAAGCCAAATAGCCTTTTGGTGGCAGCCTCTTTAAGTGCGGCAGATTCCAAAGCACCCAGCCCCTTGCCTTTTAGGGTGTGGGCCACCCGCTTCAACACTTCCACCAAATACGTACCCGTGCCGCAACATGGGTCTAGCACGACTACGTTCTCGTTAGCCAAGCCGTCCTCAATGCCCAACTCATCACGCAGCACGGCATCTACGCGGCGTACCATGTATTGCACTACTTCCGGCGGGGTGTACCACACACCCAGCGTTTTACGCAGGTCAGAATCAAAGGCATGCAAGAATGGCTCGTAAAAATACTGCACGGCTTCGCTCTGTTCAAAGCGCTTAAAGAATTCGTCAGCAACCACACGGTTCAGCGTTTCGCCTGCCAGCTTCAGGGTCTCGGTCAATCCTAAAGATTCGAGCTTGCTGCGCGAGGAGAGTTGTTCGAACAACGATTGCAGCACCGGCACGCGCAAGTAATACTCGGTTAATCGCCAGTCAAAGCGATCGGTGCGATTGGGATTCTCAGCATGCCACAGCACCCACGCGCTAAACACACCATAAAACAATGTCTGCACCAACGTGCTGCGGAAAAAATGATCGCCGCGTTCACCCTCAAACGCCATGCCCAAAGATTCTTCCAGCGCAGTCCGCAGCGCACCCAATTGCGGCATGTTCCCGGCTGCCTCAACACGAGCGCGAGCCTCGCGAGCATAACTGGCCAAAATCCAGGCCAAATCTTTGGGTTGGGTGATGGGTGCGTTATGCAGCAGGGCACGCTTCAAGAAATCTTCAAAGCGCATGCCGTGCTCGGCGCTGGTTTTACTGGATTGAGCAGTCGCTTTCCAAAACGCGCGCTCTGTGTCGGCCAGCGCATAGCGCTCCAATATCTCGGGCAGGTCGTTTGCGCCTTTAATCACCAGTGCGAACTCGCACAAGTTGGTTATCAGCACCAGTCCATAAGCCGTCAGATATTTCGCAATCTGCACGGTTTTGATGAGGTCGTCTAGCTTCACGGCAGTGCCTTTGGCTTCGATTACGCCGCGCGCAGGTTTCTCACCTTGGCTAAAGAGCGCATTGGCATCTTCATTACTGCGCAACTGGTCGGCGGTAAACAAGCCGCCATCGGGCAAGCCCGCGCCCTTGCCGCTGGGGTGAATCACGCATTTCACTTTTGGCCTTAGCTCGCCGCCAACCGTATTCAACAGGTTAGACAATGCTGGGTAAAACGAGGTTTCCTTGACACCAGGGCCTCGAATATCGACTAGTTCGGAGAGGTAGGTGGTTAGGGCGGTTTTGTGGGGCATGTGATTGCAATAGAGTTGAAAAGAATTACACCGGTCTACCGCTTGCCAAGTAATCGCTCAATCTTTCCAGCACAGCAGCTTGCACTCTGGTCGCATCTTGCACCGCCTGCGCTGCCATTTCGAGATAGACCTGCTCAGGAGTTCTTGGCATATAGCACCTTGCCCCAGTGATGTGCCGGGTAGGCAATGCCACCAATCACATCTTTGGTTTCATCAAACTCATTCCCACGTATAAACACAAGCTGAAGCGGGTTTTTAAGCTTTGCAATGTGCGATATATCTCGCGCAAGTTGATACTGAATATTCCGTTGTGGGATGTTATTCATCACGAGCAGCAAATCAATATCGCTATCTTCACGCGGAATGCCATATGCATGCGAGCCAAACAAAATTATGCGTTGTGGGGCTAATCTTTTAGCCAGATCTTGCGCAGTCTGCACAATTTCAATTGGCACATGAGCAACAGAAATAGATGTCAATGCAGATATATCCATCATTCAGAATCCTTATGCGTCACTATTCTATTTCTTCTCCGGCACATATTCCAGCAAATCCCCCACGGTGCAGTTGAAGTAGGCGCAGAGTTTGTCGATAGTGGTGAATTCGATACGATCGGTCTTGCCCTCTGCGAGCCGACCAATGGCATTGATCGATAACCCGGTGACATTCACAAGGCTGGTATAGGTAATTTTTCGCCCTTCATCAACTTCGCGCTGGGCAATAAGAAGTTTCAGCTTGCACTTGACCATAATTCTTTTTGAGTGCAAAAAATCATTCTTAAGAGTGATTTTTTTGATTTATAGATTGATTTTTTGTGCATCAAGGGTTATAATCTTGTCTATTCTACTGGAGGAAGACAAGATGCCCGGACAGCGATTGACAGATGACAAAAACTGCCAAACGGAAGTATTGTTTATTGGTCGCGCCGTGAAGACCCTTATGTTCCCGTGAAATGCGGGCAATGTGAACGCGAAAGAATGATCTTGTTTAACAATTGCACTCGACAAACATTTGATGGAATTTGTCGGCAATGTACAAACGGAGAAGCTTGGCAAGATACGACTCTTTCCAATGGTTGTGTAGTGTATTGGTCTAGGCGTGATGGTTATCGGGTGCCGTTGAAATGCGGTAGATGCGGCAAAGAATGGATTGGCTATGCACAGACTATTCGGATTCAGGAGTTTACCGGGTATTGTCATAGTTGCGCTCACACAGGAAAAGAATCTACGAGTTGGAAGGGTGGACGTGTTATCAGAGGTGGTTATATCTATGTCAAAGTTTATTCCGACAATCCGTTTTTCACGAGCATGGCGAATAATATGGGATACATCGCCGAGCATCGGCTTATTGTGGCTCAATCGTTGGGAAGACCGCTAACAAGCACGGAAGTCGTTCACCATAAGAATCACAACAAGCAAGACAATCGTTTAGAAAACCTAGAACTCTACGGTTCGTTCAAAGAACACGGCGATGCTCTACACGCTCGTATGCCGCACGCGGGCTATATTCCCCTCAATAAATTCAAGCGCCTGATAGAAATTGCCAAAGGATTGCTGGAAAAGGAAGAGGCACAACAACAGGAGGGAAAGAAAAGCAAGCGGGACTGATCTCATTCCTCCAGCTTCAACATTGCCATAAAGGCTTCTTGCGGAATCTCGACCGAACCCACCATCTTCATGCGCTTCTTGCCTTCCTTCTGTTTCTCGAGGAGCTTCCTCTTACGAGTTATGTCACCTCCATAACATTTTGCTAGGACGTCTTTTCGCATGGCCCGCACCGTTTCACGGGCAATAATCTTGGCCCCAATCGAGGCTTGGATCGGCACCTCGAACATCTGGCGCGGAATCACTTCTTTCATTTTTTTGGTTAGGGCGGTGCCTTTGCTCTGGGCGAAATCGCGATGCACGATCATGGCCAGCGAGTCGAGCGGGTCGCCGTTGATCAGAATATCCATCCGCACCAGATCGCCAGGGCGATACACATCCAGGGCGTAATCCAGCGAGGCGTAACCCTTGGTCGCGCCCTTGAGTTTGTCGTAGAAGTCCACGATCATCTCGCTCAGCGGCAGCAAATACGTTAGCATGACCCGATTGGTATCTAAATACTCCATGTTGGTGCTCTCGCCGCGTCTTTTTGTCACCAAGTCCATGACCGGCCCGATGTAGTCTTTGGGCGTGTAAATCTGGATCTTCATCCACGGCTCGCGCATCTCGTCCAGCTTGCTGGGGTCGGGCATGTCGGACGGGCGGTCAACCTTGATCGTTTCACCAGTCGTCAGCACCGCCTCATATTCCACGCTGGGGGCGGTGACCAGCACGTCCAGATCAAACTCGCGCTCCAAGCGCTCCTGGATGATCTCCATATGGAACAAACCCAGAAAACCCACCCGGTAGCCAAAGCCCAACGCCGCGCTGCTCTCCTGCACAAACGTCAATGAGGCATCGTTCAGTTGCAATTTATCGAGTGAGTCGCGCAGCAGCGGATAGTCTTCCGTGTCGGTCGGGTAAATCCCGGCAAACACCATCGGCTTAGCCGGTTTGTAGCCAACCAAGGGCGGGCTGGGATTGATCGCATCGACCATCGTATCGCCTACCCGGCACTCGCGCACGGTCTTAAAACCGGTGGCGATATACCCGACTTCGCCCGCCGAAATCGTGCGCGTTTCGGTCATGCGTGGGTTAAACGTGCCGATTTGCACTGCCTCACAGGCAGCACCGGTGGCGGACATGCGCAGCTTGGTCTTCATGCCGACTTTGCCATTCACCACCCGCACATACGCAATCACGCCCATGTAGGCGTCGTAGTGGCTATCAAAAATCAAGGCTTGCAGGGGTGCATCCGGGTCGCCTTTGGGCGGGGGCACATCGCGCACGACCCGTTCTAGCACCTCGCGGATGCCTTTGCCCTCTTTGGCTGAAATGCGTAGGACGCTGTCTGGGTCGTCACCCAGCAACTCACCCACTTCTTTGGCGATATCGTCTGGGCGGGCGTGCGGCAAATCAATCTTGTTGATGACCGGAATGATGTGCAAATTGGCTTCGAGCGCCAAATACAGGTTGGCCAGTGTTTGCGCCTCGGCGCCCTGCGAGGCATCCACCACCAGCAATGCCCCTTCGCATGCGTTTAGCGCACGGCTGACTTCATAGGTGAAATCGACGTGGCCAGGGGTGTCAATCAGGTTGATCTCGTAGGTGATGCCATCGTCGGCCTTATAGGACATGCGCACTGCGCTGGCCTTGATCGTGACCCCCTTTTCGCGCTCCAGATCCATGCTATCCAGCAATTGCTCTTGCATCTCGCGCTTGGTCACGGTACCGGTCGCCTCCAGCAGGCGATCCGCCAGTGTCGATTTGCCGTGGTCGACATGCGCGATGATGCAGAAATTTCGGATAAAGCGCAGGGCATCCGCCTGATTCGCGCCGGTGGGTTTACTTGCAGCTACAGTCATTGACAAAAGGTTCGTAAAAATCTTATCAGCAAATTTTGAAGGATAACCCTGCACACGGGCCAGTTGGCCTGTAAAATTCACAGATAAACAACGTTAGACTTGGACAATTCAAAACAAGCGTTGAACAAGTGATGTCGAATACAGCCAACTGCTGAGATGCACTTGAATTCTTCGCAAGAAAAGGCGATTATACGGGTCTATTGTGAACCTAGTCTCCAACCCCCGGAGTTTGGGCGCGTTTCGCGTACGGCGTTTATGCGCGCATCGCTGCTGGCGAGCTGGGCAATGAAGATGGTACGGTCAAGCGTCACTAAAATCTACGAAATCTAAATTGAATTCAGGAGAAGCATGCCAGAAAATTTATGGAAGCTCCGCGCCCGCAAGGGGTACTCACTCCCGCAACTTGCAGCCAAAAGCGGCATTCCACAGCAGTTGCTGTTTGAGTATGAACAGGGTAAGCCGTTGAAGCCAGCTGACCAGCTCAAACTGGCCAGAGCGCTATATGTTCAGCCTACTGATATCGAGTTGGTATCCACGCCACAACCGCCTATGCCACCGGTGGGTCAGCGTGCATATCCCAGTGCACCTGCGCGTCCAGCCGGCCAATATGAATCACGCGAACCTCGTGAACCCCGTGAAACGCGTGATGTGCGCCCACCCATGAAACCGCGCGGCAAACCGGTGCCAGACCGCAACAGCCCGGCTCGGGCCACCCAGATCGAGCATTTGCAGCATATGGTCGCGTCGCGGGGGCATACGTTGGAGCAATTGCTGGCCACCGTTGGCAAGCCGCTGGAATCGCTGACGCTGGAAGAGGCCAGCAAATGGAATTTGCATTACCGCGATATGCCCCGCATTGTCAAAGCCAGAACGACCAGCAACAGCACCGGCGTGCGGCGGGCGGCCTTGCCAGAAGGGTTAGATAAGTTCGAACACGAGTATTTGAACAATATCCAGCAAGCGCAAGGTTGGTTGAGCCTGACTTTGTTCAATGGCGAGCAGATGAGCGGACAATTGATCGGTTTCAGCTTATATACCTTCGTTTTGCGCCAGGAAAATGGGCATGAGGTGACTGTGCAAAAACTCGCCATCGCCTATTACACTCGTGTCGCTGCCCAGCCGATGTCCGGAGGAACGCCATGAGTCTGGCGGATTTTTCACGCTTCATGCGCGCAAAGAACGGTGGGTGGGGGTTTGAAGACCTAAGCACTCGGGTGGGCGCGCCTGTCGCCAAACAGCTGTTTCAGCTCGAGCGCAAGCAACGCGATGTGGCGACGGATGACCTAATTGAGCAGATGGCGCAGCTGTATCAGACGCCGGTGGAAGAATTGCGCTGGCACCAAGAGCGCAGTCGGCGGGCGCTAAGCACATTTTGCACCCAGCACCAAGCCGCCAAGACAGCTGTCACCCTGAAGCTGCGGCATGGGCCCAGCCTGAGTGGGACTATTCTCTGGCACGATATCGCCGCGATCGGGTTAAATACGGGCACCCCTGAGCAACTCATCGTCGTGCAGCGCCACGCTGTCATCGACTGGGAAACCGCTTGACTCTCATGTTGCCTGAGACCGCATACTTCTGTTTAATTGTGGCTCTCCCGGCTTTAGCGGAAAATGAACCAAGAATCTCACGAACCTTCGGCACGAATTATTTGTGAAGATTAGTGAGATTCGTGGTTTATCTCGTTTTACTCGGTAGAGCCAATAGTGACAAATTCAAAATAGAGCCGTACGGCAACGAGGTTTTCCAGTACTTCAACGAAGGCTGGACCGAAGACAATATTGATACGGCAGCGGGTGTGGCGCTGGATGCCAAAACTGCGCGTGCTATTTTGGCTGATCATCTACTGATGAATGAAGATGTCACGATTGCTGAAATTCCGGCTGCGCCTGAGGTAGCCAGCGTGACATATCAGGGCAATATCTGGGAAATTCCGCTGGTGATCTCCAATCTTTACGTGTGGATCGCCAACAATAGTTACTACACCGTTGGGCCAATCCGCGAAGTGCACTTGCTATGGCGCGAGTGCGAAATCAACGAAGCATCGCAACTGTTGTTTGAAATCCAGATTCCGGTGGCACATGAATAATCTGTACATCGGCCCCATGACTCCGGCCTCGCAACTGGCCCCGTATGCGCAGACGATTGTGCTGCCGAGTGTGGGGAGTATCTTTTACTACGATAGTGCGAATATTGCTGCTCGTGAAACAATTATTTTGGTGCACGGTTTGCAAGATGAGGCC
This sequence comes from Chloroflexota bacterium, assembly GCA_031392845.1. GTDB lineage: Bacteria > Chloroflexota > Anaerolineae > J036 > Brachytrichaceae > JANMVQ01. The sequence continues at coordinate 28,378 of JANMVQ010000210.1, forward strand.
GACACCTGGCGCCATCTCTTTCAACCCTTGATGCAGCGTTACCGGGTGCTAGCGCTTGATCTACCCGGTTTTGGCCGCAGCGACAAAGCCCATCGCAATTACACCCCGTTGTTTTTTGCCGATACGCTATTGCAGTTTATGGATGCACTCAAGATTGGGCACGCCACCCTCGTGGGCAATTCGTTGGGTGGCATGATCGCCGAATGGGTGGCGCTGATGCATCCGGCCCGCGTGTCACGTCTGATTTTGCTTGACGGCACGCTGAAAATTGTAGAGCGCCCGCCGGCTAGCGCCGACAATATTTTGCAGCAGATCTTCCCGGCCTATTTCAACCGCAAGTATTTCGAGGCCTTGCGCAAAGACCCGCAAGCAGCTTATGACACCCTAAACCTATACTATGCCAACTTGGGTGGCTTGCCGCAGGCTGACCAAGAATTTTTGTTTCAGCGCGTAAATGAGCGAGTGTGGGATGAGGCGCAACGGTTGGCGGCGTTGTCGGTGCAAAGGAATCTCCCGCGTTTCATATTGATACAGTTGCCGCGTTGGCTACGCGCCATTGCCCATAGCCCTGTGCCAACCCAAGTGATTTGGGGGGCGGACGATGCTATTTTGTCGGCCCGCAATGGACAGGCTCGGGCGGTTGCTCAAAAGCGACCGGTGCAATTATTGATCATCCCGCACACCGGCCATTTGCCCCAACAGGAAAGCCCCACTGCTGTGTCCGATGCCATCCTGACATAAAGGTCTCACACTGTAGGCAAACAACACGATACGAAATAGCCAGTATGTTCAGCCAATCGATAGCAGGTGTACTGATTATTGCAGCGCATCCGACTTTGGATGGATGCAAACTTCGCCTTTTTGGTAGTCCTATTCCTCCAATTGGGCAGATCCCTCTCCATCTTTCCTACCATTGCCATTGCGACTTAAGTTCGATATTCTGATTCTGGAGAGCAACAAAGTTCAGCCATGTGGCGGTTTAAGCGCATTATTGCGCGGATGCCACAAAAAATTGCTTTCATGACGGGGGGGATATGTTTGCCAAATCGAGTCACACATTGAAGTTTCAACAACAACGTCGTTCAGCATGGCACGGGCGCGGGCTGGCAGTTTTAGTACTGTTTACAGTCATTGTGTCCAGCTTGCACACCCAGCCCACAGCCGCAGCGGCAGCGCCCACGCTGCGTGCCGCGCCGACTCTTTTGGCGTTTGCCCAGCGCTATCCAGATGAGCTGTTCAGCATCATTGTTCAAAACGCGCAGCCGGCCAGCATTGTAAAAGCATTGGTACAGCAACTGGGTGGCGAAGTAACTAGTGATCTGAGTTTGATCAAGGGCTTGGCGGTGCGCATCCCCGGTCGCTCCATAGCGCAGTTGGCGGCTGCCCCCCAGATCAAGTGGATTTCGCAGGATGCCCCCGTTTACAAGAGCAGCACCAACGACGGTACGATCGTGCTGCGTGAGGACTTTGATGGGGTCATTTACCAAACTCAAGCCGACCCAGCAACGACATGGCCAAGTGGGCCAAGCTGGGGGAGCAATGCATGGCAAGAGCTGGGTGAAGGCGATGGTCCGAACGAAGGCGACATCGTCATTGCGCCGTTTTTGGCAGGCCAGTATGTGGGCGTGCGCTTACAGGGCGCAGGCAAGGGTTTGCAAACGGCGTTTAGCTTGACCGATGCCACTCAGGCCAGCCTGTCGCTGGAGTATCGGCGCAAGAACCTGAACAGCGAGGCCGATTTTGCCGGTGTTGAAGTCTCAGCCGATGCGGGTGCGACATGGCATGAACTCGGGCGTATCAGTGGCCCAGGCACTGACGAGAGCATCCAGACAGTCACCTATGACCTATCCGCTTACCTCTCGAATACCCTACAACTGCGTTTGGTCAATGGCAGCGCCAATGGCATAGATGCACGCGTGTATGTGGATTATCTGCAGGTGCGGTATACCCCGGTTGCCGAGCAACAGCAAGACCCAGCGAAAATCTACACGACCTATTTGCCCGCGCTTGAGAATGCGACTGAAATGGCATCGGCGGGATTGAGCGAAGTAGCTCTTGATGAACCGTCAGAAATAATGCCCGCCCGCGATCCGCAGGCAGTTGATGCGACCAGCTCCATTGTCGATTATTTCGATGTGAATTCATTCTGCAATAACAACGGTTGGATGTCTTGGGTCAATTGCTGGGTTGAAAACGACCCGGGCTCTGGCACCGCTGGCGTTTCGGCTGGTCACGTGCAAGTCAATTCCAGCGGATTGTCCCTGGATGATTTTCCGGACACCGGAGGTGAGCCTAGTGCCACCCGCAAAGCCAATCTCCTTAGCGCGGCCTCGGCGAAAGCGCAACTTCGCTTTTGGACGACCAGCGGCGTTGATCCAAGCGATACCGTAGTATTCGAGGTCTCGACAAACGGTGGCACGAGCTACACGATCCTCGATACCTTCTCGGGAATCACCGGTTACATATCGCAAACCCGGAACTATGATCTAGCGCAATTCGTGCCCAACGAATTGACTTTTCGCTTCCGTGTATCTGCATACTACGGCGGCAGCGACGAAAAATTCTATGTCGATAACTTGAGAGTGTGGTTTGACAATGTGACAAATTCTGCCGGCTGGAATGTGGTGGTGCCATCAGGCAGCACCTGGAAGTATCTTGACAATGGTTCTGACCAAGGCACCGCCTGGCGCCAACTCAGCTATAACGATTTATCCTGGGCAGCGGGTGCAGGTCAGCTGGGCTATGGTGATGGTGATGAGGCCACCGTTGTGAGTTATGGCCCGAATGCTGCAAACAAGTATGCCACAACCTACTTCCGGCGCAGCTTCTACATTCCGAGCGTATCGAGCCTCTCCAGCCCATTGGCGTTGGGCATGGTGCGGCCGGATGATGGTGCGGTCGTCTACATCAATGGCACCGAAGTATTGCGCGTCAACATGCCAACCGGCACGATTAACTACAGCACTTGGGCGGCCAGCAACATTGATGTCGCCGAAGGCGATTGGCTCACCTACAACATCCCAACCACAACCTTGGTCAATGGACAAAATGTCATCGCCGTGGAAATGCATCAAGCCAATGCAGGTAGTTCAGATATCAGCTTCGAGGCGGAGTTGGCGGCCTATAGCAACTGCGG
>JANMVQ010000212.1:0-3346 GCA_031392845.1 Chloroflexota bacterium
GAATATAGTGGACCCATCATTTCGGTTCTTCCGCAACCTTGGTGCTCGGCCATGCCTTCAAAAAGTTGACATCGTGGAATCCCGGGCTTTTCCATAGACATTCCATAATAATAGGTCAGCGCGGATACCGCTAGCACCAAAGCTGCGGAAGAACCGAAATGATGGGTCCACTATATTCAGCAATTGCCTGATTGCTTCTCGTGCCCCTGCCAGGTCTCTTATCTCGTCCGGGTTTATGTTCATACCTATCGCGATTTTTGCTGCGTTTATCTCCTCCTATTCTCGCTCATTTCCCTTACCTCTGCCCCCCTTTTTTGAGAAGATACTGAAAATCAATGAAAAACCCTTGTTTTCCCGTGTCATCACGTAATCAACGCAACGGCGACCAGTTTGCTCTCATTTTGAGAAGCATCGAGGGCTATTTCTAGTGACCGATTGAAGAAAACGCCACATATGCCGGTTGACCCATGAAATACCGCCATATACAGAGGTCGAAATTCGAGATTCTGGCATGTGTTCATTAGCGAAACCAGAGGATATTGGAGGATAATCAGTCAATGACGCTCATTGACGAGATACAGGGGAAGTTTGAGCTAGACAGAGTCGAGTTTACGAAGCACGCAACAGTCAGATCGTTAGCACGAAATATCTCCGTGCAAGAGATTCGTGAAGCGATTGCGGTTGGTGAAATAATCGAGGATTACGCCAACGACAAATACGGGCCAAGCTGCTTGATTTTTGGACGCACAAACTCTGAAAGACCCCTTCACATTCAATGCAGTGACCCGTCTCGTGATGTTCTAAAAATCATCACCGTCTATGAGCCCGATCCAGAAGAATGGATTGAGTTCAAGCAAAGGAAACCAAAAGATGATGCCGAACAAAGAATGGAATGAACCACTGATTGAGACAACAGTAACCTTTACTTTGCTGAAAGATGGCAAGTTTTACATTATTGAAAACGTGCCTGCACGGGTAAATCAGGATACAGGCGAAGAACTGTTTTCGATCAAAACAGTAGAACGGCTGCAAAAGATGGTTTGGGATAATAATAAGCCGCTCAAAGTTTTAGAAACACCTGTTTACGAATTCAGTTAGAGCAATTTCATAGTTGGTTTGCTTGCTGCTGTTCTTCGTAGTGCCCACGGTTTGGTGCTGATGGCACATCCGACACGCGTCACCTGTTAGTCATCAGTTTTACCGAGCGCGGCAAGAGAATTCGCTTGATCAGCGCACGAAAAGCCGGCTACCGGCCATGTTTGCGCGAGCAGTCGTGCGACAAGGGATGAAGCCGGTGCAACCCAAGAAGCAAGTAACGATTCGGCTAGATGGAGACGTGCTCGATTGGTTCAAAGCACAAGGGCAGGGGTATCAGACCCAGATCAACGAGTTGTTACGAGCGTATATGCGAGCCTGCCAGATGCAGGCCGTGCAAAAGCAGGCAGGTACGTAATCTTGCGCTTGGGTAACACTACGTCGCCCCCAACTTCACTGCCTCAAACGCCTTCATTCGGCGTAGCGACCACAGCATAAAGCCCAGCGCAAACAACAGCCCCAGCCCCAGCGCGGCGTAGATATACACGATGTCGCTCCAGGCAATCCGAATATCAAACGGCAAGGCATTGCCGACGACCGTGCCACCGACCTGCATAAACGGGATAAATAAGCGGCTTACCAGCACGCCCAATCCACTCCCTGCCAGCGCGCCCAACACGATCAGCATGGATTGCTCCAGCACGATATAGGTGCCAGTCTGTTCGGCTGACAAGCCAATCGTCCGCAGCATGCCCAGCTGAATCGCCCGCTGGCGGAACGAAATCAAGGCGGCCAGCACAAAGCCCAATAGTGTCAGCAACGAGGCTGCAATAAAGCCCGCCGACAATACCCCAAACACACCCTGTCGCTGCGGCAATGCCTGCACGTCTTGGATGATCGTGCGCGCGCTTTTGCCACTCAACACAAAATAGCCCAGGCTACCGGCCTGATCGATCAAATCATCCATCACGATATTCGACTCAGTCCTCATCAATACGTCATACGGCACTGGCGTGCCCATCTCTTCGAACAGATAGTCCAGATTGCCGATCATGAATTCGGTCTTTGCTTTTTTGGTGTTGTCATTGGGGAACATGCTGAACGTCCCAGCCACAGTCAGCGTAATCACAGTATTGCCAGCCTGTGTCTTGACCGAAGTGATCAAGGGTTCGCCCACCCGCAGGCGCGTGCTGGCGGCAAAGTCACTGCTGATCAGCACGGCCGAGCGGTCCAGTGCCAGCTTGTTCAGCAAATCGCCCAAATTGCTAGATGCAAAATCATTCCTGAAATATGACACGCTGCCAAAAGTATCGCGGTCTACGCCGATGAACTGGGCTGAGACAGGCGCAGGCTGCACGCGCGGCTCGGCATCGTAGCGCCCCACCCGGGTGACCGCACGCACGCCGGGGATTTCCAAATGGCCTTCAACCGGCACAAACGTGTAATACGTGGGCTCTTCACCGGCTGATCCAGAACCATCACCGCTACTATCAGACCCGAGCAAGCCACCGCCCGATGGGGCGACCGTTTGTCCAAATTGATTGGTGGTGGACTTGTTGCTGTAGCCAGTCTCGATCAGGCGCACATCCGCACCGACTTGAAAATAAGTATTGTCGATCAGATGGCGATCCAACGTCTGGGCAATCGATGCACTAAAGACGGCCAAGCCAATCGTGAAGATCAGCAGCAGCAGTGGCCCAGTGTAATTGCCGGGTGCGCGGGCCAAACTGCGCAGCGCCAGCAGAATCGAGGTGTTCACCGGCAAGCGCCCAGCCAGCCAGGCCAGCACCCGCATGATGATGGGAAAGAAACGCACCAGGGTCAAAGCGGTGGCTGTCAACAACAGCACTGGCGCAAGAAAACGCACCGGATCGCCAAAGGGATCCCCCACGCCATTCGCATTGCTGCTGATGACAGTGCGAATATTGGCAGGCAACAGTGTGCCACCACTCACCCGCATTTGATAATAGATAAACCCCGCTGCCGCCAGCAAAAACACATCCAAAAAGATACGCTGCCAGAATGGCCGCCCGCCACGCGACTGTGAGGTACGAAACACCAGGATATTACGGTTCGCGGCAGCCAAGGCCGGCAATAGCGACAAGATCACGCTAAGCACGGCCGCGCCAATGCCAAATCGCCAATACTGCGGCGAGGGCTGCACCAGCAGTGCAGCATCATTTGAGAACTGCAAGAAAGACTTCAGGCGTGTCATGAGTGCAGCCAAGCCCAGTCCACCCAGCAACCCCAGCGCTAAAGCCACCACACCTAGCGATACGCCCGCAATGACATACAGCAGCGCAATCGAACC
>JANMVQ010000259.1:0-10139 GCA_031392845.1 Chloroflexota bacterium
TCCACAAAGTGCTTACGCCGGGCGTGGCTGGTGGGCCAATCGCGAACGGGCTTCATCGCAGGCCGCGGCATGGATGGGGGCGGGCTTTCGGGTGGAGACGATTGATCTGGCGGCTCAAACCGTGACCTTTGTGCGTGCCCATCGGCGACGGGCTGCCTATACGGTGCGCAAATCCGGCGATACTGTGTTGTGGGATGCCGATCTCATCAAGGCGCTGCGGGCATATATGAATCTGAATCAAAGTCAATTTGCCGAGCACATGGGCGTGCGCCAGCAAACGGTGAGCGAGTGGGAAGTCGGCACTTATGAACCCACGCGCGCAACCTGTAAATATTTGATGCTCGTCGCCGAGAAAGCTGGATTTCGCTACAGCGAGTCGGACTCGGCCTAAAGTTTCGCATTCCCCTATTGACTTTTATCTGTGCTACCGTGTAATATGGTTAAGTCTCGGTCATGCATTGATTAATTTTTGGGGGGAATATTGACAACTCAAACCGACAAGCCAAATGCTCTTTTTCTATCGCCCAAGGGCGAAGTCTTGCCCGATCACTTGATTTGTTCAGGCTTATTGCCCGCCGAATTTCAAGGCAAAGCCTGCCCATATTCCACCAACGGCAAGTTTCCAGGTATTGCGCCGCTCAATGCGGCATCAGCCAATTACAGCATCGACAAAGGCAAGGCTGGTGACCTGTGCCCAACCTGTGCGATCAGCCAATTGGCGCATGTCGGGCACTGGCAGGGTCACGGCGGAGTGAGTTACCCGGATGAGTTAAATCTTTTGCGGTTGTTCAAATGTCGGGCTGGGTTTTGGTTAGTGGTGCCGGGGCTGTGCGATGATACTGCTTCGACGATCAACCTTGACGCCGGGCGGACAGATGTGGCCGTTTAGGCGCAAACCGCAGGAGCCAAAGCAAGCGTGCCGATGTGCACAATGCAGTAAGGAATTTCTCGTGAAGGTAAAGCGCATCGCCGATTCAAAGAGCGGGTTGGTGTTTTGTTCCACCATCTGCAGCGGGGCGTATCAGTCGGCGCAGAAGTCGCTGCCCAATGCGCAGTGCCGGACGTGTGGCAAGGCGTTTCATCGCTCGCCGGCCAACTTTCGTGAATCGAATACACATGCATATTGCTCGAAGGGCTGCTACGCAGAGGCGCGCAAGGCAGGCATTGCCGAGGTGCGTAGGCCGGTTGATGCAAGTGAGCATCCGGCAACGTGCCAGCAGTGTGGCAAGGATTTCGTGATTCGGCGTTCGCCATTCGGAGGCTATCGTGGCAGGAAATATTGCTCGGATGAGTGTCGACACCAAAGTCAAATCACGTCCAGGGTGCATGTCTCGCGCAATATCCTAAAGGCACGAAAGTCTTGTTGTGAATTGTGCGGTCTAGTTGAGCCCGAAATCCTAGAGGTTCATCACATAGACCGCAATCGACGTAACAATCGCGATGACAATCTCTTGCTGATTTGCCCCAACTGTCATCGCAAAATTCACCGCGGTGGCAAGGGAGGAAAGGGGTAAACATGACTTCAACGAAGAAAGTGGAATGCCAGTGCAGCCATTGCGGTAAATCGTTTATGCGCTTTCCAAGTCTTCTTGCCACCTCTAAAAGCGGTAAGCAATTTTGCTCAAACCCATGCCGCGCCGCCTACTTTGCCAAGGATAAAAGTCGAAGCGATTTAAAATGTGGCCATTGCGGTAGGATTTTTAGTCGCAGTCTGTCGGAAATTGCCAAAGGCAGTAAGGACAATATCTACTGCTCACGCAAATGCTACGATCAAGCACGCGAAGTCATCGTTGAAACCCGGAATCGTCCTGTCGGACGTCGCGGTAAGCACCCTGTGCAATGTCATCACTGCGGTAAGACGATTTATCTCAAGCCATCTGTACTAAATTCGAGACAAGCGCATTTTTGTTCTTGGGAATGCAAGCGACTGGGGTCGATTATCACGGGGCGCACAGTGCCACTAAGCTACATCAAGAACACACAAGCGATGGTTTGCGCAGTCTGCGGTGTCGACGATCCAGCTGTGCTTGAATTACATCACAAAGATCAAGACCGTAGCAACAACGCCTTGGAAAACTTGATCGTATTGTGTGCCAACTGCCATGCCCGGGCGCATCGCGGAAAACTAAAAACGCGCGAATGGTGATGCCATCCGCGCGTTGCTGATCACGATAACTTAAATGCTGCCATGCTTCAACGCCGCATGTGCCGCCGCCAAGCGTGCGATAGGCACACGATAAGGCGAACAGCTGACATAGTTATTGCCAGCGCGGTAGCAGAAGTCAATGGATTCGGGATCACCACCGTGCTCACCGCAAATGCCAACTTCGAGGTCGGGACGGGTGGCCCGGCCATCGGCAATGGCCATTTGCATGGCCCGACCTACGCCAATTTGATCCAATGTTTGGAACGGGTTGCGGTCCAGAATGCCCTGCTCCACGTAGCCTAATAGGAAGCCACGTTCGGCGTCGTCCCTGGAAAAACCCATTAAAAGTTGGGTGAGGTCATTCGTGCCGAAACTGAAGAATTCGGCCGACTGCGCAATTTCGCCAGCAGTCAAAGCCGCACGCGGCACCTCAATCATCGTGCCAAACTTGTAGTCGATTTTGACACCCTTCTCTTTCATGACCTGCTTGGCCACGGACTCGAGCTCCGGCTGCACACGCTTCAACTCGTTCACGTGTCCCACCAGCGGAATCATCACCTCGGGCTTGCTGTCTAAGCCCTTCTTCTTCAGGTTGCAGGCGGCCTCGAAGATGGCGCGCACTTGCATGCTGATGAGTCCAGGCAGCATGATGCCGAGACGGATACCGCGCAGACCCATCATCGGGTTCTGCTCGTGCATGCTGTGTACGGCGGCCAGCAAGACCTTGGATTTCTCCAACTCAGCGGCGTCATCCGCGCTGAGCTTGCCGTATTCGGCGCGGGTCTCCAGCGCGGTGACGGTCTTAATCAAATCTTCGAGACTGGGCAAGAACTCATGCAAGGGCGGGTCGATCAACCGAATGATGACCGGATAAGCCTTCTTAGTCTTTGGGTCGCGCATGGCCTTGAACAGGCCCTCGAAGTCGCTGCGCTGGAAAGGCAGCAGCTCATCGAGCGCGGCTTGGCGGACCGCATCGTCCTTGGCCAAAATCATGCGCTGCACAACCGGCAGACGCACTTCCTCAAAGAACATATGCTCGGTGCGGCATAGGCCGATGCCCTTGGCCCCGAACGCAACCGCGCGCTGGGCATCTTTTGGATAGTCGGCGTTGGCCCATACCTGTAGACCAGCCATGGGCTTACCCTGCGCATCTTTGCGGCTCTTCTGCGCGCTGATCTCATCAGCCCAGCCCAATAGCGTAACCAGATCTTGTTGCTCTTCGAAGGCTGGGATCACCATTGGGATTTGGCCAATGTAGCTCTCACCCTTGGCACCATCGATGCTGACCCAATCGCCCTCTTTGAGGGTGTGACCACCCGCTTTGACGATGCGAGCGTTCATATCAATCTGCAAAGAATCGGCACCGCATACCGCCGGGATACCGAACTGGCGAGCGACCACAGCAGCGTGCGACGTTGCGCCACCGCGTGCAGTCAGAATACCTTTGGAGGCGACCATACCATGCACATCATCGGGCTTGGTTTCTGGACGCAGCAAAATTACGGCCTTGCCTTCAGCGTGCCACTTCTCGGCCAGATCAGCGTCGAAGGCCAGAATGCCGCTGGCGGCACCGGGCGAGGCGTTCACACCACTGGCCAACATGCGGCCTTCGCTTTTGACACCCTTAATGGCGGCGTCATCGAACTGCGGGTGTAGCAGGAAATCTACGTCGGTAGGCGTGACGCGCTTGATGGCCTCTTCCTTCGAGATCAACTTTTCCTTGGCCATGTCGACCGCAATCTTGATCGCGCTCTTCGCGGTCCGCTTACCGTTGCGGGTTTGCAACATGTAGAGCGTGCCTTGCTCGATGGTGAACTCGACGTCCTGCATGTTCTGGTACTTCTTCTCCAGCATGCCGGTGACGGTCATAAACTGCTTGTAGGCCTGGGGCATTTCCTTGGCCATTTGCTGAATGGGCTTGGGGGTGCGGATGCCGGCCACCACGTCTTCGCCCTGGGCATTGATCAGATACTCGCCCATCATCAGCTTGTCGCCTGTCGACGGATTTCTGGTGAAAGCCACGCCGGTGGCGCTATCTTCGCCCATGTTGCCGAAGACCATCGTGCAGACATTGACGGCGGTCGGCAAGGTATGCTTCCAGCCCATTTGTTTGGCGTAGGTCTTGGCCTTGTGGCCAGTGGCGCTGCGGAACACTGCCAACGCGCAGGCTTTGAGCTGCTCGTTCACATCTTGCGGGAAGGCTTTGCCGGTCGCGGCCTTGATAATCGCTTTAAAGGTAGAGCACAACGCTTTCAGATCGTCGGTGGTCAGGTCGGTATCTGCCTTGTAGCCTTTCTCGTGCTTGACATGATCCATCGGCTCATCGAACTTTTCGTCGTCGATCCCGAGCACAGTCGCGCCAAACATCATCAGCAGGCGCCGATAGCTGTCATAGGCGAAACGCGGATTCTGGGTGATGGCCGTCATCTCTTCCACCGTAATATCGTTGAGGCCAACATTCAGCACGGTTTCCATCATGCCGGGCATGGACTCACGTGCACCAGAACGCACAGAAATCAACAGCGGGCGCACCCCGGGGGTGTTGCCACCAAAGCGCTTGCTGGTTTGCTTTTCGACGGTCTTCATCGCCGCAGCGACCTGATCCCATACCGCTTGCGGAATCTTGCCCTTATTCTGCTCGAACTCGTCGCAGACTTGGGTGCTGAGGGTGAAGCCGGGGGGGACGGGCACGCCTTTGCGGGTCATATCGAACAAGCCGGCGCCTTTGCCACCAAGCAGCTCGCGTGTTTCGTTCCAGGTTTTGGCGGCTTTGTTCACACCTTTTTCGTCACTAAATAGAAATACCCACTGCTTACTGGCGGGTGTTGCGCCGTTCTTCGCGCTCGCAGCTTTGGCGGGTGCAGTCTTCTTCGGGGCAGGCTTGGCAATTATTTTCGTAGCCATGTTTAAGATTTTTAAGTATGTGTCTCCGTAACACAATGGTTCAGCAGACCATATTTTACGCAGTTTCTGTAAAGAATGGTTGCGTGTTACGGATTTGTTGCGGGAGTGTGTTTTGTTCAGTCCTGCACCGACAGCTTACCTTCCCTCAAACCCAGTTTCGATGTGGGTATCGGCCTGCACAATAATATTTCCTCTTAATAACGCAACTCGAGCCAAACTAGCAGCAGGTTCGATTGCCAGATAGCAAACTAGGCACGCCACGCAATTGGCTGCGCATGCAAGCGCACGAACAGATCATTTGGGGCGAATGCAAAGGCAGTGCCGTTGATGGCAACTGCGATCATGCGCCAAAATGTGCAGCAGTGGGTGGCAACAAGAAAATCAGAAGCGCATTAACGTGTGCAGGGCCAACTGCATGCTTCAACAATCAACAACTGGATCATCGACCCAATCAGTTTTTGTATACTATAGGCGTTGGTGGTACATTTACAACATGGTGTGGTGTTGACGCAGCAAACGTGCAGTGTAAACATGTCAGCGATTATGTTTGTAACGCGGTATACGGTGGAAACAGGTGAACTTACCGCGCAGTATACGCAGACATTAGCCAGGTGGGTAGCGAAACACCACATGATTCAGCTTAGTATTTCACATACCTAAAGAAAACATTATGAGTGAAGATAACAAATGCCCGGTAACGGGTGCAGATCACAAACACACGCACAGTAGTGGTACGTCGAACCGGGACTGGTGGCCAAACCAGCTGAACCTCAAAGTCCTCCACCAGAACTCAGCCCTGTCCAATCCGATGGACAAGGCCTTCAACTATGCCGAGGAGTTCAAGAAGCTCGATCTGAAGGCCTTGAAGCAGGACCTCTACGCGCTGATGACAGACTCGCAAGACTGGTGGCCGGCTGACTTTGGTCACTATGGCCCGTTCTTTATCCGCATGGCGTGGCACAGCGCAGGCACCTACCGCATCGGCGACGGACGCGGCGGCGCTGGTTCTGGCACCCAACGCTTTGCGCCTCTCAATAGCTGGCCCGACAACGCCAACCTCGACAAAGCGCGCCGCCTGCTGTGGCCAATTAAGCAGAAATACGGCAACAAGATATCCTGGGCCGACCTGATTGTCCTCACCGGCAACTGCGCGCTGGAGTCGATGGGTTTCAAGACCTTTGGCTTCGGTGGTGGGCGAGCAGACATCTGGGAGCCGGAAGGGGACATCTACTGGGGCAAAGAAATAGAGTGGTTGGGTGACAAGCGCTACTCTGGCGACCGAGACCTCGAGAACCCACTCGCGGCCGTGCAGATGGGTCTGATCTATGTGAACCCACAAGGGCCAAATAGCAATCCGGATCCGCTCGCCGCCGCCCGAGATATCCGCGAGACCTTTGCGCGCATGGCGATGAACGACGAAGAAACGGTCGCGCTGATTGCCGGGGGCCATACTTTTGGCAAAACCCACGGCGCGGGTGATGCCGCACTGGTTGGCCCAGAGCCGGAAGCCGCTGGCATCGAAGAGCAAGGTCTCGGCTGGAGGGGCAATTATGGGACGGGCAAAGGCGGCGACACGATCACGAGCGGTCTGGAAGTCACCTGGACCACAACGCCGACGAAGTGGAGCAGCAACTTCCTCTGGAACCTATTCGGCTACGAATGGGAGCTGACCAAGAGTCCGGCCGGCGCACATCAATGGACACCCAAGAATGGCGCCGCCGCTGGCACGGTGCCGGATGCGCACGACCCGTCAAAACATCACGCACCCTCCATGCTGACCACCGACCTCGCCCTGCGCTTCGATCCAGCCTATGAAAAGATTTCACGGCGCTTCTACGAGAATCCGGATCAATTCGCAGACGCGTTTGCCCGGGCCTGGTTCAAGCTAACCCACCGCGACATGGGTCCCCGCGTGCGCTATCTTGGCCCAGAGCTGCCAGCGGAAGAGCTGATCTGGCAAGATCCCGTCCCTGCGGCTCCTCACGAATTGATCAGCGCCGCTGATATCGCAGCGCTCAAGGCCAAAATCCTGGCTTCGGGGCTGTCGATCCCAGAACTGGTTTCGACCGCTTGGGCATCAGCCTCTACCTTCCGTGGGTCCGACAAGCGCGGCGGTGCAAACGGGGCGCGCATTCATCTTGCGCCGCAAAAGGATTGGGAGGTCAATCAACCCGCCCAACTACAAACGGTGCTACAGAAACTGGAAGGAATTCAAAAGTCATTCAGTGACGCGCAGTCCGGCGGAAAGAAGGTTTCGCTCGCCGACTTGATTGTGCTCGGTGGATGCGCCGGGGTCGAGCAAGCGACGAAGAATGCCGGTCACAATGTAACCGTTCCCTTTACGCCAGGACGCACGGATGCCTCGCAGGCGCAAACCGATGTGGAGTCATTCGCCGTATTGGAACCCGTTGCCGACGGATTCCGCAACTATCTGAAGGCTAAGTTCTCGGTATCGGCAGAGGAATTGTTGATTGATCGCGCACAACTGCTGACGCTAACCGCCCCCGAGATGACAGCGCTCATCGGCGGGTTGCGGGTCTTGAATGCCAATGTGGGGAAGTCTCAGCACGGTGTCTTCACCAAGCGGCCAGAAGCGCTCACCAATGACTTCTTCGTGAATCTGCTCGACATGGGCACGTCGTGGAAGGCCAGCGCCGAAAACGCCGAGGTCTTCGAGGGTCGCGATCGTGCAACAGGTGCGCTCCAGTGGACTGGCACCCGTGTCGATCTGGTCTTCGGTTCGAACTCCCAACTGCGGGCACTGGCGGAAGTCTACGGATGCCAAGACTCTGGGGAGAAGTTTGCGCACGACTTCGTGGCGGCGTGGAACAAAGTCATGAACCTTGACCGTTTCGACCTCGCCTGATCTGATCGTGGAATAAACATCCTCGAAGGTTTCTGATGGGGGTGGATACCCCAGAGAAAGTTGGCAATTGCCAATGAGTTGGCTGCGGCAATGATGAGGTGTGGCAGTAAGGTGATGGCATGAGCTCAAATTAAGTTGGCTTTGAACGATCCGGAGCCGGACGCAACAAAGGCGTCCGGCTCCGGATTTGTCAGTCACTTCCCCTTCGCCAGTTTCGGTGGCCGCCACGCCTTTGACGCTTGTTTCAACGCATATCCTGCGCGAATGAACTTGGCGTCGTCGAACAGCCTACCCATGAGGATGAAACCAACCATTGTTGAACGCTACAACTTCCTGCCACGTCTTCATCGGTGCGTTCGTCTCGGCAAAGTATTTCTCGCCAGCATTCTTAACCCAAAAAGCAGTGTCGCCAGTGCCAATCACATCAATGATGAGCGCAGCCGTGCCATGCAGCGGCCCGCGCACCTTGCCCGCTTTGCGCTCGGCATCAAGTTGTCTGGCAATCTCCAGCGCATCCGGGTTTAGCTCGGTCACGCTGTTGAGCTTGTTCAGATCGTAACGCTGGATGCGCCACAGGTAGTAATTCACCAACTCTTCTGAGGTGAGCGCGCCTTGTTGAAAAAGCCGCTGCATCTGCGGGATGGTGGCATAGGTCAGCGCCGCATCCAACTTGGCGGCGCGGGCCGGGCTGATGGATTTGATGGCGGCGTCGAACTGGGCGATGTTGAGCGGGCGTTTGCTCCGAGTCACATCGTACGCATATACAACAGGCTACCCTGTTGCGATTAGGCCACCGCACAGGACTAACGTAATTAGAAATCGTTGTCGGTTCATGGGGGTTCGTGTTTACTTAACCTCAATGAAAACAGCACTTGAGCAGGCTTGATTGGCAGCCACATCGGTCGCACAGACTTGATAGCTTGCCTGTCCAGAGGATGCTTTCTCAACCGTCGCTCGCCACAGATACTCGCCATACCACTGCATGGGTACAGTTTGTGTAGAGCCGTTGGCGTTCCACCGCAACATCACAGACTGCCAGTCATGTGGCATCGTTGGACTTTTGTTGTCGTGAACGCGCGCGCGTATCACGATTGCTTTATTTGCCTTGAGGTTTGCAGGCCGTTCGATCAAGCTAATGATGGGCTTAGCTGAATCAGGCTTGATGTTCTTGCCCAAATAAATTCTCTCTGAGAGTGCGTCAGGATTCTCACCTTGTGCCTGCACAACATCGAGCCGGTTGTCGCCGTTAAGGTCTGCAATCGCAATAACAAGTGTTCCAAACGTAGCCGGACCGCTGCTGAAGACGCCTGGTGCAGCTTTGAAGTGACCTTTGCCATCATTGATCTGAAGGCGATCAGGCCCACTTAAAGCGCCAATCACAAAATCGGCATCGCCATCAGAGTCGTAGTCGAGAAACGCAACCATGTTGTCATCAAAGCCGGGGTTCTCAGTCGGTGGCCACAGACTTGCAGTTGCATCAATGTACCCGCCTTGCTTGTTGTTGATGAAGAGATGCTCGGCACCATCAGGGCCATCATTGATCGTCGTCAGATCGAGATGTAATGCGCCCCTAGATTTGGAGTCCATACTTAAGGAGAAAGTAGGAGTACAGGACAACCAAAATGGCGCAAAAGAAAAGAGTAAATCGGAGCCCGGAATTGAAGTCCAGCATAGTGCTGGAGGTATTGACAGGCAAGATCAGTGTGCCGCAGGCAGCGCGCAAATACAAGATCAAAGATTCAGTAATCTATGGTTGGCGCAACGAAGTTGTAGAAAAGTTACCACTACTATTCACGACCAAAGCAGCAAGCGATGAAGACCGACAAAGAGTTGAGGAGTTGGAGCGACTGATTGGGCAACAAGCCATTGAGATCGATTTGCTAAAAAAAGCGGGTCGCTGGCTGAGCCGTCTATCGAGGTCAAACGACGGATCGTGAAAGAGCTGGCGTCAAAGCAGGGAGACGTGGCAGGGATGTGTCGGCTGTGTCAATATTGCCTGTGACTGGCTCTCCCGCACATTCGATGGTGGCACTCCAATAAAAATCTGATGCCGCGTTAACAGCGATCTGATGGGAACCCCAGACAACAGAAGGATGGGGAATGAGCTGAGAGATTTGGCGATGCAAATTATTGTGCGCACGAATCCATTACGGGTACACGCAGTGACTGTGATGCGGGATAGCATAAAGATCGCCCTGAGTGTTGCGACGCTAGCGGCACGCT
>JANMVQ010000262.1:0-46260 GCA_031392845.1 Chloroflexota bacterium
GGAGCCAGCTTATTGCGCAACGTATCTGGCAGCCAATTTACAAATGGCTTGTTACCAAAGTAATACTGCCCGCGCCAATACACGCCGTGCGTTTCGAAAAAATACAAACGATTTGGCACAAAGATCACTGCCCGGCCACCCGGTCGAAGCACCCGCGTGATCTCTCGCGCGCACTCGCGGTCATCCTGCACATGCTCCAGCACATCATTACTAAACACAATGTCAAATGTGTTGTCTGCAAAGGGCAGTCGCTCACCCACCGAGCCAAGCAGCCCCGTGATGCCATTCTGCGCGCCTTGCTGCACTCGATCAATCTCAATATCAAAACCGAATACATGTGGTGAATGCTTCTGCATCTCACGCGCATAGGTGCCTAACCCACAACCAAATTCCAGCGCCCGTCTACCTGCCAAAGGCGCGGCCGCCTGCAGCATCTTAAACCGCCGCACCTGCCCATCCCGCCACACAAACGAAGGATTCCCACGCGTCGCCGCTTTTGAGGTATCAAACATTAGAAGTAATCTGAGGAATTTTCAATAGCAGCACATCCAACGCCAGACGCGCATTCACACTTTGTGACAAATAACGCACGGTTTGTTGGATAGCCTGCATCGACTCATGTGCGGCCACTAGCGGTACTGCATCAGCCAGCACATCGATAAATGTCAGGAAATCGACGTTGCGAACCTTCCCGGCATTTGCGCGATTTTCGAAGCGCCGCACCACATCCCGCCACAACAACAGCCACTCTAACAATGTGTTTTGAACAATAGCAGGTTCTTCTTTCGCCAGCTTTTCGGCATACGCAAAGCGCTGTGTCCGGTCAGCACTCACTATTGTCTGGAGATCCTTAAGCTGTCGCTCACGGGTCTCCAGCACATCATCATCTTCGACCGCCCGCAACGCCCAGCCTACCCGACCACGCGATAACCTTGCTACAAACTCGGCCTTATCCGGCGCAATCTTGCGAGCCAGCAACGCTTGAATCACCGCCTGCACTGGCACAGGCCGCAAGTTCAATACCTGGCAACGCGAGGAAATCGTCGGTAGCACCATATCTACACTCGGCGCAATCAAAATCAAAATAACCGCTTGGTTCGGCTCCTCCAGCGTTTTCAGAATAGCGTTCTTGCCACTGTCGCTCATCGTAT
The DNA here is from genome assembly GCA_031392845.1 of Chloroflexota bacterium. Lineage (GTDB taxonomy): Bacteria > Chloroflexota > Anaerolineae > J036 > Brachytrichaceae > JANMVQ01. The sequence goes on from JANMVQ010000262.1 coordinate 1,152, forward strand.
GGGCATCGTCTACCACCGCTACCCGATGCTTGCTTTCCACCGGGGCCAGTGACAGTGTGTGCAACAACTCACGCACCACGTCTACCTTAATAGCGCTCCCATCCGAGGCAATCCATGTCAAGTCGGGATGTTTGCGCTGCGCCACCAAATTCATCGCGCGCTGCGGGTCGCGCGCGCCTTGGGATAGCACTTTCTGAGCGGTGGCCAGCGCCAGCGCTGCTTTGCCCACCGAGGGTGGCCCCACAAACAAATGAGACTGTGCCAGTTGCCCGCGCTCAATCGCCTGTTGTAAGCGCTGCACTGCCCAATCGTGTCCAATCACTCCTTGCATAGGACACTAATGTACACCATTGCTACATCACTTGTGGTCTGCGCCGAATTCGCCGCACCAATCGCACCACCACAAACACCACGAGACCCATGAACAGCACAAATACGATCGGTGAAAATATCGCCAGAAATGATGCAATGGCCGAGACTACATCCTCCACTACACTGATAACGGGCGCACCGAACCCCAGCGTGCTGACATTCACAGCCGGTCGTGCCGCAGCTTTGGCCCCATGCACCGTCAGCGCCATTACCAAGCCAGCAATCAGCCCGACGGTCGGGTCCATGCCCTGAATCACCCCAGCATTAGCCGCAAACAGCACCGCCCCGGCCGCCGGTCGCACAAAAGTCTGCACGACATCATTCACATGATCTGCACCCGGAATTTTGTCCACGACCATCTCGATAATCAACAATATGCATAGCGCAGCGATGGCGGGCCAACTTGTCAGAATATCAAAGGGATATGCCAGCGCTATAAACCCCATTCGCCCAGCCACCGCCACCAGCAACAATGGGATATACGCATTCAGTCCGGCTGCACCTGCCAATCCAAATGCAGTGATTACATTTGTTAACGCCATAATCATAATTTTGTCGAAATTCGTCTAGCCCACCTGACACACAGCAGACAAAAAAAGACGGCCTGTATGGGCCGCCTTTCAAGATTATGCCGCTATTGAGTTGGCAAACCTATCTGCTGCGTTGTACGAACTAAGAAATCAACTTGGCTGACTTCATCACTGCGCCAAACGCGGCTGCATCTCGCACCGCCAAATCAGACAGAATCTTGCGATCCAGCTTGATATTAGCCAGTTTCAACGCGTGTGCCAGCTTGCTATAGCTTACGCCATGCATGCGGGCCGCCGCGTTGATGCGAGTAATCCACAAATTGCGAAGCTCACGCCGATGCTCACGCCGATGCTTGTAGGCATACGCCATTGCATGTAAGCGGGCTTCAGTCGCCTTGCGAATATGCTTGTGTCGAGCACCAAACTGGCCTTTTGTGTAGGCCAGAACCCGGTTGTGTCGTCTGCGGGCTTTTACGCCACCTTTTACTCTTGCCATGACTAGATCACTTCCTTCCGCAACATTTACTTCTTGCCAAGATAGGGTGCAAGCTTATTGATTCGCAATTGAACCGCACTCCCCATCACTGGTGCCATTTCGACAAACAGGGCCTTTCGGCGTGTTGGCTTCTTGCGGCGGAAGTGGCTCTTGCCCTGACGCGTGCGCATCAGCTTGCCACCACCGGTCACACGAAATCGTTTTGACGTGCTCTTGTGTGTTTTTAGTTTCGGCATCTTACTCCTTTGTCTCTGCAGGCAGACTAAAATTTGAAACCTAATAGATTTCTAATCTTAGTCATTTTGGGCCTGCAGTAGAACGCTAACCCAAAAGAAACCAGGCTTCTTGCGAAACCTGGTTTCTATTCCGTTCAATTCCGTTCAATAGCTAACATATGCTATCACGAAAAGCATTTTGTTATGGCAAACCAAGTTGCTCATCAGATAGTTTCTTGACACGTTTTTCGCGGTTGGCCTGTTTCTTGCGCTCAACCTCTAAGGCATGCAGATCGACAACTTTTGTCGTGTCCGCTTCATCATCTCCGGCATCATCCTCGGCCACTTCAGCATCTTCCACTTCTTCGTCATACCCTGCGGCCTTATCTGTCGCACGCTCGGTCTCGACATGTTGCTGGGTTGCAGCCAAATGCGCTTTCTCAATCGTATCTTTGTTCGGCGCCAAAATCAGCAACATCGCCTTACCCTCTACATTTGGGGCAACCTCGACGTAGGCCAGATCCTGACAGCCTTCCACAATCTTATAAAGCATACGACGAGCCACTTCCAAGTGGGTGTTCTCACGGCCTCGGAATCGAAGGTTGGCCTTGACCTTATTGCCCTGCATCAAAAAACGACGTGCAGAGCGAATCTTAAAGTGCAAATGGTGCTCGGTCGTTTTAGGGCGCAACTGAATGCCCTTGATCTCGATAGACTTCTGGCTTCTTTTAGCGGCGCGCTCTTTCTTCTCGCGCTCGTACGTAAATTTGCCATAGTCCATAATGCGACATACTGGCGGGGAAGCGTTTGGGGCAACCTCAATGAGGTCAAGCCGCAAACCACGTGCCAAATCTATCGCCTCGCGTGTGTCAATAACGCCCTTGTTGTCGCCATCAGGCATGATCAGGCGAACTTGAGGAACGCGAATCTGATTATTAATACGCATTTGCTGCGTCTGAGGCTGATAGCCTCGATAATTTCTTTGCTGCGAGATAAGTCTAACCTCCCCCAAAAATGGGTCTGTACATTGTAATCACTTTAATCTTTACTTTGTGCGCCGTCGCTCTATGGGTTCTAATCATACGCGTCATACCCGAAAAGTGGTAGATCCCGCTAGATTATACAAATGCTATCGCAATCATTATAGCAAGCACCTGATACTTTGGCTAGGCATTAGGAATGACTAAGAAATAAACCTAAAGCTACGCAGGAGACTCCAACATAAGCATGATGGATTTAATAACTCGCAGTAAATATACTATAAATTGTAAATAAAGCAAATTTTAAAACATTTAAAATACTATTTTGTATGTATTCTCACTTAGGCACAATAAGATATAATTTAACAGACTAAACTGATCAACGTTATGACATCGACTCTCACTGAAGATTATTATGGAAAATAAGGCAAGACATCCTATCGCTTATGTTCTAGCCCCGACAACCGAACCGTACAACCGCATTGCCCATTACTTTGAGCAAGTTGGTTTTACAGTTTACGTTTTTAGCCAGCTTGCCCCGTTACTCGATACTTGGACCGCGCGTCCGACGCAGCAATCCAATGTCCTAATCGCCCACGTCAAAGACGGCGGTTTGATGCTGGCGCGTATGGCCTATGAAACTCGTGACCTCAGCCAAGACTATATCGTGCTGCTAGATCCTGAGCGCAATATACAGGCTGCTATGAAGGCGCTGCGGCTAGGCGTGACGGACTATCTGTTATTGGACAGCCCTGAGGCAGAGTTGCGCGCGCGTGCCCAGCATCTGTGGGAGCGCATCTCTGAGGTGGAGGCATACGACCTCAACGACTTTGATGAGCCAGAGCTGATCTTTGATGCGCTAGACGCTGTCGACAGCGCCAAAATCTCGTGGGATGAGTCCCTAAACGCGGTGCGGCGCGGCGATACCTGGATCTCGCTTAGCCCAATCGAGTGGCGCCTGTTTCACACCCTCATTAAACAGCGCGGCAGCGTGGTCTCGCTAAATGATTTGGTAACCAACGGCCTACAACGCAATAACTTGTCAGATCAGGATGTGCCGCTGTTGCGTCTACACATCTCGCGATTGCGTTCCAAATTGAACGAGAACTTTGGACATGAGCTAAACGTGGTCACGCTGCGTGGCCGTGGTTACATGCTGGTCTAAATTAGAAAAGTCGGCTTACTCCAGCCTGCTGTCATTTCCTTTTCTCTCGTACGCGTCTCCTCTAAACCTTCGGCGGAGGTTCTTGCAACACCTGTGTAATCTCACGAATGCTGTCAAACACATAGTCGGCACGAATTGGATCGGTGGCTGCTTGTTCGGCACTGGTAATGCCAGTCAATACTAATAGCGTGGAAAGACCCGCCCGTTGCGCACCCAAGATATCGGTATCTAAGCGGTCACCGATAGCAGCGGTATTAGCAGATGTGGCGGTGTCGCCCATGCGCCGCATGGCTTGACGCATCATTTCCGGCTCGGGTTTGCCAATAATAATGGGCGCGACATTGGTGGCCAGCCGCATAGCCTCAAGCAACGCACCGTTACCCGGAATAATCCCACGCTCGCCCGGAAAGGTAATGTCGGGATTGGTACCGACGAAAATAGCGCCCGCGCGGATAGCCATGCAGGCTTCGGCCATCTTGTCATAGGTCAAATGGCCCACGATGCCGCCCATCACCACATGGGTAGCGGTTTGGGCGTCTTTGTCTGCAAGCACAGTCAACCCTCGGGCGGCCATCTCAGAACCGATGCTGGGGCTGCCGGCCACATACACCCGCGCATTGGGTGCACTCTGCACAATATAGTCGGCAGTCGCTTGAGAAGAGGTGAGGACTTCGTCGGCGGCAATCTCTGCACCCAACCCGGCAAGCTTGACCACATACTCTTGCCCGCTGCGACCCGCATTATTGGTGGCTAATACAAACCGAATGCTCAGACGACGCAGGGTTTGAAAGAAAGTTGGCATGCCGGGAATGGCCTTGTTGCCATGCCATAGCACCCCATCCATGTCGATAATCAGATTGCGAATATCCTTTAGCGGAATTGCCATTGTCACACTTCTTCTCCAAAACGCGGGCTGTATTTTTGAAAAATCCAATACCCAAATACGAGAACAAAAATAGCGGTCAACATGGTGCGTAACCAAAAATCGGGCGTGGTGACTACCCCGCGATACATCAGGTCTTGGTAAATATTGACCAGCGACGCCATCGGGTTGAGGCGACGAATCCACAGGGCTATATCTACTGTTACCCCTAATCGTTGCATGCTACCAGCAGTATTGATGTCGTACCACAGCGGCGTCAGGAAAAACAACGCCTGCATGGCCAACTCCAAAATAAACTGAGTATCACGATAAAACACATTGAGGGTGGCCAGCATCAGTGAAAGTCCGATGCTAAATATGACCTGAATCAAGATGACCAGTGGCAACCACAGCAATGACTCACGCAATGGAAAGCCATATATGGCGGCAGCGATAAAGAAAATGGGCAAGGCAAACACAAAGTTTATTAGCCCGGAGATGACTGATGATATCGGCAACAATACTCGAGGAAAATAGACTTTTTTGACCAGCGCCCCATTGTTAACGACACTGCCTGTACCACTCAAAATTGCAGTGGAGAAAAAATTCCATGCCAGCAAGCCCGACAAAATAAATACTGGGTAGGCGCTAATAGCGGTATTACCGCGATTGATGATGCCAAATGCTAGCGACAACACGGCGGTCATGCCCATTGGCTGCAAGAAAGACCACGCAATGCCCAACACCGAGCTTTTGTAACGTGCTTTTAGATCGCGCCACACCAACATTTGCAACAGATAACGGTACGACCATGCCTCACGCAAGTCATGTAATAAATTCATCAATTCCTAAATGCTTGTTGTTTTTGAAGCACGAACGTCGCGATTATCCATCTCGGCAGGGTCGGCATATTCAACAGATGCAATACCAAGGAGTTGCTCATAGGTTTGGACCATGAGCGTCGCAGAGCGATCCCATCCAAAAAGCTGACGCGCCCGTAGGCGTGCACGCTGACCCAAATGCTGCGCACGATTTGGCTGCTGTATGAGTTGCCACACTTGCTCAGCCATTGCCACCGTGTCACCCATTGGCACATACACACCTACCCCACCCAAGATCTCACGCTGAGTCGGTGTGTCGAACGCCACCGTGGGCAACTCCATCGCCATGTAATTCAGCAACTTGCCGCTACCCTCGGTGAGCGAGAGCTTGGGGGCAAGTGCCACATCACCGAGAGCCAACATGCGGGGAGCGGCTTCATACGGCACTCGTCCAGTAAAGACCACTTCTTGCGCGACGCCACGTTCGGCGGCGTATTGCTGCCAAGCGCTTAGGTTTGGATAGCCCATAACCAACCAGCGCATCGGTTTGCCCTGCGCTTTCAACAGTGCCGCTGCGTCAATAATATTAGCAACACCTTGATGGCGCGCCAGCAATCCGAGAAAAACTGCTACCGGTTCGTGCGCTCCAATACTATAGCGTGCGCGCAGTTCATTGCGCTCTTGCGATGTCAGAATGTCGCGTCGAAAGTTGTCTGGGTTTACACCGTCGGGCAAATGCTGAATTCTCTTTTGTGGCCCTAACTCAGAACGCAACCTAGTGGCCGCGTTTAAGGTGCTGGTAAAAATAGCGGCGGGCATTCGATTGATAGCGCGTTCCAAGAGGCCAGATATGTTGCGCACCCATGTTCGCTGCACAAACCCATGTTGCACCATTTCATCAGTCAGACTACCCTGATAGTCGAAGCAGACCGGAATGCGCGTTAGCTTAGCGATGACACTAGCGATCAGCGCACCATCATGCAAATGGGCGTGAATAATGTCGAAACGCTCGTGTTTAAGCACGGTCAGCAACTTTGCGGCGAGCAGCACATCGAAGACATACTTGTGACGCGATGAGCCCACCTCATAATTGCTACGCCAAGGTGTGGGCGCGGTGCGAATGACACGCAGGCCTGGGACATCTTTACCCTTGTAATACGTCAGCACTGTCACGGCATGACCCATGTGTTGCAACGCACGGGCCTCTTCCAAAATGCGCACGTGGCAGCCATAATCGCCAAAGAACGAAGTAGGCGCGAGACTTAGTATTCGCATTATTTCTTTTTACTACTTTTTACTTTCTTTCTTTCCGCGTTCGCTAAAGCGCTGGGCAAGACCCTGGCCTAGAAATGAACCCAACAGTGAAGGCGGCTGATAGGGTTGCCCGCGGCCATCGTCACGGCCTTTGCGCCAATCATTCAGCCAGCGTTCGCGCTGTTCACGCGCCTCGGTGAGCATGCTTTCAAGAGCGCTCAAATCGTCTGCGGAGATAGCATCGCGCATAGCCATCAGTTGTAGCATGGTCTGATTTAACCAATGCACCGCAGCGATCTTTTGTGTTAGCAATGCTTTGGGCAAGGCGGCGGTCCGCTCGACGCTCTCAGTAATCTCACTAAAGGTGGAGCCAGCCATCCATTGGCGATCACGCCAGGCACCGTCTTTGCTGACAGCCAACATTAGCGCGCTGCCTAGCAGGTTGGGCAACATATCGACTGACATGGCCAGACCATCATGCTCGGCCGCATCCATGAACAAGGGCGTGGCACCCAGCTGCGTGACAAGCCCGGCCAACGAATCACTGGCCGTGGGCGAGGTCCCGGTGCGAGGCACCAAAGGCCACATCGCACCGCGCAACATCTCAGCCTTGGCGGCAGTGACGGGCGTGCCCACCGGCACCAGATCTGGATGATAGATCAAACTGCTGCTGACGAACACTACATCGTCTGGCACATAGCGCTTGGCTAACTCGTGGCCTTGTAGCGCCTGTCCGCTGAGATCCACAATGATCGCCCCCGCAGATAGATCGCGGCCAATCGTTTTGAGGGTGATCTCAACGCCATCGGAAGGAATGCACAGCAGCACCAAGGCTGCTTTTTCACAGGCGGATGGCAAATTCCACTGATGCTTATCGATGGCCTTGGCCGATTCAGCACGCTTGCCATAACTCTGGTCTTTGTCGTGACCAATGACTTCAGCTTCGGGCATGTGGGCTTTGATAGCGTAGCCAAACACCGTACCCATGAAGCCGCAGCCGATGATGGTAATTCTTGTTTTTGGCATTTGCTTAATTTCCTAATAAAAGGCGCTGTAGCGCAATCGCTGGGCCGATGATGATCCGATTGAGCACGCCGCTAATCGACAAGACAACCAGAATGATGAAGCCATATTGCTGAATTTGGTCGAGCACCCGGCTGGCCGAATCAGGCAAAACGGCAGCCAGAATTTTGGAGCCATCGAGCGGAGGAATAGGGATGAGATTGAAAACCGCCAGCAATAGGTTCAAAAAAACTGCCGTTGAGAAAGCGTACGCCAGTACCACCATTAGAAACGAGCTTGTTGTTAATGGCGCACAAATCCTATAGAGCACACTAAAGATCAGCGCTAGCAAAACGTTTGAGACTGGCCCAGCCAACGCCACAATCGCCATGCTGATAGTGCGGCTGCCTCCAACTGGATTAAGTCGATTTGTATTGACCTGTACGGGTTTGGCCCATCCAAAGCCAGCCAACAAAAAGAGTATTGTGCCGTAGAGGTCGAGATGAGCTAACGGATTTAGCGTAAGTCGTCCCATATAACGGGGTGTGTCATCACCTAATTTCGTGGCGACAAAAGCATGGGCGAATTCGTGAACGGGAAAAGCAATCAGCAATAGCACAACTATCACAACCAGGTTGACAAGAACATCGAGCCATTTACCGCTGCCAAGGCCGTTGATGAGGCTAAGCAATGGGCCATTCATATTTGTATATGATTATACGGGTTGCTTTGTACGAGCGATTCTGGAGTGGGGTGCGGCACAATTTTTTTGGCGTGTGGCAGAGCGCTTATGTCTACGGGGTCGTGCTCGTTTACGGGGTCGTGCTCGTTTACGTGATCGTGATCGTGATCGTCTACGTGATCGTGATCGTCTACGCGGTCATGATCGTCGGCGTCTACGTGATCGTGATGGTAAACCGCGGCCAATAGAATACTGACCATGTTGAAAAGTTTTTTGCGCTGGGTCGAATTTAATTGGCTGTATTTCAAGCATCCGCCGTGGGATACCCAAGTTACACCCCCAGAATTATTTGCATATATCCAGACTCATCCAGCCGGACGCGCGCTGGACATGGGCTGTGGGACAGGCACCAACGTTATCACCTTAGCGCGACATGGTTGGCAAGCCAGCGGGGTCGACTTTGCGCTCAAAGCGATCGCTAGTGGGCAACGCAAAATCCAACGGGCCGGACTGCAAGACAAAGCAGATTTACATGTGGCTAGCGTGACCGATTTGCGCGAAATCCGCGGGCCATTTGATCTAATCCTCGATATTGGCTGTTATCACGGGATGCCTGCGGCTGATCGCGATTTGTATCTGGGCAACGTGCGGCGCTTGTTGCGCCCGGGCGGACATTGGCTACTCTACACATTTCTCAAACGCAATACGACCGATGAGCGCGGTGTGGATGATGCTGAGATCGCCAGCTTTGCCCCTCCGCTCCAGCTAGTGCACCGCCAAGATGGGCACGATAGCTCGCGCAAACGCAGTTCAGCATGGATGATGTTTGAAATGAGCAAAAAATAACTGAAAACTACTCCGCCGGCCACATGCCTTGGCCTTCGCGTTCCACGCCGTAGCCAGCGGCAACCAGGTCGTTCAACACTGCTTGTGCATGTGCTTCGTCGCGAACTTCTAGCACTAATTCAATGCCCACTTTGCTGAGGGGGGCCAGCCAGAAAGCGCGCCGGTGAAAGACGTCGATCACGTTGGCCCCCATGCTAGCCACCCGCGAGATGAGCACAGATAGGCTGCCCGGTTGGTCGTTGACCAAGGTCTTGAGCACGACATAGCGGCCCTGGCGCACCATAACCTGCTCGATCACCCGTGATAGCAAATTGCCATCGATGTTGCCACCGCACAGTGGCACACACACCGTCTCGTTGGCGCTGATCGTGACTTTGTCCGCCATCAACGCGGCCACTCCGGCGGCACCGGCGCCTTCGACCACCAAATGCATGTTCTGCACACAGTGAGCGATGGCCCGGGCAATGTCATCGTCGTCCACTTCGACCACATCATCGACGAGACGTTGAATGATCGGCAGCGTTAAATCACCCGGGCGTTTGACCGCAATGCCATCGGCAATGGTGCGAGCAGCATGCACCGCCACGGGTTGCCCAGCCTGCAACGAGGGCCGCACTGCTGAACAACCACTGGCTTGCACGCCAATGATGCGCACTTTCGGCAGTAACTCACGCGCGGCTAGAGCAATACCGCTGATCAGGCCACCGCCACCGATGGGCACCACGATGACATCGACATTCGACAACACATCAACAATCTCTAGGCCAAGTGTGCCCTGCCCGGCAATCACTTGCTCATCGTTGAAGGCGTGGACATAGGTGTAGTCATTTTGGGCTTGAAGCTCTTTGGCGCGTGCGCCGGCATCATCAAAGGTAGCGCCGTGGAGCACAACTTCAGCCCCATAGCGGCGCGTAGCAGTGACTTTAGCCAAAGAAGCACGCTCAGGCATGACGATGGTCGCCTTGATGCCAAAAATCTGGGCAGCCAACGCCACGCCCTGTGCATGGTTGCCGGCACTGTGTGCGATCACCCCGCGCTTACGCTCCTCATCGCTGAGCAAACGTATCTTGTTAAATGCACCGCGCACTTTGAATGAGCCTGCCCGTTGGGTGCATTCGGCCTTCAAGAAGATGCGCGCATTCAACTGCGCTGATAGGCGCTCATCGGGCAAAATGGGCGTGGCAATAATCACATCGCGCAAGGCGACACGGGCGGCATGGATATCGGCAAAGGTTACAGTCATGGTTGGTTCTTAGTGGCTGGTGATTAGTGGTTGGTGGTTGGTGGCCAGTCGTTAGTCACCAACCACTAGCTACTAACAAACAGCCGCTAGTCACCAGATTGTATGTCTGCATTACGATACACGTATAATGCCGCCACAATTGAATAGTGTTGAGGTGACCCGACAGCTCGGAAGCTAGGGCATAAAGGTGGAAGCTGGTCAAAGTCCAGCGCTGTGTCGCAACTGTAGTTAGCGGTCAGTAATTAGTCATCAGCAGTCAGCTCATATGCTGATGGCTGAAAATTACTTGCTGAAAGCTAAAAGTCAGGATGCCTGCCTCGACCGTGTGTTTTGTCTTACCCTTCTCGGAACAAGGAGGTAGAGCATGAGCAGACCACCCTAGTGTGCGTAGTTGTCCTCATCATTTTTAAATATGCCCTTATGGTTTCTGTTTTGTTTCTATAACAACCGGTCTTATGAACCGGCCTTCGAGTGAAGGCCGGTTTTTATTTTTTCAGTTTATTCAAAATGAAAGCATCTAATCTTCTGGCAACTATTGCCCTGCTGCTCGCCGCTTGCCAGACGGCACCACGCGTGGTTGTCCCCGCGCCAACAACAGCAACGATCGCGGCGACTGCAGCCCCAGCGGCCACGATTGCACCGCCTGTGCCGGCAGCACCTACCACCAATTTAAGTGATGTTTGCGTTGACAAGTTTGATCCCAACGTGGATTATTTCCCGCAGAAATCGCAAATTAAAGCCGCGACTGGCTTGAAGATCGACTACTTCAAAAACTATAAAGTCGTGACAGTATTAACACCCTGGCCAGGTGCGGACAAAATGTTTAAGTACGTGCTGGTGCAGTGCGGCACTCCCGCACCGACGGGCATGACCGATGCGTTGGTGGTGAATGTGCCGGCAAAATCGCTAGTGGCGATGAGCACCACGGAATTGCCTGCAATTGAACAATTGGGTTTGCTGAACAAACTGATCGGGATCGACAGTTTTATGTGGACCAATAACGCCAAAGTGCTGGACCTGATCAAAGCCGGCAAGCTGGTCGAAATCGGTGGCGGCGCGGATGTCGACATTGAGAAGACGGTTAACCTCAAGCCAGATTTGATATTCACATCGGGCTCAGGCTCGCCGGAATACGATGCGCCACCCAAACTCATAGAAGCGAAGCTAAATGTCATCATCGATGGCAGCTGGATGGAACAATCACCGCTAGGTCGGGCTGAGTGGAACAAATTTATCGCAGTATTCTTCAACAAGGAAGCCACGGCTGAGACCAACTACGATGAGATCGCCACAGAATACAACGCGATGGCTGCAAAGGCGAAAGCAGTTACTACGAAACCCAGCGTGCTATTAAACATGCCCTACAAAGACACTTGGAGCATCCCTGGCGGCAAGAGCTATGTGGCGCAAATGCTTGCCGATGCCGGCATGAGCTATGCCTGGGCCAACGACACCTCAACTGGTTCGCTGCCCCTAAAGTTTGAAGAAGTGCTGGATAAATCGGCCAAGACTGATCTATGGCTGCTGAACGCATTTGGCACCTTTAGCAACACCCAAAGTGTGACCGACCTTGATTCACGCTATGGCGAATTCGGCGCGCTCAAGACCGGCAATGCCTGGAACTTTGATCTGCAAGTAAACGCCAACGGCGGCAACGCCTTCTACGAGAGCGGCGCGGCCAACCCACAATGGGTGCTGGCTGACTTGATCAAAATCGCCCACCCGGAGCTGCTGCCTGAGCACAAGTTTGTGTTTTATCGGCAGGTAGGGAAATAGGGGGACCGAAGACGACGGACGACGGACGACGGACGATTTTTCAATCGTCCGCGTTCCTCATCTTCCGTCAAGGCTATACCATGACAACTACGATTGAACAGCGAAAAAACCATAGGCCAAAAGGGCTGGTGATTGTGAACACTGGACACGGCAAGGGCAAAACCACAGCTGCGTTGGGGGTGTTGATGCGCGCGTGGGGGCGGGACATGCGGATCGGAGGAGTGCAGTTCTTTAAGCATGAGAATGCTTCGTTTGGCGAGCTTAAAGCTGCCGAACGCATGGGCATTGAGCTGACCCCGATGGGCGATGGTTTCACTTGGACCAGTCGCGATATGGACGAAACTACCGCCAAAGCCATCAATGGCTGGGAGGTGGCCAAACGCAAGATCAGCAGCAAGGAATACGATGTCTTTCTGCTGGATGAGTTTACGTATGTGCTAACTTATGGCTGGGTCAACACCCAAGAGGCGATTGAGTGGCTGCAGGCCAATAAACCGCCGATGATGCACGTGATCATTACCGGCCGGGATGCGCCCCAAGCCTTGATCGATTTTGCAGATCTGGTGACTGAGATGATGTTGGTCAAACATCCGTTCACTGAACAAGGTATATTGGCACAGCCGGGAATCGAGTTTTGAGTTGGGCAACTTAACGTTTATTCTGGGCGGTGCACGCAGCGGTAAAAGCGGGCTGGCACAACGGTTAGCGAAAGAGCAGGCGGGCGAGAATGTGCTGTATGTCGCGACACTGCGCGAGACACCTGAAACCTTGGCGGATCCAGAAATGAATGAGCGGATCATCCGCCATCGTGCCTCACGGTCATCGGCATGGCACACGTTGGTGCTGGGCGAACATCCGTTGCAGGAATTAGCACAGACTATTGCGCAACGCACGCCGAAACCCACTGTGTTATTGGACTGTCTGTCGATGCTGATCAGCGGGCAACTGTTTATGGGCGAAGCGTTACCCATTGATGCCGAGGGCGAAGCTGCACGGCTAGTGCAAGCGCTGGTAGCGTTGCAGCAGCACAGCGACACTGATTGGATCGTGGTCAGCAATGAAGTCGGGCTGAGTGTTGTTCCGGAAACCGCTAGTGGGCGCTTGTATCGTGATGCGCTCGGTCGAGCCAACCAAGTATTGGCGCACTCTGCTGATCGGGTTTACTTTGTGATTGCCGGGATCGTGCAGCAGATTAAGGGAGCCTCATAAGGTCGAACAAGCCAATTTGAGCTGTAACTCCTTGCTCGTTTGGGATCACACTCCACGCCCTTCTGTATACTCACTTCGATGAAGACGTTACTGGTGATATTGGCGCATCCGGATGATGAATCATTTGGCCCGGGCGCGACGCTGGCAAAATATGCGCAGGCAGGTATCGCGGTTCACTATTTGTGTGGTACGCGCGGCGAAAGTGGCACCGTTGATGCTGAGAAGCTCAACGGTTATAAAGATGTCGCCGAATTGCGCACAGCCGAGCTCGCATGTGCTGCCAAAGAGTTGGGATTGGCGGGCGTACATTTCCTAGGCTATCGCGACAGCGGCATGGTGGGCAGCGAGGACAACCAACGCAGCGACTCACTGCATGCAGCGGGCCTGGATGAAGTTGCCGAGCGTATCGTCGGTTATATGGATCAACTCAAGCCAGATGTGATCTTGACCCACGATCAATTTGGCGGCTACGGTCACCCTGATCACATTAAGTTGCACTACGCAGTTCTGCGCGCGTATGAGCTGAAATATGGCATCTATTTGCAGCCAGCCAAAGATGGGCAGATGGAATATGCGGCAAAGACGGCGCGTGATGTAGCAAACGCGCCGCCGATTTACTTTCCAATCTTTCCAAAAGGGTTAGTTAAATTTGGTGTCAAGATTATGCCGTGGTTGCGCCAAGATCCAACCCAGTTTGGTCGTAACAAAGACATTAATCTGGTGCAGATTGCGTCGTGGGATGTGCCCGTCACTTGCAAGATCGACGCTGTCGCTTGGCGCGAGGTCAAGACACGTGCCTCTGCGTGTCATGCCAGCCAACAAGGCGGTCAACCACCTTTTATCATCCGCTTGATCTTCCGCCGCCAAAGTAAATATGATTTTTTTGCCCGCGCCTATCCGCCAGTAGCGCGCGGCACAGAAAATGAGACGGACTTGTTTGGAGATTAGTTTTTTTAATTTTGCCTTTTGCCTTTTTAATTTTTGCCTTATGCCAATCACCTTCTTCGACATGGACTACACACTGCTGAGCAAAAGCAGCAGCACGCTCTACGTGAAATATCTGGCGCGCCGACGGATGATCTCTCTGCGCGAGATGATTGGCGTTTCGATCGTCACCCTGCGCTACACATTGAATATTCTGGACTTCCCCAAAGCGACCGCACAACTCAGCAAATACGTGCGCGGCGGAAACGCACTTGAAACACAGCAATTGTGCGAGAGCTGGGTGCAAGAAGATGTGCTGCGCTTCATCGCCCCCAAAGCAATTGCACGTCTGCGCGAGCACCAACAACAAGGCCACACAGTTGTACTGCTCTCGGCATCGACCCAGTTTGTGGTACTGCCTGTGGCCAAACACCTGGGCATTATTCCGCGTTACACCGAGTTGGAAGTGGGCAGCAATGGTCAATTTACTGGAAATTTGGTGGGCGAAGCTTGCTACGGCGAAGGCAAACGCATCTGGGGCGAGCGGATAGCGCAGCAATATCAAACCGCACTCAGCGATTGCTGGTTCTATACCGATTCATACTCCGACCGACCCCTTATGGATGTCGTCGGGCATCCGACTGCCGTAAATCCAGATCACAAGTTGCGCAGCTATGCTCAAGAGCATAACTGGCCCATCGAGATGTTTTACTGACCAGCATGAGCGAGATCACCCTTTACAACGAAGATTGCATCACCGGCATGCACGTGCGCCTAATTGCTGGATCGGTAGATGTGATCGTCACTTCGCCGCCCTATAACCTGGGTATTAAGTATGGCCAGTATCAGGATGACGGCCCACGCGAGAGCTATCTGCATTGGCTGGGAGATTGGGCCAAATCGGCGTGCAAGGTGATGCATGCCGAAGGATCTCTCTTTTTGAACATTGGGGCCAAGCCCACCGATCCCGGTGTGCCGTTTCAAGTGCTGGCCGTGATGCAACAACACTTCGTTTTGCAAAACGTGATTCACTGGATCAAGTCAATTGCCATCGAAAAAAGCGATGTAGGAGACTACCCCGGCGTCACTCAGGATATTGCAGTCGGTCACTTCAAACCCATCAACAGCCCGCGCTATCTAAACGACTGTCACGAGTATATTTTTCATCTGACCCCTAAGGGCAACACCCCGCTGGATCGCCTAGCCGTGGGCGTGGAATATCAGGACAAAAGCAACGTGGCACGCTGGAATAAAAAAGTCGATAAGCGCTGCCGGGGCAACACCTGGTTTGTGCCGTATAAGACGATTAAGAGCCGCGCCGATCAGCGCCCCCACCCCGCCACTTTTCCAGTCAAAATCCCAGAGATGTGCATACGGTTGCATGGGCTAGAACGAATAAAGTTGGTGCTTGATCCCTTTCTTGGCATCGGCAGCAGTGGGCTGGCTTGCAAAAAGCTGGGGGTACCCTTTGTCGGCTTCGAAATCGATTCGGATTATTTTGCCTATGCGCAAACACTGCTGGGGGCAAATTAACCGGGTTACTATCAGCGCTAGGCTGAACGTGTATCCGATAGTTCGTCCATGAACCGCACTCGGCTTGTCCGCTATGCATGGCTCTCCATCATCGCTGCTATTGTCACGATCAGCTTGAAGGCGGGCGCATATTGGTTGACCAACTCCGTGGGCCTGTTATCCGATGCGCTGGAATCATTGGTGAATCTGGTGGCAGCGGGCGTGGCAATGGCAATGATTAGCATCGCCAGCCGCCCGCCAGACGACGACCATGCCTATGGCCACGACAAAGCCGAGTATTTTTCCAGCGGCGTGGAGGGCGGCCTAATTCTGCTGGCTGCTGGCAGCATTGTCCTTACGTCATCGCAACGTTTGATGGACCCCCATCCCATCGAGCAACCCACCATCGGTATTGTAATTTCAGTCATCGCCTCTGTCATCAATTTTGTGGTATCGCGAGTGCTATTGCGGGTGGGTCGGCGCGAAAATTCGATCGCACTCGAAGCGGATGCCCACCACTTAATGACCGATGTATGGACTTCAACAGGCGTGATCATTGGCATCGTGGCGGTTATTTTTACCGGCTGGCAGTGGCTCGACCCAGTTATCGCGCTGATTGTGGCAGCCAACATCGTGTGGAGCGGGGTAAAGCTGGTGCAACGCTCGGCCATGGGTTTGCTAGACACATCGCTCCCTGCCGAAGAGCGTAAAACGATCTTGCAGATACTAGAACGCTATTGCCTTAAGAGCGTCAGTTATCACGCTTTGCGCACGCGCCAGAGCGGCCCGCGTCGTTTTGTCTCGGTACACATTCTGGTTCCTGGTGAGTGGACGGTGCAACAAGGCCATCAACTATTAGAGCGTATCGAACGCGATATTCGAGCGGCGCTGCCCAACACCACCGTGACGACGCACCTGGAGCCGCTGGAAGACCCAAACTCATTTGATGATGTCGCACTGGATCGGGTGGAGCCAGCGTCATCGTGACGCTAATCGCTCGATTTATTAAGTGATTAGCGTCATGATGTAAAATGATAATATCTGAACATATACTCAGGTATTCAAGCATTACTATATGACAACGATAAAACAAATCACCCGAACCACACAGCTCGGCGGGCTGGATGAGCGCGAGGCGGCCCAACTGGCGGAGTTATTTCGCGCATTGGGTGACGCCAGCCGTGTGCGTATTCTGGCTGCACTAATTCAAGGGGAGCAAAATGTGGGGGCCATTGCGGCACACGTTGACATTAGCGAAAGCGCGGTCAGCCATCACATGCGCGGGCTCCGTCAGATGCGTCTGGTGCGGACTGATAAACGCGGACGCGAGGTGTATTACACGGTGGATGATGCACATGTGGCTGAACTCTTCCAGCGTGGCTTGGAGCATGTCCGACATGGTTAAACAGGCACAGCGTTCACTTACACCGCAAACTTTTCGCATCAGCGGCATGGATTGCGCCGATTGTGCCAAAACAATCGAACGGGGCGTCGCAAAGCTGAATGGCGTGCAGTCTTGCACCCTTAACTACACTGCCGCCACACTGAAAGTGGATGGCGATGTTGATCGTGTCGGGGTCATCAAACGCGTCCGCGATTTGGGCTACGATGTGCGGGAAGATGTCGCTCGAACAAATTCATCCGCCGCCAGCCGTCTTCCATCTTCTAGCACCGGCGTACTCGGGTTTGTACGCTATTTGTTGCAACGCCGCGATACGGCTTTGGCCGTCGTCGGTGCAATATTAATACTACCTGGGCTGATCTTCAAAGAGCTATTGCCGATGCTCAATATCGATTCGCCGGTGCTGACGATTAGCGCGTTGGCTGCCCTCATTGTCGCGGGTCTGCCGGTGGCGCGCGGCGCGTGGCGCGCACTACGCGTAAATCACGAAATTGGCATCAATGCGCTCATGGTTATCGCGGCAATTGGCGCAGTTGTGATTGGCGCATACACCGAGGCCGGGCTGGTGATGGTGCTGTTCGCTATCGGCGAGGCGCTGGAAGGGTATACGATGGCGCGAGCGCGTGACTCGATCAGCACGCTGATGCAGGTTGCGCCAAATGAAGCGACTGTACTGCGGCCGTGCATAGATTGCAAAGAGCATTTGGGCCAAGATGGATATTCCAGCGGCGCCTGCCCATTTTGCGGCGTCGAGGAAACCCGTGTGTTCGTGGATGACTTGCGCGTCGGCGACACGATTGTCGTGAAACCGGGCGAACGCATCGCGATGGATGGCCGCATCAGCGCGGGGGCATCCTCGGTTAATCAGGCTCCCATCACTGGCGAGAGCGTGCCAGTCACCAAATCAAGCGGCTCAGAGGTGTTTGCGGGTAGCATCAATGGTGAAGGTGCGCTAGAAGTAGTGGTTACGAAACTTGCGCAAGACAACACCCTCAACCGCATTATCAGGCTGGTTGAAGAAGCACAGGACAATAAGGCGCCGGCCGAGCGTTTCGTCGATCAATTTGCCAAGTACTACACACCCATCGTCGTGATCATTGCTGTACTGGTTGCAGCTATTCCACCATTATTGTTTAACGCATCCTTTTGGGGTGATCCTGCGACTGGCGCTCAGGATGGCTGGTTGTATCGCGCTTTGGAGTTGTTGGTGGTAGCCTGCCCGTGTGCGTTAGTGATCAGCACGCCAGTCACATTGGTCAGCGCGATCAGCAATGCGGCCCATAACGGCGTATTGATCAAAGGCGGGGCTTATCTGGAAATGCTCGCCACGGTCAAGGCGATTGCTTTTGACAAAACCGGTACTTTGACAGAGGGCAAACCCAGTGTGATGAAGGTGCAATCGGTCAATTGCGAACACACTCCGAATCATGAGTGCGGCCCGTGCGAAGAATTACTGGCGATGGCCAGTTCAGTTGAACGCCGAAGCGACCACCCAATGGCGCGTGCTATTGTCGCCGAGGCCACACGGCAGAATCTCATTGAGCGATATCCGGCAGCCGACAATGTCATGTCCATTACAGGCAAAGGCGTAATCGGCGAACTCCATGGGCACAAGGTGTTGGTTGGCAGCCATGCTCATTTCGACAGCACAGTGCCCCACCCTCGCGAACAGTGCGATGCGGCGACTGCGCAATCGGTGCAGGGCACCACACCGCTGATGGTCAGCATCGATGGCAATTACAAAGGCTATATCGCTGTGACCGATGCGGTGCGCGACAGCTCGCGCAGGGCCTTGGCGGATTTAAAGCGGGTCGGCGTAAGCACACTTGTCATGTTGACCGGTGACAACATTGCCACAGCACAGCGGGTTGCCCAAGATGTCGGGGTGACCGATGTGCGTGCAGAGTTATTGCCAGAAAACAAAGTGGCTGCCCTCAAAGGCCTACTCACCCAACATGCGCATGTGGCGATGGTCGGCGATGGTGTCAACGACGCACCCGCTTTGGCCACTGCCAGTGTGGGCATTGCGATGGGAGCATGCGGCACAGCCCAAGCGATGGAAACCGCCGACATCGTGTTAATGACCGATGATTTGAGCAAGCTCCCGTTTGCAATTCAATTGAGCCGAGCGGCGATGCGAACGATCCGCTACAACATCGCACTTAGTATCGGTGTCAAAGTGCTGTTTTTCTTTGTAGTACTACTGGGATTTGGCAGTATGTGGTTGGCGGTGCTGGCCGATGTCGGCACATCGCTACTGGTAACGTTAAATGGCATGCGGTTGTTGAAGTATGGGCATGGCAAATAACGAAAAAATTCTTGGTGGTAATTCGATGCTTGATATTCGGCCTGCAATTTCCTCAGAACAGCCTCTGCTACGTCGCATTATCAGCACCGCGCATTTGGATCCATCCAACCTGCACTGGGAGAACTTTGTAATCGCAGAATGGCAAGGGCAAATCGCCGGGATCGCTCAAATGAAACCCTACCGGGACTGCCGGGAGTTTGGTAGCCTGGTTGTGCTGCCTGCATTTCGCAAGCGTAGGATCGCCTCGCAACTCATCCAACATTGTCTTGCCCATGAACAAGGGCCGATTTATTTGATGTGTGAGCGCAAGATGGAGTCTTTTTATAACGCGCAGGGCTTCCGCGCTATTTCATTCGCCGAAGCCCCACCCACCTTGCGAATCAAACTGACCGTTACAGTTGTCTTTCGCCTATTTGGCGTGCGCCTTATGTGCATGCGACACGACAAACTTACACCACACACGTAACAGCCGCGACGCTCATAGGTGGAAGTTGCATCGACACCTGTGTGCCGTTGATCGTGGCTCCAGTCAACGCCACTGGCTGCACTGCGTCACTCTGATCAAAAGTGTTGTGGGCACGCATATCGCTGGCGCTGATGACGCGACCGCTGACCTGAGTGATCGCAGTCATACCTGCCAGCTTCAGAGTCACATCAGCAGCAGCGTGACTATCGAGATTACACAGCGTCACGGTTACGTTGCCCGCTGCGTTCTTGGAAGCGGACACGCTGACCTGCGGCATTCGTTCCTCACCGAGTGCATAGTCCGCTGCATTTGTAGTCGTACATCCCAGCAAGGTTGCGCCCTGATGTGCCTGATACAAATCGAACACATGATACGTGGGTGTAAGCACCATGCGCGCGCCATCAGTGAGCGCAACAGCCTGAAGCACATTAATGGTTTGGGCGATGTTGGCCATGTGCACCCGATCGCAATGCTGATTAAAAATATTCAACGTCATACCCGCTACAAGTGCATCGCGCAACGAGTTTTGCTGATACAGGAAGCCCGGGTTGGTTCCCGGTTCTACATCGTACCAAGTGCCCCACTCATCAACGATCAGGCCGACTTTCTTGTCCGGGTCGTATTTGTCCATGATGGCGGCGTGGTCATTAATAATCCTATCCATCACAGCAGCCTTCTTGAGCGTGTTAAACCATTCGTCCTCGTTGAACTCGGTGGCTGAGCCTTTCTTGGCCCAGTTGTGTGGAATCGTGTAATAGTGCAAGCTCAAACCATGCATATAGCGAGTAGCCTCGCGCATAAGCACCTCGGTCCAAGGCAGATTGCCATCATGCGAGCCACAGGCGATCTTGTAAATCTTGTTCTCCCCATAGTTGCGCACATAGGTTTGAAAACGGCGATATACATCGGCGTAATACTCCGGGCGCATGTTGCCACCGCAGCCCCAGTTCTCGTTGCCCACACCAAAGTATTTGAGGTGCCAAGGCTTGTCTCGCCCGTTTTTGCGGCGCAATTCGGCCATCGGTGATTCGCCGTCGAAGGTCATGTAGTCAACCCAATCCTGCATCTCCTGCACGGTACCGCTACCGACATTGCCAGCGATATATGGTTCACAACCCAATAGCTCACACAGCAGCAAGAACTCGTGCGTGCCAAAGTGGTTGTTCTCGATCACCCCACCCCAGTGCGTGTTCACCATGCGCTTACGCGATTCGCGAGGGCCAATGCCATCCTGCCAGTGATATTCGTCGGCAAAACAGCCGCCCGGCCAGCGTAGCACCGGAATATTAATTTTGCGTAACGCATCTAAGACATCGTTGCGAATGCCGCGAGTATTAGGAATATCAGAGTCTTCACCCACCCAAAAACCCTCGTAAATGCAGCGGCCCAAGTGCTCGGAAAAATGCCCATAGATATGTGGGCTAATCGTCCCCACACTCTGTTGTGTGTCAATCTGAATCGTCGTTTGTTTGGAAGTTGCCATTTCCTAATCTTATTCCGATTCGCTATTCGCGAAATTCTGATGCTTCGGCAAAATATGTACATTTAACAGATTTCCCATATAAAGTTGACTCATTCAACCCTCTCGGTCTTAAAGACTGAGAGAGTTTATGCGCTAGGTTTATTTGGGGAATCCATTAGATATCCAAGCAAGCGAATCGATGTATTAGTATCATGGAGGTATACCTATGAATGCAAAAGATTTCAAACATGTGAACTATGGTTGGGACGACGCAAAAGCCGCCCAGCTTGATCCAGTCGCGCGGCTGGTGTATCGCAGCAATCTGCTTGGCGCCGATGGTCGCATTACCAATACCGGCGGGGGCAACACCTCGTCCAAGATTAGTACACCCGACCCGCTGACGGGTGCGAACGTCGAGGTACTGTGGGTGAAAGGCAGCGGCGGCGACCTGCGCACCAGCAAGCGCGAGAATTTCTCCTCGCTGTATATGGATAAGCTACGTGGACTGCAACCGACTTATCTCAACACGGCACAGCGTGGGCCAAAGACACCGGTCGAAGATGCGATGGTGGCGATGTATAACCACTGCACGTTTAACTTGAATCCACGCGCGTCGTCAATTGACACACCGCTGCATGCGTTTGTGCCGTTTCAGCATGTCGACCACATGCACCCGAATGCGGCGATTGCGATTGCGGCGGCCAAGAACTCGGCGGTGCTAACCCAAGCAATCTACGGTGACGACGTGATCTGGACGACGTGGCAGCGACCGGGCTTTGATCTCGGGTTGCAACTGCAAGCGGTATACGCGGCCCATCCGACAGCCAAAGGCGTGATTCTGGGTAGCCATGGCCTCATCAATTGGGCCAATGACGACAAGGAATGCTACGAGCTAACTCTGGACTTGATCGAGCGCGCCGCGAAATATATCGACTCCAGAGACAAGGGTGAGCAAACATTTGGTGGACAGAAATATGCTGGATTAGATGAGGCTAAGCGCCACGCGATTCTGGCCGAGGTGCTGCCGTGGTTGCGCGGGCGGGTCAGTCAGTTCAAACGTTTTATTGGCACAGTTCAGGAAGATGCAGCCATTTTGCGTTTTGTGAACAGCACTGATGCACCGCGCTTGGCCGAGTTGGGCACGTCTTGCCCCGATCACTTCCTGCGTACCAAGATCAAGCCGTTGTATGTGGCGTGGGATCCGCAGAGCGGCGACATCAACAGCCTAAAACAGAGGCTCGACGCCGGCATCGCGCAATATCGCAAAGACTACGCAGCTTATTACGAGCAGCACAAACACGCGAATTCGCCTGCCATGCGCGACCCCAACCCGACTGTGATTCTGATCCCCGGCCTGGGAATGATCGCCTGGGGCAAAGACAAGAGTGAATCGCGGGTGACCGCTGAGTTCTACAACTGCGCGGTTGAAGTCATGCGTGGCGCAGAGGCCATCGACGAATATGTGGCCTTGCCGATGCAAGAGGCATTTGATATCGAGTATTGGCTGCTCGAAGAAGCCAAGCTGCAACGAATGCCACCCGAGCAAGAGTTGGCGCGCCAGGTCATTGCGGTAGTAGGCGGCGGTAGCGGAATTGGCCGCGAGACCGCGCTACGGTTGGCCAAAGAGGGCGCCCATATCGTGTGTGTCGATCGCGATTTACCTGCGGCCGAAGCAACTGCCAAGATGATCACCGACAAATACGGTGTGGGTATCGGTGTAGCGGGCAGCGGCATTTCGAACTGCGGACCGTCGATTGGTCTGCCTGCTGATGTGACCCAACGGGCCAGCATTCGGGCGATGCTCGATCAACTGGTGCTGGCGTATGGTGGCCTCGACGCAGTGGTTTGCACCGCCGGCATCTTCGTCACGCCCGACACGACCGGGCATATCCCGGATGATCGCTGGGCGATGACCTTTGCGATTAATGTCACCGGCAGCTATCTGGTCGGCGACGAGACCAACAAACTGTGGCAGGCACAGGGCATGCCGGCCAACCTAGTGCTCACCACTTCTGCCAATGCCGTGGTGGCTAAGAAGGGCAGTGTGGCCTATGACACTAGCAAGGCCGCTGCCAATCATCTGGTGCGCGAGTTAGCCATTGAGTTGGCGCCGCTAGTGCGCGTAAACGGCGTGGCCCCGGCCACCGTGGTGCAAGGCAGCGCCATGTTCCCGCGCGATCGAGTGATTGCCTCACTGGCCAAATACAAGATCGCATATACGGAGGATGAAGCTACTGAGAGCCTGACGACTAAGCTGGCCCAGTTCTACGCCGACCGCACACTACTCAAGAAACCGATCACTCCCAGTGACCAGGCCGAAGCCTTCTTCCTACTACTCACCAATCGCCTGCGCCAGACCACTGGGCAGATTATTACAGTGGATGGCGGGTTGTACGAAGCGTTTATGCGCTAACGCCGGAGCAAAATTGAGAATGCAGAATTAAGAATGGTCCGCCGTATCACTTTCTTCATTCTGCCTTCTCAATTCTCAATTCTCAATTCTCAATTTTATTATCGCTACCAAGCGATCTCGTCCAACGATGTAATCGGTTTGCGTTCGCCGCGTGTCACGCCATTGGGAATAGTCGGGAACTGGTCAGCATCCTTCAGCACTTTGGGGAAGGTAAAGCTGCCGCGCTGTTCAACTTCCTCAAGCGTAACCTGATACACCTTAAATGCTTCTAACTCCAGGACGGTTAACGGGTTGATGTTCTGTGTCATCAGGAAACCCTTGGCTTTGAGTATTCCGCCTTCGACATATGTCAACACTTTGTAGAACTCGCGGGGAACCTGCACTGTGCGATACAGGCGATCATCCGCATAAAAGACCGGCCCACCGAAGATACTTACGCGCAGATTGTCCACTTCGACATTCTCAAAGACTGCATCTTCCAGCTGACCCCAAACACCCTCACGTGCTGCCTGGTTAAAGTTGTCCATCTGGGGCGTGATGTTGGTAAAAGTAAACGAATCGATATTGGCTTGCCGTGCCTCTATTTGCGTGCCCCACAACAAATCGGCCCGCCGCGCAATGTGCCCGCGATCCAACCGGTTAGCAGCGTAAACCTCGTTGCCCATTTGATACTGGTTCGGGATGCGTGTGTCCAGCACAAATTTAATCCCTTTGCGGCTGATTTTCTTCAGCCGCCCACCGTCAATATTCCAGGCCACCCAATAAGCCAGACGCCGCGACACACTCAGCGCCAGCGAAAAATGCGCGTAGTGAATCACCTGTGCACTTTTGAGTTTGTATACATCATCGCGATGTTCTGCTGAGATACGAGGAACGCGAATTACGGGACCGAGGAAATCCGGGCTATAGCCAAGAGGTTGTGTCATTGAGGTGAAGTGTATAACGCCTAACGAGATTACGACTGGCTGCGCGCTGGCAACACAGTCACTTTTACTAATAATTTGCCCAAGGTGCGGTGCCGACGCAAACCAGCAGCCAATGTATTGAGATTAGTGCGGCCCGGTGTCGGACGCGGACAATTCCAAACTTGGCGTTTATTTGTCTTTGGCAAACGGAAAACGGCCACTGCTTCCTGCGTCAGCAATTGTCGCCGGTTTTCACCGGTCCGGGCGTAACGACAAATCAGCTGGCCGTTGACCTTCTTTTGCGAAACAAGGGAAAGACGCTGCCAGGCTGTACCTGCCGCTGGAAGGTGCGCTTGAACCGGTTGAGGCGACACTAGTCCACACGAGATCAACGAGGCGACCAGAAGAGTTTTGAAACGACGATTCATGACAGCTTTCTAGATAAGAAAGTTAAGGCTTTAGCCAGTAACCGACTAAATCTCAACTTCCTTATCGAATTCCCTTTCATTTTTATCGACGCGCGATTTCGATTTTGCCTGCTGGCGGGTCATCGGGCGGGCGACTGCCGCGAATAAGACCATCTGGACCTACCATGCCACCACCTATTGGCGGCGCGGCCGGAGGAACAGGCGGTGCTGCATCTAGTGCGGTCGGTTGTGCAGTAGCATCATCACCAGCTGCTGCAGCCGCAGTCTTGGGGTCAAACTTCGGCAAAATCCGATAGGCCTGCAACATGATCTCAGTCAACCGGGCAGCCGTATCCGTCCGATCATTCTGCGAAAGCTGATCAGCCAGTTGCGACATGACTGTGATCAAGCGGGTATCGACCTGATCTTTGATTTCCTCCAGCATCTTTTCAGTTTCAGTTGGAAATTCCGCCTGCAACAGCGCATTCACCAACTGCACCTCCGGTGGCTGGCGCTCGCCCATAATCTGCATGGCTATGTTGTAAACGGCCTGCAATGCCTCAAGCGTGTTCTTATCACCCCGTTTTTGGGCTTCCTGCGCATTAGATTGAATCACCGCTACCAGCATGTCATCGATCTCTTCTTCATGCTCACGCGCAGTCTGGATAGGATCCTTGCTGCTGACAATCTCCTGGATCAACTGCACTTTCTCTTGCATGGCAGCACGCGAGGCCTGATCGACTTTGTCGCGCACATCTTGAATCTCTTTGCGCAGGCCAGTCAATTTGTTCTTGCTGGCCACATCCGAAGTAGCATCGATACGGCTGGTAAGCTGCTGGAAGAAGGCGTAATCCAGCAAACTGCGGCCCATAGCGATCAAGGACTCGCGCGTTTCAATATCCGGTGCGGTTGAGAGTTGGTCAAGCAGGTTCTCGCGAGTGGGAGTCTTTTGGAAGGACTCCAACACCGCCATGCGTGCGCCAATCACCTTGCCAAAGGTGGATTCCTCGACCATCAATTGCTGCAACCCCATCAGGTTTTGCATGACGGTTTCGCGACCAGCACCGGAGTTCGCATCAATCGACGCAGACAGCAGATCAAACATCTGCGCATCGATCTTGTCATCACTCTTGCGTATTAATTCGCGAACTGCGTCTACGCTGCCCTGCCGCAGAAAGTCGCGCAGCAAATCGGCCTTCTCCTGCTGGGCTTTCAGCGATTCTTTAGAAATACCGTCCGCTTCCAGAATGGCTTCGACCAAGCTTTGAAAAGTAAAAAACATCCTGGGTTGCAGTAGATACGCCTTGGGCGTGTCCTGTGGCAATCCACGCATCACGTTTTGGGTCATCTGACCAATGATGCGTTGCTGTTCCATATCGGTCGCACCCATTTCCATCGGCATGAGCACAAGGGCCAATTGCTTGTCCGGATCGTGATAGAGAAAAGGCGCAGTAAGATTTTGCAAACGGCCCGACAACAGCGCTGATTTAAGCGCAGGTTCGCGACCAACGTCGAGCACCTGAGCCGTCATGGATGCGGGACCACGTCCGGCACCGCCGCTGCGCATGTTATTCGGGGTAATGAGCTGAGGCATGAAAAACTCCTTGTTAGATTAAGCGGGGAATTATACGGTGCATGGGCAGGGAGACGTTTGGCGAGGGGCGAGAAGCGAAGGGCGTGAGGCGAAAAGAGCGAATACCTCTTACGCCCTTCGCTCCTCGTCAAAGGCACCCTACGTCCGCTCCGGCAGCAACGGGATGGCTCTAGGGGTAGGCAGGGCCTGCACACGTGGCAAGCTGAAGCTAAAGCGGGAGCCATGCTGGCCGTCGCTATCGACCCAAATGCGTCCGCCGTGAGCAACAATAATTGCCTTGGACAAAAACAGCCCCAGCCCAGTACCGGGTATGCTCTTGCGCACGGCGTCATCTGAGCGAAAAAAGCGATCGAACAGCCGCACTTGATCGTCCGCCGCAATACCCATCCCTTCATCGCTGACCGTGATAATCACATCATCCGGTGTGCTAACTCCAAATACACGCACTGTGCTACCAGCGGGCGAGTATTTCACCGCATTGGAAATAAGGTTACTCAGCACCTGAATAATGCGGGCTTCATCGGCATGCACCAGCGGCATATCACTGGGCACTTCGGCAATAATATGATGGCTGCTAAATTGATCCTGAAACTTGCGCGCAATTCGCACCACCAACTGGTCTATATCGAGTTCTACCGGCGAAAGACGAAAGCTACCCGATTGCACTCGCGACGCATCCAACAGATTTTCGATCAGTTCGGTCAGCCGGTCGCTCTCTTCTTCGATAATCTCCAGGCTCTCGCGCATAGTTTGAGTGTCCCAGTTGGCATCATTACGGCGCAGGGTGCTGGCGTAGCCTTTGATCAACGCCACCGGTGTCTTCAGTTCGTGCGAGACCGCCGAGATAAACGTCGATTTCATCTCATCTGCCTGGCGAAAACGGGTGATATCGCGTACGTTGGCGATAATATTGACCAGTCTGTTTTCGCGGTCGAATAATGGGGCGAAGTTAATTTCGACGCTCACCAGTTTGTCGTCGCTGCGTTTAACATCCGCTTCTACAAATAGCGGCATCGAGGTGCCCAGCAACGGCCAGCCCATCGCCTCAGCCTCTTCCAAAGTAGTGCCTGCGCGCTTATTCACTAGCGGTAGCACATCCTCAAATTTTCGGGCGATCGCATCGCCCGATTCGATCCCGCTCAGCGTCACCAGTGCACGATTAAATGTGGAAATATTATGTATACCGTCCATGATGACCACACCATCGGCGCTAAACTCAAGGATCGCGTCCAAGCGTTTTTTGTCTTGCGTGACCTGCGAATAAAGCCGGGCATTGTTGACAGCGATAGCCGCCTGATCGGCAAAACTTTGCAGCAGCAGCCGGTCGTTGCGGCTGAACTCGCCACCTCCCACCCGATAAACATACATCGCCCCCAAAAAGTCTTCCCCAACGCTTAGCGGCAATCGCAACACCTGCCAGAAACCGAGTCCCACCTGCTGTGCAATATTGACCAGGTTGCGCTCCAAGGAAGTCACTGCTTCCTCCACATCGTTGGTTTGAGCCAGCATAGGCAGCAGTTGGTCCAACAGCGGTTTGCCGATGCCATACGATTGGCGAATGCCCAGGGTGCCATTCGGCTCGACCAACGCAATCAGCGCAGCCTGACCGTTTAATAATTCGGTGGAACGTTGCAGCATCAGCCGCAGCACCTCGTCAAGATCGAGACGGGCGGTCAGGGCACGACTGATCTCCAGCAGGTAATCGCGCTGGCGTACACGGTAATCGGGAAGCATTTGTGGATTGTAAACGGGACACCCTTGGAAGAATATGGCTCTACCGAGTAAAACGGGATTCCTCACACAAAGATCACCAAGAGCACCAAGAATTCCCCGACTTCTTTGTGATCTTTGTGTTCTTGGCGAGAAAAATCCCGGCAAAGTCGGGAGAGCCAAGAATATTGGAACGCTACTTATGGCTATTGCCGTTATGAATTGGGTAAACTAATTGCGGTTATCATTAACCCTCGATGACCTCCCTGAGTCTTCATATAGTAAGAGCAACACCAATATGATGAACCCTTATCTGCTGGGTTTTCGCTGTACGCTATGCAATGCCGAATACAGCCCAGAAGATTCCAGCGCAATGTATACCTGCCCGAAAGACGGTGGCAACCTAGATGCAGTGTATGACTATCGCCGCATCATGCGCAATATAAACCCATACACGCTCGTGCAAGATCCAAATCGATCAATCTGGCATTACGGGCCACTGTTGCCAATGTTTGGCAAAAACATCAATGCCACAAATGGCCGCAACCGAACCCCGCTCTGGTCGTTCGGCTGGTCCCCACTTTACCGAGCGCCATTGCTGGAACGGGCGCTCGATTCGCGCGCCATTTGGCTAAAAGATGATGGGCGGCTGCCCAGCGCTTCTTTCAAAGACCGAGCCAGTGCTATCGTCATTGCCCGGGCACAAGAGATGGGCATTAAGACGATCACTACCGCGTCGACCGGCAATGCTGCCTCCGCTTTGGCTACCTTGGCGTCCGGGAATGGGATCCGGTGTGTAATTTTTGTGCCAGAAAACACGCCTGAAGGCAAATTAGCGATGATGTTGGTGCATGGGGCCACGGTCTATGAAGTGCAAGGCAGCTATGACGACGCCGTGGCGCTCAGCAATGAAGCCGCTCAACGGTTTGGTTGGTACAACCGCAACACCGGCTTTAACCCCTATACTCGCGAAGGGAAAAAAACGGCTGCATTTGAGATCGCAGAGCAGCTTGCATTGACTGGACCCTTGGAGCCGCGCGGTCCGGCGACAGATTACAGCCGAGTGCCGCAGCTACCGGGCCGACAAGCTGCATTCCGCACGCCAGATGTCATTGTGGTTCCTGTCGGCGACGGTAATATCATCAGCGGTCTACACAAGGGATTTAAGGATCTATATGCGCTAGGTGGCATTGATAAAGTGCCGCGCTTTGTAGGTGTAACGGCAACATTGGCACCTTCGTTGGCTACGGCATGGCGAAACGACACCGAAGAGATCATGCGGGTGGCATCTAGCACATTGGCATCGGGGATTTCGGTGGACAAACCCAATGATGGCTTGATGGCTTTGCGCACGTTACGAGAAACTCATGGCACACTGATCGAAGCCACTGACGAAGAGATGATTGAAGCTATAGGCATATTGGCCCGGCGTGCGGGTGTGTTTGTTGAGCCAGCCGCCGCAGCAGTCTATGTGGGTCTGGAGAAGGCGCGGCGAGCGGGCTATATCCGCGGCGATGATGAAGTTGTGCTTCAACTCACCGGCAGC
This sequence comes from Chloroflexota bacterium, assembly GCA_031392845.1. Classification (GTDB taxonomy): domain Bacteria; phylum Chloroflexota; class Anaerolineae; order J036; family Brachytrichaceae; genus JANMVQ01. The sequence goes on from JANMVQ010000262.1 coordinate 31,254, forward strand.
GGGTTAAAAGACACCCGTTCGGCGCTACTTGTCAACAACAAAATCGAAAGCATCCAATCCATTGACGACGTAAAGGCGGTCTAGTTCACATCGCGAGAGCTACTACCTTAAGCCATCAGATAAGTCATCAGATTGACGATGCTCAGGCGAACCATCCACGCCCACCTCGTCTTCAGTTTCTGCAGACGCTTCTGCAATATCCTGCGCCGAATCATCTACGGATTGGGTGAGGATATATTGTTTGAGATCGGCATTGCTCGTCACACCCAGCTTCTGCAAGGCGCGCACACGATATGTGCTGATTGTCTTAACGCTCAAACCCAGCTCAACAGCGATATGACCGACCGTTTTGCCAAGGCCAATCATGCGCGCAATTTGCATTTCGCGTTTTGATAAAGGAGCACGCGCACGCGGAATCTCTCGCAATGATGATGAGTTATCGACAATATCGGCAGAGATAGTAGCATTGCTCGTACTAATGGTCGATGTGCGCTGAAATGAATCAGACAAGGTTTCAATGCCGGAAGTTTTAACCTTGAAGTCTTGCATATCTGTTCTCATCGCTTCTTCAAATTTTATCGTCCCATGCGGAATACACGGATAAGATGTCAAAAATCCTACTAATCCGTGTATTCCGCATATTACATCTATCTTACTGTCCCCCGGCGAAATATATTCACAATACCAAGCAAAATTACTGCGCCTAGCAGTGAGATAGCAAGTCCGGCAAAGCTGAAGTTGTTTTGATTAATAGTGCTGACGCCTAGCAAAGGCGACAAGATATAGCCGGCTAAAAATGCTCCGACAATACCTACAATAATGTTCAGAAAGGTACCTTGCTGACCATCAGTGCGCATAATCATGCTGGCTATCCAACCTAAAAGTCCGCCAATAACGATCCATATAATAAAGTTAATCATTTTCTCTCCTCTTTTGCATCCCTTTATAAGTTTTTAAAAGGATTACAAGCTGTAACGAAAGAATACATTTGGCGGCAAGATTAATTTATCAGCAAGGCACTATCATGGTTGTAGGAAAAGTTTCTGACCGATGTCGGTATTTATCCTACAGCTGTCATAGAACCCATAATCATGTCGTGCATCATGGCAGCCATTATCATTCGTCGAATATGAGAGCCCAGTACATGATTGTGGGTCGAAATAGATAGAAACAAAGATACTCATGCAAATACTCATTCAATTTGGCACTTCGCCAATCGCAATAGCGCTGATCACGCTCACGATTGCATATTCTCTGTTTATTGCCTACCTGATCATCGTCGAGAATAATGATCCACGGGCAACGCTGGCTTGGTTGCTCTTCTTATGGACTTTTCCGCTGCTGGGCTTAGTCGCTTATCTCTTTTTTGGGCGCGGACGGAGGGCCTTCAGCCGGGAGCGCAAGCTTTTGAAAGAATTGGTCACCGCACAGTCGCAGCCCAATCTCAATCGGTTGCTGGCACAACAGGAAGCGTTTCTGGCCAACAGCACAGAGGTGACTTTGGAAGAGAAACGCATCATCCGGCTGTTGCATCGCAACTCCCAGTCTCTACTTACAATCCATAACGAAGTGGAAATTCTGCAAAACGCCGCGGCCAAATATCCACGCTTGCTGGAGGAATTAGAGAAGGCGCAATATTCCATCAGCATGCAGTATTTCATCTGGGAATCGGATAAATATACCTACAAAATCAAACAAATCCTGATCAACAAAGCCAAGGCCGGAGTGCACGTGCGTGCCATCTACGATTGGCTGGGCAGCCACAACGTGCTGAACGGCAAAGATCTAGCCGAGCTGCGTGCTGCTGGGGTACAAATCGAGGCATATCTCTCGCCCCGCGAGCTACATAATATAGGCTATCGCAATCACCGCAAAATTGTAGTGATCGACGGCAACGTGGCTTTTCTGGGTGGCATTAACCTCAGTCAGGAACATTTGACGGGAGGGAAATACTTCTCGTTCTGGCGTGACACCCACTTTAAGGTGCGCGGAGAAGCAGCCGCGATGCTGCAAGCGATCTTTGCCGTAGGTTGGTATAACACTACGGGTGAACGGCTGGATGACCCCAAGCTTTACGAAGCCTCGCAGCCAGAATCCATCGTCCCGATGCAGATTGTTTCATCGGGACCAGATTCGCAATGGGCTGCAATCCGGCAGATGTACTTCAAGCTGATCATGCACGCCAACCATCATGTGTATATCCAGTCGCCGTTTTTTATTCTGGATGACAGTATTGCAGAGGCGATTAAAACCGCGCGTCTGTCCGGGGTTGATGTGCAAATCATGCTCACCCCGCGCGGCGGACAATATCAGGTGCCGTATCGCGCAGCCCTGACCTTTTGCGATGAGATGTCACGGGCAGGCGCGCGCATCTATTTCTACCAGAAGGGCTATTTCCACCCAAAAGCGCTCATGATCGATGGCAAGGTGTGCAGCATAGGTACCGCCAATATGGATATCCGCAGTTTTAGCGTGAATTACGAAACCAATGCAGTGTTCTACGATGTAGATATTGCCCGCCAGATGGAGCATGCCTTCATGGCTGATATTGCGAACTGTAGCGAGTTCACCTGGCGCGACTATCGCAAAGAATCGCGTCTGGCCCATTTGCGCGACTCAATCTTTCGGCTCTGCTCACCTTTACTATAACAAGTCGTAGGATAAACGCCTGCACCATAGACATAAGCGCTTACATCCTGCTCATATTTATCTGATGGTTTGGGTAGCCCCTTTTCATTATGCTATATCAAACCTCCAACAAACAAAAAGGGAAAGCAACTTATGCGCAGCAAAGCCGATCTCCACATGCATACGACTTATAGCGATGGTGTCGCCACGGTACCAGAGATTCTTGAGCACGTGGCCACTCATACTGATCTCAAAGTTATCGCTATCACCGATCATGATCGGATAGACGGTGCACTTCATGCCGCACGGCTAGCAAGCAGTTTTGGGATTGAGGTCATCATAGGGGAAGAAATCAGCACCATGGATGGCCATTTGATTGCGCTGTTTATCGACCGCCCGATTGCACCGGGCCTGTCTGCGCGTGATTCTATTAAAGCCATTCATGCTCAGGGTGGCTTAGCCGTTGCACCGCACCCATTTGACCGCAGCGTTTCATCATTGGGCCAAGGGTCACTGCCCATATCGGCTTATACCCTGGATGCCATTGAGGGCTTCAACGCCAGTGTATATTGGTTCGAGCGGTCGTGCAACTTCATGGCGCAACGCTTGGCCGAACAACTAAATCTACCGGTGTTGGGCAACAGCGATTCCCATTCGCTCTCGACAATAGGCTCCGCCTACACTCGCTTCGATGGCAGCTCAGTCAATGATCTATATCGCGCAATTCAAGCAAATGAGGTAAGCTTCGCAGGCAGCTACTGGCAGTTGGGTGATTATATCGACAACTGGCGTTTGGCCATTCAACAAAAAGGTCTTGCGCAATTTGTGTGTTGGGCAGTTGCCAATTCCGGGCAAGTGCAACAACTCACTCCTGCTCGTGTGCAGCAGGGCTAATGGTTAGTGTATATGGATCGAATTCTATTATTGCATGCGTCAGTGGGCATGGGTCATTTGAGCGCTGCGAATGCAGTCGCCAAGGCTATCCAGACAACAGGTGCCGCACATACGGTTGTCGAAGACAGTCTATGCTACGCGCCCAATCTCGTTCGCAAACTTTATTCAGGGCTTTACTTATCGATCAGTGAAGCCGCGCCTGAATTCTGGAGCTTCTTCTACACCCAAACAGATCGCCCAGACCCACAAAACATACGCAAATTGGACTCGCGCTTGTATTCAACTGCCATGGGAACAGCGCAACTCAGCATGGTGTTGGAGCACACCCAACCGGCGGCTATTGTATGCACCCACTTCTTGCCAATCGAGATGCTCGACGTGCAAACCTATCGTCGACTGCCTCCGATTTACTGCGTGCTAACCGACTACCATGCGCATCCATTCTGGAAAAGTGATTTGGTCAACCGCTACTTTGTTCCGACCCAAGAGACGCGCCAGCAGTTAGTCCATACCGGTATCGCCGATAGCCGCATTTCCGTTACCGGCATTCCCATTCAACCCATAACTCTAACAAACACCCAATGCCAGATTCGGCAAGAGTTGAACGTGCCACAACATCGCCCCGTTGTCTTGATGATCTTGAGTGGGTTGCCATTGCCACGCGCCCGTGCACTGATTGAGGCTTGTCTAGCCGTCCGGCCCCTATGCACCTTATTAGTGGCGGTCGGGCGCAACCAAACATTGGCGCGCAATCTCCTTGATTTGGAGTGGCGCTCGGGTGGCACCATGCGGCTGATCGGCGCACAAGCCAGTCTAAATAAATATCTCACCGCCAGCGACGTGGTTATCAGCAAAGCCGGAGGGTTAACAGTGAGCGAAGTGATGGCTCATGGCAAACCGCTTTTGATCCCATTGCCCGTGCCCGGTCAGGAAGAATTTAATGCACGATACGCCATCCAAGCCGGTGCGGCTTTGGGCTGTAGTAGTGCCGATTTTGAGAGAACGCTCCGCCATCTGCTCAGCCATCCCAACCAAGCAGAGCGCATGTCCAGAGCTGCCCACGCCATCGCACAGCCTCATGCAGCAGACAAGATTGCGACCCATATATTGAGTGATCTACACACATCTACGTCCCACAAGCAACTTACGGCATTGGCGTAGTAGAAGGCATTTTACTGCCGTAGAGGCACCTGCACATGGATGGTAGTTCCCCGACCCGGATTGCCTTGAAACGTAATCTCGCCATTCAGCAGCTTAACCCGTTCGCGCATACCCAGCAGACCCAGTGAACGATTGGCGCTCATCTCTTCTTCGGAAATACCACGCCCATTGTCTGCAATCTGCACCAATAAATCACTATCTGTCTCTTTGAGCGTCACTTGTACCTCGGTGGCCTGCGAATGGCGTGCCACGTTGGTGAGCGCTTCTTGAATCAGCCTAAATATCGCTGTCGCATGATCATTGTCCAATTTGATTTCTTCAACCGCGCAGTCAAAGTCACCCGCAATGCCAAACCGATCGCCAAATTCGCGCAATTGCCACTCCACCGCCGCCACCAAGCCAAAATTATCCAGAACAGCTGGACGCAGTTCCGTCGCCACCTTACGCACACTCTGGATAGCTTCGTCCAACAGCCCGTTGATATCGGCAATTTTTCGCAGCGACGCGGCATTTTCCGACTGCAATAAGCGCCCCAATGAGCTAATATCCATCTTCAAGCCCGTTAGAATTTGGCCAATCACATCATGCACCTCGCGTGACAACCGCGCTCGTTCTTCTTCGCGGGCCGCTTGCAAGCGCCCAGCCAGCCCACGCAATTGATCACGCGATATTTTTAGAGCTTCCGTACGTTGTTGCACACGTTGCTCCAACTGCGTATTTACAGATTGCAAATCCCGGTATAGTCGGGCGTTATCCAAGTTCGCGGCCATGCGGTTAACCCATTCTTCAATTGCCTTTAAGCCTTCCTGACTTAACTTACGGCCATCAATGCTTGTACCCATTTGGACCAGACCAAACGTGTTGCCATGAGCTGTGAGTGCCACGTAGACGATTGATTGCGCACAGGATTCATGCCAAAAATTAAATAACTTTGGGTCATCATACGAAAATACCTGATAGTGCGCCTCGGTCAGTTCCGGGATAAATAATGTCTGTCCGGTGTTCAAAACCTCAGCGATGCTGCTCTCTTTCCCAGCCTGCAACATGGCCCGTTGCTGATCCGACCATGTTTGTAATGCTTCCACGCATTCTGGCAAATGGTGCGCCGCCGATGCCCGATGCAGCGTACCGCTTGAATCATAAGCGCTGACCAGACACCAATCAGCCAGCTTCGGCACCGCCAGATTGGCCGCCATCGATAGCCGCGTGTCAAAGTTCATAGATTCGCTTAGGGTTCGGCTGGATTCCGCCAGAAAAGCCGACCACTGCGCGGCGCCATCCGCTGCAGAGCGGGCAACCCGTTCAGTCTGAAACAGGTAGGCTCGTTGCAGCGACTGCGCACATTGCTGCGCCAAAGCGATCATGAAATCTTTGTCATCCTGCGTAAACTGACGCGCTTCTGCAAAGCTCAACCCAATGCCACCCAATACCCGATTTTCCACGATCAGCGGAATGGCTGCCCATGCGTTAGCGGAATCCGAAATCCAATCGTAAATATGGCCAAGATCGCCAAACTTCGCGTGCAACTCTGCCCGTGATTCATACCAGAGCGATGCCTGTTGCCAAATCGCCTCCACAATCGGTGCATGGGTATTCATCCCAAAAAACTTTGTGGCATTGGCGGTATTCATCTCGTAGCCGAACTCAGAAATCACCTGCAAGCGAGACTCATCCTCAACCAACACCGCAACAAAGCCTGCATGCGCACCCAACACCTGAGCGCCTTGTTCCACCACGATACTTGCCAGTTGGGTTGGAATCAATGTGTTAGAAAGTGCCGCTGTCACAGCCTGCAATGCCCGTGTGCGACGGCTATTTTCTTGGGCCATCTCCTTGGCCAGCTTTTCAGCCGCATACAAATACGATCGCTCAATCGCTTGGGCACTCTGATTGGCCATTGTTAGTAGTAAAGAGCGCTCCGCTGGATCAAAGTGCTTTTCTTTCCTATAGTTCAGCGTCAACGCTCCCAACATACCTCGGTCGGTACGGATGGGCAGTGTGACCAGCGCATCTGTAGGCAATTCAGCACGCATATCTGCCATCTCCGGGTAGACTCGATTTAGTTCTTCACGATTTTCATACCAAAACGTCTCACCTTGTCGAATCGCTACCGCAGCGGGCACATTTGCATCCAGCGAGAATCGACGATACGTCTCAGTCAATCTTTCCGGATATCCGTGCGAATAAGCGGTATATACCTCATTACGGTCCTCTCTAGTGATATCCAGCAAATGAATGGCCGCAGCTTGCGCATCAAAAGCCTGGCTGCTTTCGTCCACAATAGCCTGTACCACCTCTGCTGGTGTCGCCGCCTTGGATAATGCCGCAGTCACCTGTTGCAGCCGAGCAATGCGAACCGCCACCAATTCCATTGATTCACGCAACTTGCGTTCACCGCGTAAGAGTTGCAAATTGTCCAGTGCAAGAGCCACTCGGCGGCTCACCTCTTCGGCAAAATTTAAATCTTGTTGATCAAATTCGCGTCCAGTGTGGGCCTGCACCAAAGCCATCACACCCGCAACTTGCCCACGCACCAACATCGGCACACTTATAAACGAGCGTATACCTTGCCGACGAATCTCACTCAGTAGTTTCTGACGCGCTGGATGCATGGCCGCAAAGTCAGCATCACTCATAGGGTTATAGAGTTCTGACCGAGCCGTTGCAAGCAAAGGAATACGATATTGCAAAAGAGAACCCCGGTTTTCGGCGTAGGCTTCAGCCACGACCGGCACCTTTTGGTCAGAGTCAAAAAAAGTGATGGAACACCCGTCAACAAAATCTGGCACCATGGTTTTAGCGAGCCCATCGGCCAAATCTTGTTCATTGTCTGGCTTACTTAGAATCGGACCAATAGATGCCAACAATGCTTGTTCTTGTGCAACCCGTTTGCGATCCGTAATATCTTGAATGGCCGCAATGGCATACAGTGGCTTGTTTTCTGAATTACGCAACCGGCTGATATTTGATTCAATCCAGCGCACTTTACCGTCTTTGCGCACAATTCGATACTCGGACTTGTAGTCATTCTGTAGACCAGTCAACATTGCAGCGCGCTCAGCCAAAATCACAGCGAGATCATCCTGGTGTACTAGACTTTGAAATGTGCGTTTCAACAGCTCGTTCGCGCTATAGCCAAATATCTCGCCCATCTTGCGGTTGACTCGGGTCAGGCCGTCCGTGCGCAAGTTCATCTCAGCTTTGCCTACTGCACTTTGATAGAATAATGCTCGATATTCTTCCTCATTGCGCTGCAGCACTTCCATACTCTGACGTTGTGCAGTAACATCTCTGGAAATCGAGACCAGCCGCTTGGGTTGGCCTGTTTTGCCCAATATGGGCGAGATGATCACATCCCAGTATTTCTGGGTGCCTTTGGGCGTAATACAAGCACTAGAAAAGCGACCTATTCCGTGTTCAATAGCATCCTGAACTGCCACCAACACCTCATCGCTGGATTGACCCCACATCTCCGCCCACGGTCGCCCAACATAGGGTGTTAGGTCATCAATCTCCATGGCACACATGCCTGGCCCATTCATTGATATAAGGGTGCCATCTGGATTAAGCACTTTGATGCAATCGGTGCTGCTTTCCAGCACACTGCGATTAAATTCTTCACTTGCACGCAGGGCATCTTCAGCTTGCAATCGGAGCGTCGCATCCTTGGCTGCACCAATAATGCCAATTAGCTCTCCGTCATCACCAAAAATTGGCGCGTCTGTAATATCTACAAAAAACTCTCTTCCATTGCGATGACGTGCTAAAAAATGGCCGTTCCAACTTTTACCCTGCCGCAATAGCGCTAAGATTTCCTCGGCCATTTGAATGGACTGCTGAGGTGTGACCAACTCACGCAATTTTCGACCCATTGCTTCAGCTTTGGTCCAGCCGTAGAGCTGCTCGGCAAAACGATTCCAGTACAGCACCATACCCTGCATGTCAATAACGACAATCGCTTGCTCGACAACATCCAGCAATTTGGCTTCAAAACTGTTCGGCGATTCAATCGTTTTTTGCATAAAATCAAAAAAGAGGGACTTGAAGAAGTCAAGGATTGGATATTACATCTGGGTCCAAGACATCAGCCAGTAGATTGCGGACTGCCTTGGAGAGTTGTTCAAATTCACGGGACTTATCAAAAAAATGCACCGCCCCAGCCTGTGTACAAGCTTCACGGTAGCGCGGGATGTCAAAGTTAGACAGCATGATGACCCATAAAGACGGGTAATGCTTGCGAGCCCACTTCAACACATCAATTCCATTGCGCAACTCATTCGTCCCAGGGACTTGGATATCTAAGATAATGACTTTGGGCTGATATTGGGCAATCAGATCGACAGCTGATTGGGTATCGCCCGTTTGAACAATAGGGCCAATGCTCGAAATATCCGACAATATGCTCACAATTCGCTCGCGCACCATTACGACATCATCCATTACCAGCACGTTCACAATCATGTTTTTATTGATGTTGATATCATCATTCACTCAAAATTAGCAACTTGATAATCTGTCAACTTGGCATTTGGGGTCAAGACAACTGTTTATCAATAGTGTAACGAATCAACTCTGCATTGTTACGCATATTAAGTTTCTCCAAAACACGTGTACGATAAGTGCTGACTGTTTTTACACTCAAGGTCAGTTCATTGGCGATTTCACTGACTGATTTGCCTGACCCGATCATCACCAGCACCCGGTACTCGCGATCCGACAAAATTTCGTGGGGCAATCCATCAAAATTACCTGAGATTACAAAAGCCAGCCGCTCCGCCAACGTCGGGCTGATGTATTTGCCGCCGGCAATCACTTTTTGAATGGCCAACAACAATTCACCCGGTGCACAGTCTTTGTTCATATAACCAGACGCACCCGCCTTCAACACCCGCATGGCATACTGGTCTTCTGGGTGCACACTCAGCACCAGAACAGGCAAATTCGGCAGCATGTGCTTCACTTCCTGCAACACATCCAGCCCGTTGCCCCCCGGCATCGAGATGTCCAGAATCAACGCATCCCACCGCTCCTCACGAATCTTAACGAGCACTTCTTGTCCATTGACAACCTCCTCCACACTCACATGCGCCATCTGCTCCACAATTTGTCGCAACCCCATGCGAACAATGGCGTGGTCATCCGCGATTAATATCCTCATAACTCAATATACCTTAGTCAGTAACAAATAGATTTTAGCCAGCCTAGAATAAAGGCCTGTAGGACAAACACTTACAATCATATGGGATTTTTTCTACAACCTTGCACGATTCTATGCGATTTTGTCTTCAACCCAGTTTGCTATAATCAAAACACGGAATGAATACAAATCAGGCGCGGCCCGTTGGGACAACACAATCAGTCAAGAGCGCGTCAGCCATGCCAGAAACAGCCCGTTCCAATTGGAAAGTAAAGGCTGGCTTGGTCGGCGGAGGTCTGCTCCTTCTTGCCATCATGATTGCGGTCATCTTTCTGTTGACCCGCAACCCTGTCCTAACCGCAAACCTGCGCGACATCGCTATCATTGCATTTACATTAGTCGGTCTGATTATGAGTATCGTCATTGGTGCGCTGCTTATTGTCATGATTTACTATATGCAATCGCTGGTGGCGCTACTTAGAAACGAACTCAGACCGATGCTGGCCAACGTGCAACAAACAGTAAATACCGTGCGCGATACCACCCATATGGTCAGTGAAAACGTCGCCAAGCCTGTCATCAAAGTCGCAAGCTTTCTGGCCGGGCTAGAAGGCGCACGAGCAGCGTTTAAATCAAAAATGGGAAAAGAGAACGATAAGAGTAAAGAGTGAGGGCCTTATGTCAGATAACAACTCAGGCAGTGAATTCGGAGCCTTTTTTGCAGGCGTCATCATCGGCGGGCTGGTCGGTGCTGCCACCGCACTGCTTTTGGCGCCTCAATCGGGCGAGGAAACTCGCCGCGCCCTCAGCCGCAGCAGCGTCGACATCCGTGATCGTGCCCAAGACACCATCGAGGATGCCCGCGAACGTGCCGAAGCGACGATTGCCGACGCCCGTCGCCGCGCCGAACGTATCATCGAAGAAGCCCGCGAGCGGGCCGAGAATATGTCCCGCACCGCCGCTGAAGAAACCAAACGCGCTGCCGACAAAAAGACCCAGGAGGCCCCCGGCGAGGCCTAGCGAAGCCGTCCACATTCAGCCATACCTGCGGTAGGTGCGCTAAGTGCGAGATCAACAAGATTATTTCGTCTTCTTCGATCTCTGATCATCGTTACGCCGTGCTGGGTGCTGATGGGTGCGACAGCTTCTTAACAGTGGCTGAGCATTTACGCATATAAAAATCGTAATTGCTTTGCTCATTAAGCTGCCCAGACCTTATCGGTTCTTGGTGTCAGACTTTTATACGTGTGTAACGCGCTGATCCCGCAGTGGGACCAGCGCGTTTTTTATTTTTGACAAGGAGTTTTATGTTTACGCAAGAGACAATTACAAGCTTACCAATGGAATCTTTAGTCATGCCTGCCGTGGGCCCGCACGAAATCGTGCGTGAGGCACCAGCAGGCGGAACACCAACGCAGCGTGATACCTGGTATCGTCGTGCCGCTGCGGTCATGCCCTATGGCGTCTCCTCCAATTTCCGCTACTGGGGCCAGGACGACACCATGATCGTCTCCCGCGCCAATGGCGCCTATCTATGGGACGTGGATGGCAAACGATACATCGACTACCGATTAGGGTTTGGCCCAGTTATCCTTGGCCATGCCCACCCCAGCGTTACCCAAGCTGTGACCGAAGCCATGCAGGATGGCAATGTCTACGCTCTCACAAACATCCATGAGGTGCAAGCCGCCGAACGATTCGTCAGAATGACCGGCACTGATATGGTGCGGTTCACCAATAGTGGCGCCGAAAGCACCATGCATGCCATCCGCATTGCACGTGCCCATACCAACCGCGACCGGCTTATTAAGTTTGAAGGCTGCTATCACGGCGCCCACGACTACGTCATGTGGAGCACGCCAAGCGCACCCCTCAGCGCGCTTGGTTCAGCCAAAAGCCCACGACCCATCGCCAGCAGCAGCGGCATCCCGGCAGCCCTAAATGGGTTAACCCTTACCCTCCCCTTCAATGACTTCGAGATGCTGGAACGCACCGTCAAAGACAAAGGCCACGAAATCGCTGCGATTATCGTCGAACCGATCATGGGTAATCTAGCTGCGCTCATGCCTGCCAAAGGCTGGCTAGAGCATATACGCCGCCTGTGCGATGCACACGGCATCGTGATGATCATGGACGAAGTAAAAACCGGATTCCGGGTGGCCGCCGGTGGCGCTCAGGCTTTCTTTGGCGTGCAGGCCGATCTGGTTTGTTACGCCAAAGCCATGGCCAATGGGTTTCCCATCGGCGCCATCGCGGGCAAACGCGCATTCATGATGACGATCGAGCCAGGCGCAGTGGGCCAAGGTGGCACCTACTGCGGCAACACAGTCTCGGCCGCGGCTTGCAATGCCACCCTAAAAGTGTTGGAAGAGCAGCCTATCTTTGAGACACTAAATCAGCGCGGCACCCGCTTAATGATAGGCCTGCACGAAATTTTGACGCGCCATGCCGTGCCACATGCCATCACGGGTGTCCCCTCCATGTTTGGTGTACTCATTGGCACCCACACGCCAATTCGCGACTATCGCGGCAGCAAGGTGGTCGATGCTGTGCTCTCGCGCAACATCAACGAAGCATTACGGGCCAAAGGCATCTTCCCCGAGCCAGATTATTGTGAGCCATGGTTCCTGTGTGCCGCGCTGAGCGATGCCAATGTCAGCGAAACCCTTGACGTGTATGACCACGTTTTGGCTACGCTGACGTAAGGGCGCAAAATTATCGTAGAGACGCGAAATTTCGCGTCTCGACATGATTTCGCGTCTCTACGTTGATTTCGCGCCCCTACGATTTTTTGTTTCTACACCCACGTAAAATACCTGTCTGTCCAGCTCAACCCATCCGTCCACCTTAGTTCAAATCTCGCCCTTATCACAGGCATGGCGCCGCCAACAACTCGTGTTGGGTCTGTTGCTCCTGGCATTTGCGATCGCATTTGTGCTGTCCATCGCCATCGGCACGGTCAACATTTCGATCAGCAGCGTCTTGCGTGTGCTATTGGGTGGCGAGGCCGAGCGCGACACCTGGCGCACCATCATCCTGCAAATCCGCTTGCCCAAAGCGCTTACAGCAGTCCTAGCGGGCGCAGCGCTGGCCATAGCCGGTCTACAAATGCAAACCCTTTTCCGCAATCCATTGGCTGATCCATATGTGTTGGGTGTGTCATCTGGAGCGAGCCTGGGCGTCGCGGTGGCGGTGTTGGGCACAGGTTTTGTGATGGGTGCAGCCGGCAGCATGTTTGCCTCTGGCTTAACTGCGCTGGGCGCGCTGGGGGTGGTGGGTGCCGCCAGCTTGGGCGCGGCATTGGTGCTCATGCTCACGATTGCCGTCTCACGCTTTGTCCAAAACAATCTAACCCTGCTAGTATTTGGCTTGATGATTGGCTACCTCACCAGTGCGCTGGTCAGCTTAATGCTGTTCTTCAGCAACCCGGAACGTATGCAAGCCTATCTGCTTTGGACCTTTGGCAGCTTTGGTGGCACCACCTGGGCTCAATTGCAAGTATTGGCTCCTGTTATTCTAGTGGCGCTGCTGGCCGCCATCGCCAGCGCCAAAGCCATGAACGCACTGTTATTGGGCGAGACCTATGCCCGCAGCCTCGGCATCAGTATCACCCGCACCCGCATTTGGATCACCGTCACGGCATCCTTATTGGCCGGTGCGATCACCGCGTTTTGCGGGCCGATTGGGTTTTTAGGCATCGCGGTGCCGCACCTCGCCCGCAACATCCTGCGCAGCGCCGATCATCGTGTACTGGCGTGGGCGTGTGTGCTGATGGGTGCCAGCCTAGCACTGCTATGCGATCTGGCCACCCACTTTGGCAGCGTGGCATTGCCGCTAAACGCCACCACATCTTTAATCGGTGCGCCAGTCGTGGTGTGGGTCATTTTGCGTCAGCGAGCAGGCCCCTCTCCATGACCCCATCGGCTGTACTCATCCTGCACCAACTGAGTGTAGGCTACTCGCAGCGCCGTGTCTTGCAAAACATCAATGCAACGCTGCATGCAGGTGAACTCGTTTGTCTGCTCGGCCCAAACGGCGCGGGCAAAACCACGCTATTGCGCACGTTGGCTGGTCTACAAAAACCTCAAGCCGGGAGGGTTGATATTGGCTCAGACAATCTGCACCAACTTGCACCCAGCGCGTTAGCCCAACGCTTAGCGATTGTGCTGACCGAGCGTATAGACGTCGATCATCTACACGTATATGACTTGGTGGCGCTTGGTCGTCAGCCGCACACCGGTTGGATGGGAACCCTGAGCGCCAGCGACCATACGGCCGTGCAATACGCGCTGGCTGCCACACATATCGAGGCGTTGGCGCAGCGGCAAGTGGCCCAGCTAAGTGACGGCGAGCGCCAAAGAGTCATGATTGCGCGTGCCCTGGCGCAAGAGCCGCAGATTTTACTGTTAGATGAGCCCACCGCATTTCTCGATCTACCAAGGCGGGTGGAGATTATGCTGCTGCTGCGCCAACTGGCTCGCGACACCGGACGCGCATTTCTATTGTCGACCCATGATCTCGATTTGGCCCTGCATGTGGCCGATCGCATCTGGCTGCTGTCCAGCACTGGCGATTTTGCATCCGACGCGCCTGAAGCGCTCGCGCTCGATGGCACCATCACTCGCACTTTTCAGAACGAGGGCGTGGCTTTTGATATCGCCAGCGGCGGATTCAACCTGTGTTTGCCCCAGCACGACACCGCCCGCGTACGTGGAACGGGTCCCGCCGCATTGTGGACCCGCCGGGCACTGGAACGCTTGGGATATCGGTTGGTGCTGGATGAGGGGGTGACCAACGCGACAATTGACGTAATTGTCGTCAACGCCAACGAGTGGCAATTGCGAACCGCGCAGCAGCAATCTACGCTGCACTCACTGCGCGAATTGCTGGCGGCATTACGCGATCATTAGACTAGCAGCCTGTTGGAGAGGCCTCTGAAAGCCATATGGGACGCGGACGCTTTGCGCGCTGATTTTCGCGGATTTCTCTATAAAAGCCAGCTTCAAATCCGCGTTTATCCTAAAAATCCGCGTCCTATATTTCTTTCTCCGACAGGCTGCTAGGGAAAACAAAAAAAGACGCCTTGCTCAAGGGCGTCTACTAGAGGAGAAGAGGAGGAATCTTTATTGCTCTTCGCACATGAGTATATAAATTTCTATGCCAAAAATCATCAGACTTTTGGCTGAG